>CAYMKI010000049.1:0-18144 GCA_964390695.1 uncultured bacterium
GTCTTTGCGCCTCCGTGCCCTCTGCGTTGAACTTGAAGCAATAAGGATGTCTTATAATCAATTTTCTAATAAAATGGGTAATAGCAAAGGCAAAGAGATTAATTATGCAATAGGTTCATTATTGGAGCTGCAAAATGTGTACCGTTTTATCCCCCGATTCTGCTATGCTGCCTCTTTATACACCTGTAATTATTAGCGCGATGTCTGGTTTTTCTGTCACTGCATACAGCATTGATTAGGCATTTTTGCGATAACCTCTCTACCTTGAGATTTTATGACACACAAAAAAGAACACCTTGCCGAAACACCATCTCTTGCAGAGGCTTTAAAAGACCTTCTTCTCGGACGTGAGGCCAGCACACAAGAAAACATCTGCCAAGTTCTTGAAGAAAAGGGGTACGAAGTCAACCAATCCAAAGTATCCCGGCTTCTGCGAAAAATCGGAGCGGTAAAGATCGTGAATGCCAAGGGGCAAACAGTTTACTCACTTCCCAGAGAACCAGCCCCGCCGACCATGGATACTTCCATACGCGAATTAATCTTAGATGTCGTGGCTAATGAGACCTTGGTGGTGGTCTTCACCAGCCCGGGTTCCGCCTCCATGGTTGCCCGTATATTGGACTATATTCAGATGACGACAGAGGTCTTAGGTACCGTGGCCGGTGACGATACTATTTTTGTCGCTCCCAAGTCCGTCAAAGACATCCACAAACTTTGTCAGGAAATCCGCGATTTGCTCAAGGTTTAACATTGCATAATATTTCACATATTGTTAATATTAATTCATCTTTTTAGGTGAATTATGACAAAAAAAATATCTTCTTTTTCTTTAGTTATCCTGATCATAGCGTCGATCGATAACATCCGGAACCTGCCTTCTGCCGCCTTATTTGGCAGCTCTCTGATCTTTTTCTTCCTGCTATCGGCATTGGTATTCCTCATTCCTACCGCTCTGGTGGCAGCAGAATTATCGGCTACCTTTCCCGAAAATGGCGGCATCTATCAGTGGGTCAACCAAGCCTTCGGTAAGCGTTGGGCGATGGCGGCCATCTGGCTGCAGTGGATCAACACTATGGTGTGGTATCCTGCTATGCTATCGTTTATTGCCGGGACTTTAGCTTACTTAATCGATCCGGACCTTGCCCAACACAAAGGCTATCTCATCACCTGTATCTTGACCATTTTTTGGGCACTCACTTTAATTAATCTGAAAGGAATTCACATCTCGGCCATGGTGAATAACGTCTGCTGCGTTATAGGCACCATGCTGCCATTAATTTTTTTGATGGGCTTGGGTGCTGTTTGGGTGATGAGCGGGCGTCCGATGCAGATTGAATTAAATGCCCATAACTTAATACCCCCACTTCATCAGTCCACGGGATGGGTATCCTTGATAGCCATTATGGCTTCATTCTTGGGCATGGAGCTCTCCGGAGTACACGTCAACGACATCAAAGACCCTCAAAAGAACTTTCCCAGAGCGGTTACCTTTGCCACGCTATTCATTTTTCTATCCATGATGCTGGGCTCTCTTTCCATCGCCGCCGTGCTCCCCGAAAAGGAGATCAACCTGATATCCGGCGTGATGCAAGTTTTTAGCGGATTTTTCAATGCCTTTGGACTGCAATCCCTGACTCCCGTCCTGACCCTGTTGATTGTCATTGGCTCTACAGGCACTATGATCAACTGGCTGATCTCACCTGCCAAAGGATTGCTGCACGCAGCTGAATTCGGCTTTCTACCGCCGTTTTTTACCCGAAAGAACAAAGCCGGTGTGGCTTATAATATTTTGCTTGCGCAAGGTGTTTTGGTGAGCTTGTTCTGCCTGGTCTTTTTACTGGAACCTACGATCAATGGCTTTTATTGGTTTTTGACTGCCCTGAGCACAGAGCTATATATGATCATGTATATTTTGATGTTTTGTTCGGGACTGAAATTGCATTATGCCTATGTGAAGCGGGCCAGAGCATTTAAAATCCCGGGAAATGGCTGGGGGATGTGGACTGTTTCCCTGTTGGGATTGATCGGCTGCATGACCACTATTGCGGTCACTTTTATTCCCCCTGACAACGTGGATATCGGCAGTCACCTAAAGTATTTGTATATGATCTGCATAGGAAATGCCTTGACCATCAGCCCGTTAGCGCTTTTCTATCTGTATCAAAAACGGCGGCGGGCCCTTTAAGCTCCACGCCGTCTTCATCTACGAAGATATCCAAGCTCCCGCCTGGTGTAGTTACACGCACGTGCCCGGAGCTGCACAATAAACTAGCACAAGACACCGACCCCGTTCCGCAAGAGCGGGTCAACCTTTGCACTCCCCTTTCATAGGTTTTCACAAAAAGAGACCCATCCTTCATAAGACTGCAGGCATTCACATTTATCCCTAGAGGAAACAGCGCCTTATCATTATTCAGGTGTCTGCCCAAAGCCAACAGCTCTTCATCCTTCATTTCCTCTTGGACAATGAGATGAGGCTCCATCATCTCTACATAATGAAGATGGTATTCAGACTGAATTTTTTTTGGGCAAGCGATAAATTTGGGATTGTGCTGAAAGCTAGGAGGCGGCAGCTTGATAGAATACACGCCACTCCCAAAACTATACAAAGGGTGTATTCCATGGACCGTCTTCAGAGCAAAACGCTTTATACTGGGATAATTTTCATATAAGTAAGCTGCACAGGCTCTTGAGCCGTTGCCGCAAAATTCGCCTAAAGCTCCATCTTGTCCAAGCACAAGCATATGCATGCACAGGTATTCACCTTCCCATTGCCCTTGCGAGAGGATGAGAGCATCATCGCGATTCTCGGCCATCAAATAGTGATAGGCTTCAGAAAATAGGCGTTTTGGATCATATGACCCCTCCAGAGCATCGACCAATACAAAGGTGTTTTCACACGCTTCGGCTAAATAATATTTCATGTTTACCTCCATTGATACTTTAACGTGGTGATCTTTGTCTGTTCAGAGTAGCTGCTTGCGATGTCATATACTGAGGCAAGACCTTGAACGATATTTCCATCGCATGCATACATCTGCTGGTATTTTTGTGGATAGAATACGACACACGTACCGGCTGGCTGAAAAGCTTCACATTTGTTCGATACCGGCTTGACGTAATTGAACACATTAAATTGTGGAAACATCCCCTGAACTGATTGACCCAACTTGAGGGCAGTCATAAAATATTCGGCACATGCACAAAAATCCTGACTGCCCTGCTTAGAATTCAAATATTCCATTTGATCATCGGTCAATCCCCCCTGTTCTAATAGATCTTTCTTCAAACTACCCTCGCAAAACACAAAGTCCAGAGGAACGTCTGTTTTAAATAGTGAGAAGACTTCTTGAGCAGGATGAGAAACACCTGATTTGCCGCTTTTGATAAATTCGCACACAACCTCTTCGGCTTTTTGAATAATATTGGGATCCGAAGATTTCTGCGGCAGATACCGAATTTTATCCTCAGAATGAGGCAAGTCCAGCGTTGCCATCAAGGCATCTTGCGAGAAAAACTTGAGCTTTTGAAGTTTGATGTGGGAGCTGACATTCTTGACTTCTGCCAGTTCTTCCTGGTCAAACAGCATATTCAACCACTTAGCGGTTCGCTTGATGGAATTATTTTGACAGGAGCCATTATGCGTGTAGACATCCCATATTTTTGTTTCTTGCCCATATACAGGAGCTAGAAAAGTGAATATTTTCTCAGAGAGTTTCTGTTTATTTTTGTCCAAAAAATGCACTGATAATGCATATGCTTGGGGGTGAAGAGCTTCTATGTGAAAAGAAGCGCTGGTTATTGGATTTAACGACATTTTTTATCCTTATGTTTTTTTAGTTAATGACACACGTTTTATATGTATATTTATGCAACTTCGTGCATATATATGTTAAAATAAACAGAATTACCACGCAACATATTTATGCATTTGCATGCATATTTAGTCACTCACACTCCTAGACAATAAAAAATAATTAATCGAAACTGCTTGAACCCCACATCCAAATTGACCTCTATGAAAGGCCCATGCTATAATGGTCAATTAATCCAACATCAAAAAACTAATAAACCTAGTCACATGAATCCCTCATTAACTGTTGCCGTAATAGGAGGAGGCGCTGCCGGATTTTTCGCCGCCATCACCGCCGCCCAGACAAATCCACAAGCTAAAGTTCTTCTGTTAGAAAAATCAAACGCACTGCTAGCCAAAGTGCGCATATCCGGTGGCGGGCGATGTAATGTCACACACGCCTGCTACGACCCTAAATTGCTCGTGAAAAACTATCCTCGAGGTGAGAAAGCCCTGCTCGGCCCCTTCCATCGCTTTCAACCCACTGACACCATCCGCTGGTTTGAATCACGCGGCGTTGCTCTTAAAACAGAGGACGATGGGCGTATTTTTCCCGTTTCAGACCTGTCGCAAAGTATCATCGATTGTTTATTGCACGAAGCCAAGCAAGGCCAGGTAGATATCCGCCTGCAGCATGGTCTGAAAAAAATCCATCGCAAAGACCCAGGTTTCTCCCTAGAGCTTTCAACAGGTCAACAGATAGATTGTAACGCACTCATTTTAGCTTCGGGAGGCAATAAAGACGGCTTCGAACTCGCCAAGACCTTGGGCCATACCATCATCCCACCGGTTCCTTCGTTATTCACTTTCAATATCCCCCAATTTTCACTTAGCGACTTAGCAGGGGTCAGTGTGGAAAATGCGCAAGTTAAAATCGCCGATACTTCCTTGGCACATTCAGGTCCCTTACTGATCACACACTGGGGATTCAGCGGACCGGCAGTGCTGAAAACTTCCGCTTGGGGCGCACGATATCTGCATGATGTGCATTACGAAACCTCTATTGCTATCAACTGGCTTCCGGATTATTCTTCTGACGACCTGTTAGCAAAGCTGATCGCCTGTAAACAAAACTACCCGCAACGTATGATTGCCAGCCTGCATGAATTCCCTCTAGCTAAGCAGCTATGGAAACAGTTGGTTGAATCTGCCGGAATAGATAGCCAGAAAAAGCTCTGCGACATATCACATAAACAACTCTCCCTATTATCTGCCAAACTGCAGGGTGACAAGTATACCATGCAAGGCAAGACTACGCATAAGCAAGAATTCGTCACGTGCGGCGGCGTAAGCTTGGACGAAGTGAATTTTAAGACGATGGAAAGCAAGATCTGCCCTGGCCTATATTTTGCCGGAGAAATCCTCGATATCGACGGCATCACAGGCGGATTCAACTTTCAAAATGCCTGGACGACAGGGTGGCTGGCGGGACAAAATGCAGCTAGCGGATAACACGTCCTCTCTCGCTCTTAAAATGGATATTTTACATATTGATATCATAGCTTTTAAGCTCTATCCTCCAAATTACCAGCTCCCCCAAAGCACAGGGGCGGCGGGTAAAAAAAATTAATGTAGGAGTCTTATATGCAAGTGAATAACTTAGGCAGTCTTTTACATGAATTACCTCATCATCAGCTCGCAGCCTATTACCATCAACAACCCCATAAAATCAAACACCACCAAACTCTAGAGCAATTTTTAGAACTCTATCATCAGCGCCGCACCCAAGCCTTAGCTGATACGCAAGAGCTTACCTCGCTAGGCGTGACACGTGCTGAAGTTACCGCTAAAGTACACATGATAATCACCAAAGCCATACCCTTTTTCATTGGCTCTCTTCAGTGGAAAATACCCTTAGCAAATTCCCATGTGGATATTGATGATCGATGGCAAGTACGCGGCTTAGACATGCGAGAGCTCATATTGTTAGCAGAACCTTGCCCTGCATGTCCTTATCACACTACCGGAAGCATAACTTACAGCATAAAAAACCTCCGAACCCAACAAGCAGTCAAAATCCAAAATATAGCCCTGCATTGCATGGAACATGACTATTTTGGAATCCCGCAACTTCCGTATCGAGTCGACCTAAAACAACTGTGCCAAGTTCTTGAGCTTGGCCCCTATAAAAACTCCTTGCATTAGGCTATATGATATCTGAATTCAATGTCCTCAACCGAGAGCAGAACATACACACCCACTGCCTGCTGGAAGCTTCAGCAGGCACCGGCAAAACTTTCGCGGTAGAAAATCTGGTCGTACGCCTGCTGCTGGAAGAGGGTCCGACCCATCCCCCCCTATCCCTAGATCAAATCTTGGTGGTGACCTTCACGCGTGCCGCCACCAGAGACTTGAAAAAACGCATCCGCTCAAAAATTGTAGACACCCTGGAATTCCTGACATCTCCTCATTCCCCATCCCATAAAATCATTCCCGACTATCTGCAAAAAATTGCAGATAGTGGCGAAGAGCAGCTAACAGCTTCTAAGAGAGTTCTGGAAAGAGCCTTATTTTGTTTTGATCAAGCCCAAATCTTCACCATCCATGGATTTTGCCACCGCATTTTGAACGAGTATTTCTTTGAAAGCGGAGTCCATCTGGAGTCAGGGCCTAAAGAGACTAATTTTTCCACCGAAAGGGGGCTCCAGGTCCTTCAAGACTATTTCAGGTCGCAAGTTCATTCTTCCTTATTCAGCCATCAGCAGTTCGCCAAGCTGGCAAACTGTCAAGAAAAGCTGGAGAAGTTAAAACAACAGCTATTAAAAACCATTAGTCAATGCGATCTAAAAGCTCCGCCCAGGGATTTCCATCAACAGCTCAGCGCTTTTCAGCAGGTGATGGCCGACTTGAGACAGCGCGGTTACACCCACTCCTCAAAAATAGTGGAGGACTTTATTCGCCAAGCCCCCAACTACACGGGTATTTGCGATAAACAAGGCAACATCAAACCCGAAAATCTCGATAAGGTCCAGCGTTTTGCCAACTTGTTCGATCGCCAAGATTGGTCTGCAGCGGATTTTGATGAGCTGATTCAAGATGGGCTTTACTTTTTTTCGGCTTTAGCGGCAGAAAATTTAAAAGCCAAAAAGAAAACATCTTTGGAAACACCCCTGCATTATCCCTCATTTTTAAAAGACATACAATACACCCTCAATACCTTAGTTGAAGAAGCTCAAGACCCTGACCTGCTTTATATGCGGCTGGCGTACCACAGCCAGAAATACCTGCAAAGGTATTTTCAAAAAGAGGAAATCAGGAATTACGACTCTTTGCTGAAAGACATGCATAAAGCCGCCCACTCCCCTGCATTTGTCGATTTGATAGAACAAAAATACAAAGCGGCGATCATCGATGAATTTCAAGATACCGACCCCCTGCAATGGGATATCTTCGAAAAACTGTTTCTCAAGCGCACGCATAGTTGGGGGTACCTTTATCTGGTGGGTGATCCCAAACAGGCTATCTACTCCTTCCGCCATGCAGACATATACACCTACCTAAAAGCTGGTGACATCATCGGATCGGAAAAGACTGCCTGCCTGTCCACAAACTTCAGGTCGCAGAAAAAACTGGTCGAAGCCTTGAATTTTCTCTTTAGCGCCTGTACGCAAATGATCCATTTACCGCGCCAAGAGAGCCATCTCCCCTACTTAGCGGTAAAAGCTGGCGAAAAACACGCACCTATCGATTTTAACGACTCCATAGGCAGCGTGCATTTTCTACCGGTGACGCTGGAGAAAAAAAAGTCTTCGTTGAAGGATCTGCATACCCTCGAGACCGATCACTTCTTCCCCTACATCATACAGCAGATTTTGTCTTTGCAATCCAAACAGATCGAATTTAATCAAATGGCTGTCCTTGTGGCCGACCGATACCAATGCCATAGAATGTCACAAGCCCTGGCTTCGCATCGTATTCCCTGCATCACACAACATCAAGAACATTTAGCTGATTCCCTCGCCGTTGCAGCTTTAAAAGAAATTTTGTCTGCAGTGTTATCTCCCAAAGACGAAGGTTTGATAAAAATAGCTCTCGCAAGTCCTATTATAGGATGGTCTCATGATAAAATTTCGCTTTTAAACCAATCGGAGCTGCTAGAAGAGATAGTCATCTCTTTCTTTCAGTTGCATACGACCTGGATGGAGGAGGGATTCTCCTCCTTCCTAAACAGTCTTCTGGGGCATAAATTCTCTCTTGCACAGTGTTCCGTGGCAGAAAACCTGGTAGCTCGGGAAGAGGGCTTGGAAATCTACCAAGACCTTCTGCAGATCGCCGATATTCTCATCGAACAGGAAAACCACCATCATTATTCTCCGCATGAGGTCATATCTTTTCTAGACAACTTTGTGCTATCGCAAGCGCAAGACGAGCAAGCCATCAAATGCCGGCCCAATCCCGACCTTAAAGGCGTACATATCTTGACCACCCATTCCAGCAAAGGTTTGGAATACGATATCGTATTTGCCTTAGGCTTATCACAGCGCACCAGGCAACCTGAAAAAAAGCGCTTAGACACCTCGCATTACCCCCCTTTAATAGTCCCTATTCCAAATGAAAACAGCCAAGAGTATCTTGAAATATGCCAAGAAGCCGATGCTGAAAAGATGCGCCTTCTCTATGTAGCTCTAACGCGAGCCAAGCAACGCCTATACATTCCGGCTGTATTTTTCTCCGAAGAAGGCTCGCTCAAACCCGGAACAGCCTCACCCTTAGAATTATACCTAGCGCGCCTCAACGCAACTTCTCTAGAATATACCGAGCTATACAAGAGCATCCAGCAACTGCATCCTGCACATATAGAGAGGCTGATAGAGCAAGCGAAGGACCTGCAGATCGATATCACCGCCACACCCATAACTTCCATACCCCCTGTAGCGAGATATGCGCAAAATACCGATTCGCCTGAGATTACTCCTCCGGTGGAATTTCATATTCCCGGCCTGCCTCTGTTGATGCATTCCTACTCGTCGCTGACTAAACCTCTGAAATCCGAATCATTATTACTAGACATAAAGCCTCCATCTGACATCAATTGCATGCTCAAAACCCCTCATACACTTCCCTCTGGAGCCGAGATTGGCCTGCTTCTGCATAAAATCCTCGAAAATGTCCCGCTGGGCTGTATAGATATGTTAGAAATAAAGAAAATCCTTTTTCAAGAGTTGCGAGGATCCTCCTGGGCTGCTTGGAGTGAGGTCATCGAAGCGATGATCCTGAAGGCCCTCACGTACCGCTTTTCTGCCGGCAGTAAGAATTTTTGCTTGGCTGAAATAGATCCCAATAAGACCTATCGCGAAACAGAATTCCTGTTTCCATGGCTTCCGGATCTGCAAGTAGACGAGGTGGGTGCAGCTGAAGGACTATTGAAAGGGGTCATCGACCTGATCTTTGAGCACAACGGCCTATATTATATATTAGATTGGAAAAGCAATTGGCTCGGACCTTCTTGCGAGCATTACACTCACGAACACCTCCAGCAAGCCATGCACAAACATCATTATTTCATCCAAGCTCGGATATATCAGGAAGCGCTCAAAAAATATTTAAACATTTCTCATCCAAAATCTTTTGAAGAAGTATTTGGTGGTATTATCTATGTGTTCTTGAGAGGATTGGATACAAATGCCTGCTCACAGAACAACTCGTCACCTACAGGAGTGTATATGATCAAACCTGGTTTGGATGGATGAGAAAATTCATTTTGTAGATTGAAAACTAACTGCCATATAAGTTATACGTATTTACAATTTTTATTTACGCTTAAAGGATAGGCTTTTCTAAATATTCAATTTTGCCCCTTAGGGTCTACGTATCTTGGTATGTATACCCACAGGTCTATAACCCTGCATTCACATAGTTTAAGGAGTTAGATAATGTATTCAATTCCACCTGCCCCTCCCTTACCCAGCCACCCGGGATTTTACGTTCCTGGCTATTCTCGTTTAGTACAATCCTTACCCGAAGAAGAAAAACAAAAATTCGACTCCGAAGATCCCTCCATCATACCCCAAGAGATCAAAGCCTGCGCTTATTCCATTATTTCGTGCTGCCCCCTTATCGCCCTTGATGGTAACCTCGCCAGGAGAGTTACCTTAACAGCGTTGAAAGCTCTCGAGCAACAATTAATTACCGTTGAACAATTAGCTTCCTTCCATATCTTGGACGGTGCTTTAAGGGATTTAGTCACCCACAGCGCTTTTTATCAAGTCCAAAAAACCGTTATACAGGGTAATTTGGAGAGAAAAACCACACTCTGCGAATCTAGTAAAAAAGACATAAATGAATTAAGAAGACGCCTCAAAGATCTCATTAAACCTTACACCTATGACGCTATTATAAAAATCGATCCTGCACTGCTCTCTAGCTGGGAAAGTATGCCTACCACCCCTCTTTTACAATCTTTCTTCAACTTTAACCAAACACAGTGGAATGATTTTTGTCACATCCTCAAAAGCAAACCGCCATCAGAACAAATCTATTATACCATTAATGCTCCCTGCCTTGGTAGTTGGTCACCTCTGATCAGTAGAATTCAGGAGATGATCCGTCCTTTACAAACACAAAAGATCTTCGCAATACATTCAGAAGGTATTACTACTGAATCACTAATAATCGTTCCATCTTTTAGCATGCTGCAAGCTTTTATCGATGTCACTGCCAAAACTTTTGGAAGAAAACCGCCTCAGCTTGTGCCTACTTACTATCGCCTCAACGACAAAGATTATGCCCGATTAAAAGTGACCGGACAAATCCCTATAAGCCTCTATTTTCCTGAAGCTTCTGCAGATAAGCGATACCAGTGGAGCAATCCGCAGTTTAAAGGATTAATCGATGGGTTTGAGCAGGAAGGCCCTTTCGCTTCCGCTTTACACGATGTCTATCACGCCTTGCGTGAATTGGAGATGACAGAAAAAATGCGCGATGCCTGCTATTATTTAGCTAACTTAGCCGAACAGCATCCCAAAAATAGCAAAGATGAAAATTCCATTCCTGTCAGCGAGCTCTTGATAGATGGAGAATTAATATTGTGCAATTTTCGACATCCCCTGTCTGTGTTTAAAAACAATAATATCGAAGCGAACACATTTGAATTTATCTTTGGAGATATCTTTCACTTTAGGACCATCAAAATGAGCCTACATGATGATTTGAAGAGCGCCTTTATCACGGATATGGTCAGGCATAAACAAAGATGGAAAGAGCATTTTGGCTTAGGACGTGAAGACCTCAGAGAGGCCGAACAAAAAATGTATGATGCTATATACCGCTTAAACTTCCTAAAATTAAGTGACTATTTTCCACCCTCAGATTAAACATACATATAGTGCTGTAGTACCCTTACAGAGTGCTACAGATTATCGATCTGCTCCCAGGACGATGCCCTTGTCATTACCCATTTTATTATAAAATTAATTATAAGACATCCATATTGCTTCAAGTTCAACGCAGAGGACACGGAGGCGCAAAGACGCGGAGTTAAGGCAAGAAGCAAAAACTAAAAATTGCGCGCAAAGCGCACAATTTTAGCGCTGTCAGTCAAACCCGTCAGGTTTGACTGAACCCTCCATGCATCTGTGCCTCTGGCAATCTGTGTTTGAAATATAAGACGACAGAAAAATCGCATTTACCGTACTAAGACTAGGCATGTACTGTTTTGAGCGCGTGCTGATCGATGACGCTGATAATTTTATCTGTTAATGCAAATGATGCAATTAAACCCCAACCAAAGCCTGTACCCACAGCTGAAATACTACCTAGAACTGAAAATGCAGAATGCACCGCCTGGGAAGTTAGGCGTGCATACAACAAATAACCTGACAAACCTGCTCCAAGCAAGGTCCCAAAGAACCGGCCTGGTGCGGTATAATTTTGAAAAGCGGTAAATTTGTGACTTTGTTGTATATCTTTATGTACTTCTCCAAATGATTTTCCTGACATAATCCTATGCGCTATGGCTGCGACTGTACCCACGACTGTCCCTGCAATCAAGCTGGGAATGGCTAGTTGGGGGTTTACAATAGTTAAAGCTACCGTGCTTCCAATTCCAACAATACTTGAAATGACATCTAATGTATTACTTAAAGGTGTGCTCATATTAAATACTCCTGATTTTGTAAATCAACTTCAACAAAATTTAATTTTATGTCAATTAGCATAACATCCTTCACAAAAAAAAACAAAAGTAAATAAATATTTATTAATCTTAGTTTACAATAATGCATTTATCAAACGTGATTATTCACACCCCTCATAAAATAATAAATTAAAAACCACAGAGCCCACGGAGAACACAGAGGGATATAACAAAGGGTATGCAGCAATGAGAGCCTCACAGAACGAGACAGCTGCTTTCAGTTCCCCTTAACGAGAAATAGCATGAATCATCGTTTTATATTTCAAACACAGATTTGCAGATTCGCTGATGCTCACAGGGTTCAGTCAAACCCGAGGGGTTTGACTGACAGCGCTAAAATTGTGCGCTTCGCGCACAATTTTAAACTCCGCGTCTTTGCGCCTCCGCGCTCTCTGCGTTGAACTTGAAGCAATATTGTAGAAATTAACCTTCTCCTGTTAACTATACACCTGCACGGGTTGGACATGGTCTTCGGTGTTTTCGGCTTTGCGTAATTCTGTCAGCATCTGCTCCCAGCGGTCCAAGTTTTTAGGTTCATCCAACAATTCGTTGGCTTTATCCTCGAGATAAGACATTGTCTCTAGCGACGTGTCGTCGAGATCGATAGGTTTAATTTGCGATTGCCAGCGGTAATACCCTCTGCCGGAGCCAAAAATACGCAGCATATCTTGGTGTACGCGCTGCTCAGAGGCATGCATGAAAAGATCTATAGCATCCGGAGCGATGGTATATATTCCGGTAGGATGCGAGGGGTTCATATCTATAGTTGTCGGAGAGATGCCGGTGCCTAAAGAGCAGATGACCACATCCTGACTTGCGGCATAATCATGCACTGCAGTTCTCCAGGTGGCTTCTGTGGGGTTATTGGCAAACATCCCTCCATCCATAAAGTAGTGGTCTTTGTACTCTTCGGCATCAAAATAGGTAGGGGCAGCTGTGGTCATCAAGAGCATTTTTTTCATGGACAGGTCTTGAAAAAAGGGTTTCTCCCTGGCTACCTTGCGGGTAATATACCAGGTGCGCATCTCTATACTAGGCTGATAAGTGGGAATGACGATTTCGTTGACGGAATCCTGCAGTAAAGTGCTGCCCAAATACTTATTGAAGCAGGCGACAATTCCTTTCTTGTTATATTTGGCTTTGTTAAACACCATGTTATAAATCTGGGAGATAGTAGATATAATATCGTTGGGAAAAATTTGATCTATCACCCTTTGAAATTTGTGGTTGATTTTTCTGGCGCTATAAAGCGGCACTGTGGGATCGTGAGAAGAGGGTTTGTTCATCATCATAGTGACAATAGCTCCTGCGGAAGTTCCTCCGAAGAGATTAAATACCTGACCCAATTTGATGTTGTTGCCCAACTCCCTTTCCATGCGAGCTGCCAGAGTGAGCGAGTATTTCACACGGCCGCCGCCGCCATCGACGGTAAGAAGGCGCAAGGCTTGTTTTTTTATGGTTTTGGTAACGTCCTCGCGACTTTTATCTTGCGATTCGTCTAAGGGCAAATGGCTAGTGCTGGAGAAATCTCCTGTCTTATTGATCTGGACCGCTTCCAAATCATTACAGTGTCCTTTTTGGACTATCATCGAAGATAAATGATTTAATGGCTGCATAACACCTACCTTTGTGGATGAGGGTTAAAACAAGGAGTCTCTCTTATTTTTCTTTCCAATATCTTAATTCCCTTATATAATCAAGGCATGAATAAAACAATATTAGAGACTTTATTAGATATATTTAAAAAAGCCACCTTTGCGGCTTTTCCCGAGCTGTCCACTGTACAGCCAGATATCGTCATTGAAGTGACGCAAAGCAACGTTGCCAAGTTAGGCCACTATCAATTTAATTCGGCCATGAAACTTGCACGTCCCCTCAAGCTAAGACCCCAGGAAGTTGCGGAAAAAATCATAGCCCAGGTATCGGTCAATTCTCCGGAAGGCGTGCCTTTTATCCAAAAGCTGGAGATAGCCGGTCCAGGCTTTGTGAACATCACCCTGGAAAATACCTTTATCAATCACGCCGTCAACAAGTTGCTGCAACCCCACTTGGGCATTTCTTCTCCTGCTCGCAAAGAAAGGATCATCATCGATTTTTCTTCACCCAATGTCGCCAAAGAAATGCATGTCGGACACTTGCGCTCGACCATTATAGGCGATTGCCTTGCCAGGCTGTTTGAATTTCTAGGCCATGACGTCTTGCGTTTAAATCATCTCGGCGATTGGGGCACCTCCTTTGGGATGTTAATAGCCTATATGAAGACGCACGTCCCCTTGGTGTTGACCGGTGAAGAACCCACAGATCTCAGCCACCTCGTCGCCTGGTACCGCGAAGCCAAGAAGCTATTTGACGCAGACCCTGCTTTTAAAAAGCAGTCACAAGAAGAGGTAGTATTACTCCAAAGCGGTCAACCTGAAGCGCTTAAAGCTTGGAAAATCATTTGTGATATCTCGGAAAAAGCTTATCGCGAAGTCTATGATCTCCTGAATATACACCTCATCGATCGCGGCGAATCGTTCTACAATCCCATGCTGCCGGGCATCGTCGAGGAGTTGGAAGCCAAGGGGATGGTGACCTTATCCGATGGAGCCAAATGCATCTACCTTGAAGGCTTCAAAAATCGAGAAGGCGAAGCCTTGCCGCTCATGATTCAAAAGTCAGACGGCGGCTATAATTACGACACCACGGACATGGCAGCTATCAAGCACAGGATCCAAGTCGAAAAAGGACAGCGCCTCATCTATGTCACCGATGCGGGACAGAGCACGCATTTTAACATGATCTTCCAGGCTGCGGAAAAAGCAGGCTACCTGGACCGTTCAAAAGTCAGAACGGATCACGTGCCCTTCGGTTTGGTGCTCGGCCCTGATGGAAAAAAATTCCGGACCCGTGCGGGTGAAAGTGAAAAACTGGTAGACCTTCTCAAAACCGCCGTGGAAAAAGCCAAAGACCTATTAGTCGAGCGTAATCCCGACATGCCGGCGGAGGAAACCGACAAGCTGGCTAAAGCTTTGGGGATTGGAGCTGTCAAATATGCGGACTTATCGTGCCATCGCGTTGGGGATTACACATTTAGCTATGACCGCATGTTGAAATTCGAAGGCAATACCGCGGCCTTTCTGATGTACGCGTATGTACGCATTGCGGGCATTAAGCGCAAAGTGAATGTCAATGTTGAGGACTTAAAGCAGAAACATCAAATTTATCTTGAGCATCCTTCCGAATTTGCGTTAGGATTGCATTTAGCCCAATTCGATGAAGCCTTGAGCCACGTGGCCAATGAGCTTTTGCCCAACCGGCTGACAGACTATCTGTATACTTTGGCGGAAAAATTTAATATTTTCTTTAGAGATTGCAGGGTCGAAGGCACGCTTGAGCAGACCTCCCGGCTATTGCTCTGCGAGGCTACCGCCCATGTGATGAAGCATGGATTGGAAATATTGGGGTTAACTCCTGTGGAACGGATGTAATACATGGATATAGATGAACTTGCAGTCGCCGTAAAACAAGCCAATGTAAAGTTCAAAAACGTCAAAGACGAAATCGGAAAAGTGATCGTAGGCCAATCCGATATGGTCGACCGCCTTCTGCTAGCCTTGCTGGCAGATGGCCATATTTTGCTGGAAGGATTGCCAGGGCTAGCAAAAACCTTAGCCGCCACGACCCTAGCCAAAGTCGTCCAGTGCGAATACAAGCGCATCCAGTTCACCCCCGACTTACTGCCAGCTGATTTGATCGGCACACAAATCTACAATCCCCGTGAAAACACATTCAGCATTAACAAAGGCCCCATTTTCACCAACATCTTGATAGCAGATGAAATCAATAGAGCTCCCGCAAAAGTCCAGTCCGCTCTGCTAGAAGTGATGCAAGAACGGCAAGTCACCCTGGGTGGGCAAACATTTGCCATGAGCAAGCCCTACCTAGTCTTGGCTACGCAGAATCCTATAGAGCAAGAAGGCACCTATCCCCTGCCTGAAGCGCAAACAGACCGTTTCATGATGAAAGTCAAAATCGACTATCCATCTAGAGAAGAAGAGCAAGCCATTCTCAAGCGTATGGGTACCTTAGGCAGCAAGCCTGAACCTGCCGCCATTTTAGGCGCTGAGGATATTTTGAATGGGCGCAAACTGGTCAATCAAATTTATGTCGATGGCAAGATCATCGATTACATTCTGAACATCGTCTTTGCCACAAGAGAACCAAAAAAATATGGCATAGATATAGAAGGCATGCTCTTATTTGGAGCTTCGCCCAGAGCCACCTTAGCGATGAAGCTCTGCGCCCAGGCCCATGCCTTTATCATGGGAAGGGCCTATGTCACCCCTTACGATATCAAACAAGTCGCGCACGACATCCTTAGACATCGATTGAGAAGAACCTATGAAGCCGAAGCTCAAGAACTATCTCCCGATGATATCATCGACAGAATATTAAATCATTTGCCCATTCCCTAGAGGAGGCTATGACTCCGGAACTCTTCCGTGCGTTGCGGCGCATTCAATTCCAGACGTCTTATCTGGCCAAAGACATTTTGGCCGGTGCTTATCGCTCTGCCTTCAAAGGCAAAGGGATGGAATTTGAAGAAGTCAGAGAATACCAATCAGGAGACGACATCCGCAGCATCGACTGGAATGTCACCGCCAGGATGAACCATCCTTATGTAAAAACCTTCAGGGAAGAGCGCGATCTTTCTGTGAACCTAGTCGTAGATATGTCAGCTTCGTGTGATTTCGGAAGCGGACACCAGACCAAAAAGCATCTGATCACCGAAATTGCCGCCGTGATTGCCTTTTCGGCGATAAAAAATAATGACAAACTGGGCTTGATCATCTTTTCGGACCACATTGAAAAATACATTCCTCCAGGCAAATCCCAAAGGCATATTTTACGTATTATCCGCGAGCTCATCGCCCACAAATCCGTACATAGGAAAACCAATATCAATGCTGCCTTGAACTATTTTGGCAGCCTGCAAACGAAATCCAGCATATGCTTTCTAATATCTGACTTTTTGTGCAACGACATCTCGAAAGAAGCTATGCTGGTAGCTAAGTATCACGACCTGATAGCTGTATGTGTGAGGGATCCTGTGGAGGAGCAGCTTCCGGCATTTAATCTTGTCCACATGCAGGATTTAGAAAGCGAAGACAGCGACACCGTCGATTTTTCCGACGCTTCCCTGTGCCAGGCATACAAAAAATGGGATGAAGATAGCCGAAGTGAACTCAAGCATCTGATGCAGAAAATCGGTGCGGGATATATCGACATTAGAACCGATAAGCCTTATTTGAATGAGATAAGGAAGTTTTTCACAGCCCGAGGTCGTAAAAGAAGATGAAGCTGTGGGTGATACTATTTTACATCACGCTGCATCTAAATGCGGCTGCCTTGTCGAGTTGGGAGGTGAAAGACCCCTCCGGATTTTCTGTCAAAGCTGAAGATCCCAGTTCCCCACTATCTCTATTCGACCCTATGCAGATCGAGCTTGAAATGACTTATCCGGAAGACTATAAACCCGATATACAGGCCTTAAAACAAACCCTCAGAGTCCCTTACGGATTTCGTCCATTCCCCTTCACCCTATTAAATGAAAGCATTCGTCCTCCAGAAAAATCTGCCGAGGGCTATCTGAAACAAACCATCACGTTAGAACTTGAGCCAAGGATGCTGGGATCATACGCGTTATCCTTTGATCCTATCGTATTCCGTAGCATACAGACCTCCTCAACACACACACTATCTGGAAGCACCACCTCCATTACCGTGACCCTTCCTAAAGACTTTGTGGCTATCCATAAGTACGACCCGCCTCTGCTGCCATGGCCATTACAACTCTCGGTGGATATAGACGCCAAAACTCGAGCTGAACGTCTTATTGAAGAGCAGAATCCTGGGAAATTCACAAAAGAAAATATGGAACAGCTGCAAAAAAAAACGCTGCCCTGGAAAGGGATCGTTTTGATCAACTGTGCCATCGCCGCTATGCTTATGTATATGTTTTATCCTCGATTATTTAAAAGACGCCCACCCCAAACACCTCCTCCGCTATCCGCAAAAATGATCGCTCTGCAAAAATTGGATCATTTATCCAATTTGAATGCACCGGACTCTAAAGAAGATGCTGTTTTTTACATTGATCTCAAAGAGATTCTCG
>CAYMKI010000050.1:0-6947 GCA_964390695.1 uncultured bacterium
CTTCCGGAAGCTGTTCATTAAACAAAGGCGATATCCAATCGCTCATAATAAAAGGTTCTTGCTCGACTTCAACATCCGTATCATGGAACTGGGATTGTAATGCGACAAGGGTTTCGTTACCCGCAGTTTCCGTCTCAGCAAAAACTTCAACAGGAAGATCTTCTCCGGGTTGATATTCTTCAACTAAAAGATCCTCACCCTTAAAATCAACCTCTTGTTCAGCAAAAAGAGGATCTAGCGCCACTATGGGTTCATGGCCTAAATGCATAGCACTTGCAACGGCATCGCTGCACAATGTTGATGCGCCGAAGGCGTCATCAAGATCTTCTCCCCTTGCTAAACCTATCTGATCGGGAACTTCGTGTCTTCTTACCCAACCCAAACCAATCTTCTGCGCTTCAGAACCAGAAGCTTTGTTACTGCGCTGATTTATCCGCAGACCAGAATCTTTGGTGGGATTTTCTCTAAAAAATCCCCCATTAGCGGTTTGCAAATAAGCTATCTGCGACCAGGGAAATTTCATATGGTGCTTATCGCGTTCCACCTGGACCGAAAGAAAAGGTTCTTTTATATAGCTGAAATCTATATCGACGATCCTCTCCTCTTTGTATACTTTGGCACAAAGACCTCCTTGAAAGGAGATCTGTATGAGGTCGGAAGATTTCAGGGACTTTTCTGCCCAGCCATCGGTAATAGCGATAGCATCGTTTAATAAAATTACCGGCAGCTGGTCGCTATTCTGAAATTCCAAGCTCGATAACCTGCCATTGTAACCGGCAAAGGGTATGGAAGGATGATTTAGGAGAATATAATCCACAAGTATGGGGTCTATCTCTTTTTTTATTTCTTTTGAATTACCACTCAAATCGCTTTCGGAGGCAATGTAGACAAATCTATCTACAGAGGGTGTGGCCACATAATTTTGTCCGCTGTGGGTGACGTATTGCAATTTAAGCCCCTCGGGTGTTTGCACCGCAGCAATCACCAGTATTTCTTGAGGGTCGAAATCAAACGAAGTAAAGGTGTAGTTCAAGGCAGGAAGCTTTACAAGAGTGCCGACAAGTTTCGAGCCGCTCTTCAGGACTATTTGGTGTTTATTACCCTGAAATTGGGTGCTGATTTCCTCCCAATCTTCATATGAGATAAAGCGCGGCTCCGAAGCGCACAAACTCAAAACTACAGATGACGCTATGAAGACTAAAGATCCAATAGGTATTTTTCGTTTCATCAGTGCAATCTCTTGTGGCAATTGCTTAAATTTTGTTGTATGCTTATTATCGATATTTATAACCCCCTATGAGATTAAAATAAAGTGAATAATCGACAAATCATCCTCAAAAAAGTTAAGGTACATAATTTAAAATCCATAGACCTATCCCTCGATCCGCACGAATTTGTGGTGTTTACAGGTGTTTCAGGATCAGGAAAGTCGTCAATGGCTTTTGATACGCTGTATGCCGAAGGTCAAAGGCGCTACGTAGAATCACTATCGACGTTTGCCAGAAGACAGCTGGGAGAGCTTTCAAAACCTGATCTCGAGTCCGCTTCCGGAATCACACCCACGATCTCTATAGAGCAGAAATCGGCAGGCCGCAACCCCCGGTCTACAGTCGGAACCATGACAGAGATCTATGACTACCTGCGCGTGTTATATGCGCGCATAGCCACGCCACACTGTCCCGTCAGCGGCGAAGCCGTAAGCCCTCAAAGCCGCGAAAGGATTATCAAGACGATACAAAGCATGCCCGAAGGCAAGAAGATCCTCATCCTCACCCCATATGCCCGCTCCAGAAAAGCCGAGTTTAAAGAGGATTTTCAAGATCTTTTGCGCAAGGGATTTATGCGGGTTCGCGTGGATGGCAAAGTACTGAACTTAAACGACGAAATCTTTTTGGACAGTTCGGTGGCGCATGATGTCGATGTCATCATAGACCGCCTAAGCATTCAACCCAACAACAATTCCCGCATTTCCGAGGCGATTACCCAAGCTCTCAACTTCAGCGACGGCACCTGTATTGTATGGGATAGCGATACCGATGAAGAGCAGCTATTCTCCATGCACGCCTTTTCGCCGAAATCGGGATTGTCTTACCCCTCTTTAGAGCCGCATGATTTTTCCTTCAATAGTCCTAGTGGCATGTGTCTGAGATGTAATGGTTTGGGTATGGTTAACGAATTCGATCTAGACAAGATCATCGACCCTAATCTGAGTATAGCAGAAGATTGCTGCTCCGTAGCAAGCGCTTATTCTACGGTAAGATATGGAAACATCTATGACAATCTTGCTGAGCTTTACAATTTCAGCGTTCGCACTCCCTGGAAAAAACTATCCGAAAAAGCCAAAAAGATATTCTTATACGGTACCGACAAAAAGTGGACGCGGATGCACTTTGTACATCCAGTTACCGGAGCACGTTGGACAGATCACATACAGTGGCGCGGAGTGCTTCACGAAGCTCATAATCGCTTTGTAGAAGCTAAAAGCGAATTATATAAAAATAAAATGATGCAAATCATGCGCCAAAGCGTATGCCCGGAATGCCATGGATCCAAGCTAAAACCCTATCCCTCCGCGGCAAAAATTCAGGGGATGCGCATCCATGAATTATGCCAATTTACCATAGCAAAATGCGCTGCCTTTTTTGACGCTTTAAAACTTAGCCCTCAAGAGTTGTTAATTGCTGAAGAGCTCTTGAAAGAAATTAAAGAAAGACTGAAATTCTTGATGGAAGTAGGGCTGCATTATCTCACCCTTGACCGCACAGCTCCGACTTTATCCGGAGGCGAATCTCAACGCGTGCGCCTAGCTTCACAAATAGGCTGCGGACTGGTGGGCATCACCTATATCCTAGATGAACCCTCCATCGGATTGCATCCGCGCGACAACAAAAAGCTCATTGAAACGCTCAAACATCTACGCGATATGGGCAATACGGTGATTGTCGTCGAACATGATGAAGAGACCATATGGGAAGCTGACAGGATCGTCGACTTCGGTCCGGGTCCCGGCTGCCGCGGCGGTGAGATTGTCGTTAATGGCGATTTGGTCGACCTGATCCACTCCCCCAACTCCTTGACGGCAGGATACTTAACCGGCAAGTTAACGATTCCAAAACCAAAAAAAAGGCGAAAACCGAATAAAGAAGTCATTCAAATTACTGGAGCCGTACATCACAACCTAAAAGATATTCAAGTCAAAATCCCCTTGGGTATATTCATTGCAGTAACAGGAGTATCCGGATCGGGCAAATCTTCGCTGATCACGGACATCCTCTACCCCGCAGTCGCAAATCAGCTGCACCACAGCGAACTGCCGGTTGGCAAGCATAAAGAGATCAAGGGCATCGAGCACATAGACAAAATCATTGCCATCGACCAATCGCCCATAGGTCGGAATCCCCGCTCTAATCCAGCTACCTATATCAAACTCCTGGATGAAATTCGCGACCTCTTCAGCCAGCTTCCGGAAAGCAAAGCGCGCGGCTACCTTCCGGGAAGATTTAGCTTCAACGTCAAAGAAGGCTCATGCTCCCAGTGCGAAGGCATGGGAATGATCAAGATCGATATGGATTTCATGGAAGCCGACTGGGTAGAGTGTCCGCTTTGCAAAGGCAAGCGTTTCGATCCGGAAACCTTGTCCATCTATTATAAAGGTAAAAACATCCTCGATGTACTTGAAATGGACGTGCTCGAAGCGCTTGAATTATTTGGAAACATCCCCTCCATCAGGCGCAAACTCGAAACCCTCCAAAAAGTAGGCATGGAGTATATCAAACTCGGTCAATCTTCGACCACCTTGTCTGGGGGAGAAGCGCAGCGCATCAAGCTAGCCAAGGAACTTGTAAGACCTTCCACAGGAAAGACCCTATACGTCTTGGATGAGCCCACCACAGGCCTGCACTTCCACGATATCAAACATCTGCTAGAAGTATTGCACGAGCTCGTCGAACGAGGCAACACCGTTTTGGTTATCGAACACAACATGGATATCGTAAAAACAGCCGACTGGATCATCGATATCGGACCCGAAGGCGGCGAGTACGGCGGAGAGGTTGTAGCAACGGGAACCCCGGAACAAATTGCTAAACTGCAAACCCCTACAGGGCATGCGCTGTATGAAATCCTTAACTACGATCCGAAGTTAAAGATTCAAGAGGCTGTAGAAAAGAAGCAAAATAAAACCAAACGCAAAAAGCTTTTGGAAAAAGGGATTATCCATAATATCGTAGTCCAGGGCGCAGAGCAAAACAACTTAAAAAATGTCGACGCGGAGATACCTCGCGAGAAAATCACCATATGCACAGGACCATCAGGATCGGGAAAATCCTCGTTTGCTTTTGAAACTGTTTACGCTGAAGGACAACGCCGCTACATTGAATCCCTATCTCCCTATGCAAGGCAATTTGTCAAGCAGATGCCAAAGCCCAAAGTAGCCCATGTGGAAGGGCTCTCCCCTGCCATTGCCATCGAACAAAAATCCCACGCAGGAAATCCTAGAAGTACCGTAGGCACCATGACCGAAATTTACGACTACTTGAGGATTTTATATTCCAGAATAGGCATCCCCCACGATCCCGAGACCGGAGAAGAGATCAAAGCCATCAGCAAAGAGTGGGTGGTAGAGCGGATTCTGTCTTACCCCGAAGGCGATAAAATCCAGGTACTAGCTCCCATAGATATCAAGAAAACCGAGGATTTTAATGATATCGTTCAGAAATTGCGCCGGCAGGGTTTCTTACGAGTGCGTCTGAACGGCAACTATTTCGATCTCGACACCGAAATCGATACTGTAGCTTTTGACCGTAAAAGGAAAAACGAACTTTTCTTGGTGATAGATCGCTTAAAAGTAAATCCTCAAATCAAGCACCGCTTGTTCGAAGCCGTTGAAAAGGCTGCTGAATTGGGACAAAAAAAACTCGTCATCGACCATGAAAGCCAAGATGTCTTTTTCAATCTGGCTTTTGCCGTAGAAAGCACCGGCAAGTCCTTTCCGGAGATAACTCCGCATACCTTTGCCTTCAACACCGCAGAGGGCATGTGCTTAGACTGCTTGGGCTTGGGTTATCAATATGGAGCGAATCTCTTTTACAATCCTGACATCATGAGCCAATCCTTAATAGGATTAATGCGTCTTTTTTGGATGGATAAAATCTCAAGATATGCCTTGCAACACCTAGAAATTGTGCTTAAAAAAGAAGGCATAGACTCTTCCGTCCTTCTCAAGGACCTCACCCCCAAAGAACTTCAGCTTGTATTCAACGGCTCAACTGAAGATGTCTGGTATACCTCTACGCACGGGTACACATTTCGCTGGCTTGGCGTCAATCACGTGCTTGCCAAAGCAGGCAAAAACGCAACGGCGGATATCAAACAAGCGGTGATCCCTTTACTCGAAGAACTGGAATGCCACTCTTGCAAAGGGGCTAGATTGAATCCCCTGGCCCGCCACGTCACCATTAAAGGGATTTCCATCAGCGATGTCTGTCAAAAACCCATACAGGAGGCTCTACACTTTGTCGAAACGCTCCAACTGAAAAGCTCCGACACTAAAGTCTTGGAAGAAGTGCTCAAACACCTGAATAACCGCCTGAAATTCTTATGCCAAGTGGGCTTGGAGTATCTTGCCCTCAATCGCAGAGCCCCCACCCTCAGCGGCGGCGAAGCACAGCGCATCCGCCTGGCAAGGCAGCTGGGAAGCGGACTCACTGGAGTGCTGTATGTATTGGATGAACCGACCATCGGCCTGCACCCCAGAGACAACGATAGGCTTAACCAAGCCCTAAAACAGTTGAAAGACTTAGGCAACACGTTGATCCTTGTGGAGCACGACCCCCTGACGCTGCAAACGGCAGACTACATCCTCGATTTTGGTCCTCATTCAGGTCTGCATGGCGGCCACATAACAGCCAAGGGTTCGCTGAAGCAAATCTTAAGGAATTCCAATTCCTTGACAGGATGTTACCTCTCCGGAAAAGCGGAAATACCCTTGCCCTCTGAACGCAGACTTACAGATAAAGGTCATATTTCCATCTCCCAAGCTTCATTGAACAATCTTAAAAACGTAAGCGTAGAAATCCCATTGGGCGTTTTCACCTGCTTGACGGGAGTATCTGGATCTGGTAAATCGACTTTGATGCAGCAAATCCTGCTGCCTGCTATTGAAAAAGGGCTTTATACCCGTCAAGATATGATCTCTAACGGCGGAACGGTATCAGGCATTCAACAGATCGACCGAGCGCTGTCTGTCGACCAAAATCCCATTGGCCACACGGCTCGTTCGGATGTGGGCACATATGTCGATGTGCTTACCCGCCTGCGCGAGTTTTTTGCTTCGCTGCCATTAGCTAGGGCAAAGGGACTGCAAGGGAAACACTTCAGCTACAACCACCGCCGCGGCATGTGCTCCTCATGTTGGGGCATGGGCTACCGAAAAATCGAGATGCATTTTCTCCCACCGGTACGTGTGGTCTGCGAGGAATGCAAAGGATTGCGCCTCAACCCCGTGAGCTTAGAAGTGCAATACCAAGGCAAGAATTTTGGAGAATATCTCGATAAAACCGTGGATGAGGCTCGTAAGATATTTGAAAACCACCCCCGCATCACGCGCATCCTTGATACACTCATAGCGGTAGGATTGGGTTACCTGAAGCTCGGACAAGAGATGGCGACACTCTCTGGTGGAGAAGCTCAAAGAGTAAAGCTCAGCCGCGAGCTAGCCAAAAGGTCCACGGGCAAAACTATTTATCTGATGGATGAACCCACTACAGGTCTCCACTTTGATGATCTCAAAAAGCTCCTGGCCGTTTTGCACAAATTAGTGGACAAAGGAAATACGGTGGTCATGATCGAGCACAACCTCGAAATGATCCGCAACGCAGACTATGTCATAGAGTTAGGACCTGAAGCAGGGGAAAAAGGTGGCGAGATCCTCTGCAAGGGAACTCCTG
>CAYMKI010000050.1:6957-17925 GCA_964390695.1 uncultured bacterium
ATGGACTGGCAAATATTTGTGAGCTTATGTATTAGGATCGATTCGCAGAGACTTCTCAATCTTATAGCCGTTGGTACGCAATCCCCCTAGCGCATCCACATATTCGAAAGGTACCGGCTTGTCTTTTGCTTCGATCGAAAATGTATAGGGTTTGGCTCGTTCGTTCTCAAAATCAGAGGGGCTAACCACCAAGGGCACACTTAGAAGCTCCGCCTTTTTCAAGGCGATCTTTCTTAACAATAAAGAATATTCGGGATTGGCATCGGCAACATAGACCCTTTCCTGAAATAACACCGGATTACCTTCGGCATCTATTAATAGCCGCAGCACTGAGCGTGCCAGGATTTTGCCGGAAGGATCGCACACTAAGGCTAAGCGATGCTTTCCATCCAAAGCATAGCCGAGGACTCCCACGTTCAAGCTGGCACTACCATTGACGTTTTGACAACTTCCCAATACCTCTGTGCCCATCAAGAGGAAGTGGTTGGGATCATCGGTATCGATCATTGTCATTTTGTTCGGAGAAGACTTTTGAGAGGAACGCAGCAACTGCGAAGCAGCCTCTAGGTCTTGATAGAAGGGAGCTAAGGTCTGTTCTAAACCTTTTATCTTGATACCCTTTAATACATTCAGCTTATTCTCCAAATTGCTAGGGTCCACCATAAGCTCCATGAGGAGTATTTGCAGCTGAAGTTGTTGCTTCTCTTGGATTTCCCCTGCTGTAAGGTGGCGGTTAGAAAGAGAGGTTAGCTTTTTTTTTGCCAACTCTAAAGGCGCGTCTAGCCTACTCCAATCACCTTTGCAAGATGAAACAATAGGGAACAACTCCTCTTGCTTTTCAAGGCCCAGATGGCGGTTTTCTACTGCCATTTTTAAGTTGTCAATCACCCTTATTTCTATGGCTATTTCTTTTAAACTATCTTTGGAAGTTATATCCGCAGCTGTCAAGGAGACGGGCTGCTGCCAGGTTTTGAAAATTTCAGGATAGCTTGTCTTAATCTGGTTAAGATGGGGATTGTTCTCAACAACATAGCGGATCTGCAAAAAATTGCCCTGAAGTACAGCGGTAAGAAAACGTTGAAAATAGGGAAACGCTATTGGATTACTTAAATGTTTACCAGCATAGGTAAGCAAAGCTTCCTTACCCCTCCACTTGCCCACTGAATCTTGATACAAGGCTGCAAAATCGTCCAGTTTGACTTTGCATTTCTCGACAAACAGTTTTTCTACTGTGGCCTTCAGGGAGGCAAGATCACTTGACTCACCAAGGTAAGACTCCCCTTTGAAGTTCAGGATATCTGTGATCAACTTTAAGCCTTGGAGACGTTCTTCTGAATTTTTAATGCTAAATAAATCTTTTAACAGCTTAATTTTTTTATCATCCTCCAAGGAAGATTTTTCGAGGGCTACCAAAGCAGCTAAAAGCGGCTGTTGAAATTTAGCATTGCGGAAGTTTCTATCTTTCGCTATAGCTGCCAGCACTGTTAAATACACCTCTGAACCCTGTATCGGAAATTCTGCCAGAATAAAGCAGGCCAGACGAGCATGGACAATATCCAAGACACTCTCCCGCAGATGCTTTACCCTATCGGCTTGACTGTCGTGACACCCCCGAAGAAAAACCTCCGTGACAGCCACGCGCAAATCTTTCGGCAAGACGGCTATTTTATCCACTGCAGAGTTTTTTTGTGAAAGTTCGGCCTTCAATCTATCCAAAAACAAGCTCTGTGGATCTAAAGAGACAGCAATCACTTCTTGCATTATCCGAATCCTTAACGCCGGCGAAAACTGAAATAACCTCTCGAAGAGAGGACCATTTTCCTTGAATAACTGCCTAAGATCTTTGCGGCTTGCACAAAGCGTACATAGGCTCATCCATTGTTCTAAAAATTCTTCTTGTTCTGCTTTAACTTTTTTATCCTTTTCGGCCTCATCCCCTCCAATATTATCTTCTTCCGCTTTACTCTTAATCGTAGACATCGTATCTTGCACCCATTGGAGATCTCTCATGTTCATCTCAAATAAAGCAGCGGCTATGCCGAGGCTTTCTTGGAAAGCTCCGTTCAAATCGCCGGCTTTGAATTGCTTAAACTGCGCCTCAAACTGATTTACGTCGATTCGATACGTCTCGACACCGTTTCCGTTGCATACTTCAGAATACCCCCCAAAAGCCCTTTTTAAGTCACTGTATTTGAACGAGGAGAATTGCTTAACAAAGCAAGTAAATAGAAATTGGATCAGTTCCAAATAGCGCAGTTTTCCTTCTACAGACTCTGTATCTAGTAAATAATTCTGAATATTCCGGAGGATTCCAAAAGCATTCTGCTCAGCCCCCAGCTTGGCGATCTCGATCAGCACCTGCTGTCCCTCCTTTGTAGAGGCGTCGATGCCATAGTTCTGTATGTAATTGGAGACTCCCCAGCCACTTTGCTGAGCCGCCAGTTTGACGATCTCGATCAACGCTTGCCGTCCTTCCGGCTTAGAGGCGTCGATGCCATAATTCTGTATGTATAAGGAGACTCCACCACCATTTTTCTTAGCCGCCAGTTTAGCGATTTTAATCAACGCCAGCTGTCCCTCCGGCGTAGAGGCGTCGATGCCATAGCTCTTTATGTATTGGGAGGTATTCAAGCCATTGCACTGAGCCGCCAGCTGGGCGATCTCAATCATCGCCTGTCGCCCCTCTTCAGTAGATGTATTGATACAAAAATTTTTTATGTATATAGATAGTCCAATTTCATCATGCTGAACCGCCAGCTTGGCGATCTCAATCATTGCCAGCTGCCCCTCTTCCGTAGATGCATTGATGCCGAAGTTTTCTATGTTTTCCGCAGTCGAATAACCATCTACCTCAGCGGCCTGCTTGGCGATCTCAATCATCGCCTGCTGTCCCTCCGGCGTAGAGGCGTCGATACCATAGTTCTGTAGGTAATCTAAGGTTAAACAGCATTCATTCAGCACCGCCAGCTTGGCGATCTCTACCAGCGCCTGTAGTCCCTCCTTCGTAGAGGCGTCTATGGCATAGTTCTTTATGTTTTCGGAGACTCCCCAGCCATTTTGCTGAGCCGCCAGCTTGGCGATCTCGATCAGCGACTGCCATCCTTCTGGCTTAGAGGCGTCGATGCCATAATTCTTGATGTGTTGGGAGGTTCGCCAGCCATCTTGCCGAGCCGCCAGCTTGGCGATCTCGATCAGCGCCTGCTGTCCCTCGAGCTTGGAAGCGTCGATGCCATAATTCTTGATGTGTTGGGAGGTTCCGCCGCCACTTTGCTGAGCCGCCAGCTTGGCGATCTCGATCAGCGCCTGCTGTCCCTCGAACGTAGAGGCATCGATACCATAGTTCTGTATGTATTCGGAGGTTCCCCCGCCACTTTGCTGAGCCGCCAGCTTGGCGATCTCGATCAGCGCCTCTTGTATTTCCAGACTGGTTGGATCAAGACCACATTTGAGTAGGTAGTCCGCCACGTCGAGAGAATCGAGTTTTCCTTGTTTAACCAGCTTAACAGTAACTTTTATAGCAAAATTCTTGTCTGCGGAATCCTGAATAAATCTATCTAAAGCTATATTTTTCTCACTGATCAAGCCAGCCACTTTTTCACATAATCGACTTTCGATTTGAGAATTATTGGATTCGAGCTTGATCCCTTGCTGCAAGATATTCACTAAGCGAACTATTTGATCGGGAGTAAATGTTTCCATGGCATTCAATTGACGAGAAATCCTGTCTTCCAGTTTAATACTCCTGTCTGAATTTTTGACATCATTTAGGGCCTTTTCTATCCAATTTCTTTCTTCGGGTTGAATGTTTTCTTTGTATGGAGCTACCAGCATTTCAAGATTATCATTTATTTCAGGATAGTATTTGTTTACATCCATAACAACCTCGTTATCTACTAAAAATAGTTGTAATTATATAGTTAATTATAATTAATTATTTGATTTATTGCAAAATAGCACCTGTTAGGTAGTGTGTTTTATGTTGATTTTATCTATTAAATAATAGTATAGTTTACTTTTAAATTTAATTACGTATTTTTATGTCGGATTTAAAAACAGTTTTAAACTCATCTTCTTTTCTATTGTTGAATTCTCAGGGTATATGCCATAGAAGCAAATGGAATGGACATAAATGGATGCTTGCTTATGATGCTCATAAAGAAAACTGGCAGATTGTCAAATTAAATATCGTACAACTTTTTATAAGAAAAGTTCTTGGTTTATATAAGTCTACGCATTTATCAAGTATCGTCGAAGGTTATAATATACAAAAAAACCTTTATCGTAACACCTTATTAGAACAGCGTTTAGCAGATATCTGGCGCAGAACTTATCCAAACTCTAAAAACAATCTTTCATCTCCGTTTGTCATCCTTGGAAATACAACTCCTGATAAAGCTCAGATATTTTGCTTTCCCGAAGAACACCATGATAGAACGGGTCTCCGTCAACGTTACGGAGAGGTTATCAATCGTTATTACCGCCCAGGCGATATCATATTAGTCGAAGGGTGGGAAAGCCATAAACCCGCCACTAAAGCCGGTCAAATTTCGGATATGCTTCAGCACGTTAACCCTGATTATCCTGTTAGAGGATGGGAACCGGAAAATTATGCGGACATAATGACCCAGGTTATGCCCAGCTACCCAAAATTTAAACAAATGTCAGACCATATAAGTAATGTCGAATATATCAATCGCATGGCCAAAAAACCGGCAAATAAAGAGGAATTAAATCAACTGCTAAAAGGTTATAGAGAAATCGCATCGTATTTTATCAAAGATTCAAATGCTGTAGATAACCTTACTAAACAAATAGATAAGTTTTACGAAAATTTTGACGAGGTCTCATTTAGATACGCCATGAACAAGATGGTTGCATTGTTACACGGCAATGTGAATAAAAAATTATTTAATTTGAAGGGATATTCAGATATTTATAAAACTATTTCAGATCGTAACATGTCACTGTGTAAAGAAATTGATAAACATGCACGTCCAGGTGTTAGAATCTTTATTCCTGCAGGAGCGGCGCACTTTCTTAATATGCCCTCTTACAATACAGAAAAAGACGTGATCCATATTAAAAGTACTTTAAAAAAATATCCTTATGTGGTTTTTGCGGATCGAAAGCTATTTTGCGGTTCAAAATTAGGTGAATCAAATCCTGATTTAAAAGAGCAGCTTTTTGTTTAATTTTCAATCCTTATCCTATCCACAATCCCAGCTCATGCCCGATTGTTTTGCAGATAAGCTTAACAATGCGCTTTCAGATTTTTTCATCAGCAACGAAATTATCGGTACGGCGTCTCATATAGAAGGCTTTTGTATATGGGTTATGTCAAAAGATGTCATCCCCAGGGCAGTCGAAACATTAAAAAAATTACAGGGATTTGCTATCCATTCAAAAGAACAGTATACTTACCAAGGTTATCAGGTTTTCTTTGATATCGAAGGAATCATCACTGCTTGCTCATGAGTTATTCGTAAATAATTTCCAAATACACATTCGGCTATTTGCAAGTCCTGGATCGCAACGCCGGTCAAATCCGCGACTGTAATCTCTTGCTCCGACTGTCTTGCTAGGCGTGGACAAGCTATAACATCACCGAGCTCTAGAAGCTGCTCAGGTTTGATTACACCTTGGCGAATAGCATAGGATGAATCTCCAATACTTATACACTGGCTACAACTATCCACAATCACTCTATCGACTTTTGCAAAAATGGAAACATCTAGTTCCTGCTTTCCAATATCGTCAGCTCCCACAGCAGTTATATGCGTTCCTTCTCTTACGTTCTCAGCAAATATCAACGGAGATGATGAAGAAGTTGTCGTCACAATCAAATTGCAATTATGGCAAAGTTCTGGGAGGTCTCGCACAACTTCTATCGACCATTCTTTCAATTCAGGATCCTGCTGAAATGCTACAGCTTTATGCTTATCTCGCCCCCATATTTTAACTCGTCGACAGTCTGTAGCATATGCTAGCAGTTTTAACTGATGGTAGGCCTGGGCACCTGTTCCAACGATGCCAATACAAGACACTATTTTGGGCGCTAAATATTTAGCTGCAATACAACCTGCTACGGCTGTTCTCAGATCAGTTAAATACCCTTCATCGTTCAATATAGCCTGTAAAACTCCCGTGTCCCTATCGAATAAGAGCATCACTCCATTTCCTGAAGGCAATCCCTTGTTCGGGTTGTCAGGAAAACCCGATGCGACTTTAACAATGTAGTACTTGCCTTGCAAGCGATAGCCATACTTGATATGGCAATCACCCGGAGGATTCTGGAAATGCATGGCCGCAACAGGCGGAATTACGGTCTCCTTGCGACTATAAGCCATAAATCCCTCTTCGAGGGCCTTGATAATTTCCGGAAGTGATATGCAGGCTTCTATCTGCCTACGGGTCAAAACTTGCATATAAGGTCCTTCTTTGTTTGTGCACAAAATATATCTTAAGCTAATTTCGATGACGCAAAGGATTTTGTGCATGCACTCATGCATATTTAGACATTATAGTCTATATTATATATATTTGTCTATATAAAGTTAGCTATCAAACGGTGCGTTATGAACACACATGGACCTACATATATCTATGCCGGCGCAGGCTCTTGGCAGGTGTCTGTGAAAGCGACTCAAAAGATGCTCGAATCCGGGCTAGACGCTCGCAGCATTAAAGTGGTTGAATCTCTACACGAAATTGACCGCTCAACACAACTGGTGGTAATTCCTGGAGGTCATGCCTCTTGGATGGCTCATGAACTTGGAAAATCAACACTGAAGATTGCAGAATACGTAAAAAACGGTGGCCGGTTCTTAGGAATTTGCGCCGGCGCTATTATGGCGTGCGAAACATTCATTGAAAAACCTGTAATGATTAAGTTACCTGAATGTTCGATGATCAAAAAATTACATAATGCCGGAAAACTTTACAATTACAAGCTCGACCAAGAAAAACAAATGGATGATATGACTTTAGCTATTTATCCTGGAAAATGCATTGCTCCTCACATTATCAAAGCAGTTCATGATAGAAGCCACCCTTCTAACCTCTGTGCCGTAGATGTTTGTATGGAGCAAGAAGGTAAGCTTGTAAATTTCAAAGCTTGCCATTATTCAGGACCTGTCTTTGTGAATCCTCCTTCAGAAGCTAATGTTTTCTTAAGGTATTGTCAACCTGTTGAGGTTCAAGGAATCCATATAAATTACGATCACACCTTAGGCCTACGTGAATACACATTGTTTGACCAGAAAATATATGATGGAACCCCTTCAGCTGCATTATCTTATCCTTATGGAATGGGCAAAACGGTGTTGTCAGGAATCCACCCGGAGATGAAAGCCGAATCATTTTCCGAACTAGAACACGAAAATGAATACAAGGACAAATTTCCACAAGAATTGCTGAACTATGATGCTCAAAGACAGGCTTTGGTAGATAGAATTTTTAAAGAGCTTGATTTTAATAGACCTGCCACTTAATTTTAAACATGATATGAATGTAACAAAAAACGATGCATTGCTCTTCGTGATCCTTCTTGGAATCGTCAGCCTTTTTGCGGACATTACCTACGAAGGCGCCCGAAGTCTATCTGGGCAATACTTAGCACTATTAGGAGCCAGTGGAGCGGTAGTAGGAGGAGTGGCTGGATTTGGTGAATTTATAGGTTATTCGCTTAGGCTCATCTCCGGGTATTATAGCGATAGGACCGGCAGGTATTGGCTGTTAACGATTGTGGGCTACGTCATCAATCTGCTGGCCGTACCCATGTTAGCTCTAGCCGGAAATTGGCCAGCAGCCTCGGCTTTAATGATTCTAGAGCGCTTTGGAAAATCCATACGTAGCCCAGCTAGAGATGCTATGCTGTCGTATGCCACTAAAGAAATTGGGAGAGGTTTTGGCTTCGGTTTGCATGAGGCAATGGATCAAATCGGTGCAATTCTTGGACCTTTGCTCGTTGGCTGCGTACTGATCTTAAACGGCTCCTATCCGACAGCATTTGCTACTTTAGGCGTTCCTGCCTGCTGCGCTTTAGTCGCACTCTTTATAGCCAAGAGATTGTTCCCTGAACCGCGCAGTTTAGAACCCTCCTATGTTCCGATCAATACAGGTGGCTTGTCATTTCCATACTGGACCTATATAGCTGCTGTATGTTTTGTGGCAGCCGGTTATGTCGATTTTGCCTTGATAGCTTACCACATGCAAAAAACTCAATCCCATCCCGTTGCTTGGATCCCTTTCTTTTACTGTTTGGCCATGGCCGCCGATGGTTTTGCAGCGCTTATACTTGGAAAACTCTTTGATAAATGGGGCCTATCTATCCTTGTCTATTCCATCTTAGCGTCCTCATTTTTCGTGATATTCGTATTTGCCGACTCCATTTATCTAAATCTGTTAGGCATAATGCTATGGGGCATAGGCTTAGGCGTACAAGAATCTGTGATGCGTGCGGTACTCGCTAATTTGGTCTCAGTCGATAAACGGGCAACGGCTTATGGCACCTTCCACTTTTGGTTTGGGACTTTTTGGTTTTTAGGTAGTACCCTCTTGGGAATATTATACGACATCTCCATCGTTTCAGTTATCACCTTTTCGCTAGCTTGTCAAGGGGTCGCTTTTATTATTTTGATGTATCTGTTCTATCACAAGAGGTATCTATGAAACTGTTAGTTATGGGTGCGGGCTATATCGGTACAGCCTTTTTAAAAAGATTGAGCGGCAAAGACTATGGCATCATTACTACCACAACCCAAAAGGATAAAATACCTTTACTCAAAGAAATCTCGCACGAAGTATTTTTTTTAGAGGCTACTAGAGAAGAAGAGTTTAAAGTTATCCTGAACAGCTGCGATGGTATAGTCATCATGGTAGCTCCCAAGCCCGGCCATTCGTATGAAGACACTTATCTAAATACAGCCCTGCGCATCGAAAAGGCTCTGCAGGACAGGAAAACGCCGATTTCTCTGCTATATACCAGCAGCACGTCGGTGTATGAAGGTCACGCAGAATGGGTCTCCGAAGAGACAATACTTCACCCTACATCTCCACATGCAAATATCCTTATGGAAGCGGAAAACATCTATCTTCACTCTCGTGCCCAAACATGCATTCTTCGCTTGGGAGGAATTTATGGCCCTCAGCGAGGTCTCCTAGAACGAGCTCGCCGCTTTTCCGGGCAAACTTTACCTGGAACCGGAAATGAACCGACGAATCATATCCATGTGGATGATGCTGCTTCAGCCTTGCTGTTTTGCCTAGAAAATAGGTTGAGAGGTGTTTACAACCTGGTAAATGATGACCACCCTACGCGTAAAGATTTGTATTCAGAGATTTGCCAATCTCATGCCTTACCCACGCCAGTCTGGAACACTGAACTACCAGCTATCCGACTGGGTGGGTACAAAGTTAGCAACCAGAAGATCAAAGCCGCAGGATTTAACTTCTGCCATCCTCTATTGACCATATAAGAGGTTGAAAACCCAAAGTTGGGTTCTACAACTAAAATATGTTGTGACCAAAGTAGCTATCATCCAAGAAGAGACTTTCATAGTAATTATCAACACCCTCTTGTACGTTTTGTACTTGCTCGATCACTAATGACGTGACAGAAGCATTTTGAATGCCGTTTGGATCTTGAGAAGTATTAATTGGATTGTTATCAGCTGTTACAGATGAATCCTCATGTGTCAAATCTATCAAGCAGCTTCTTCGTTGTTCTGGTATAAATGCAGAAGGAGGCTCATTTGCCGATGAGGAATTATATGACCCTTCAATTTGAATAGTCCATTTGGGTATTTCTAGCTCTTGAACGCTTGTTGTTTGAGCAGGGCTAAAGGCTTGCGATTGAGAATGACTACCTATAGAACTGTTTGTTGAATAAAAAATCTGTTCTTGCTGATTCATAAAGACACCGTTTTTATATTCTCCAACGCAAATAGAATCCGAGTTTTTTAACTGATAGACTTTTCCATCTCTCACATCATTTCTAAAGGTTATCATATACTGAGCACCATCCGGATGCGTTATTAAAGCAGATCCATCTTTAATACCAAAGACATAATTATACACCATTTTATACTTGCCTGGATAATCAACCGAAGCTCCTCCATGCTTTTTACCTCTTAATAGGCTATAGGTTAGCATCGTCTTATCGCCACGTATTTCAACAACATTTCCTTGAGGGACTCCATTCACATAGTTATAATGCAACAATGTGCCGTTTGGTAAAAACGCCGTAGCCTGACCTTCTCTTTTTCCGGCAACATTAGTTTTATAATACACTCTCGTTCCATCTTGGAGTACTTGCGATTTAACCTCTCCTTGATTTTGTGCAGAAGAATTACTCACAGCAGTTTCTACTATATCCTTTTTTACCCATAGACGTGGTGCACTTTCGGAGCTGCCTTCTCCAGTACCACCATCTTTCACCCCATTCTGAGGGGTGTGATTTTTTTTTACGGGAACTGATGGAGTAGTCAAATTACCCGGTGAAACATGAAATTGATTAATCATAAACGGTAGTACCCTTGTTTGGACAGTCGTAATCCCGCTGATTAATCCATTATTCTTCCTATCACTTCCTAAATCACCTGTATTTAATCTCATCCTTTTTACTTCAATTCTTTCTATTTCATCGCCTTCTGCATTTCTTTTTCTAGATATCTCCCTTCTATGTAATTCATCATCTTTTCTTTCAAAATTGACCGTATGAAAATTAAAATGTTTTTTCGGAGCTTTTTGCACCGTTGAAAATCGCTCTTGGCTTGCTATCGAATCTAACCCACTACTTGACATCATAAAAAAACCTGTTTTTTTGTTATTTATCGAAAACACGAAATTATAAATCAAACAAAAATAAAGCGTCAATTAATTAAATATTAAAGAAAAAACAATTAGTTTACACAACAAATAAAAATAAGAAACTTTACTTACAATCAGCTTCTAGTTATGCTATTACAC
>CAYMKI010000051.1:0-2433 GCA_964390695.1 uncultured bacterium
TTGTTAAAAGGTTCTCTTATAAAAAATTTTCTAATAAAATGGGTAATGACAAGGGTTACAGCCCAGGCCTCGCTCCGCTTGACCTGGGCTGTAATATTAAGGTTTTTCAAGCCTGTATCTTATGGAGCCTGCGTTTTTTTAGAAACATTATTTTGTTGTCAATAAAAGTACAAACTATAGAGGCTTTTCAAGCCTAAGCAGAATGTAAGGCTGCTACGTGACTTCAGTCTTTTACGCCTGGATGAAGTAACCGTGGCCGTTGACATTCTCAAGTTTGTAGATATAGCCTTTGTCAATCAGCGCATTTATGATTTTTCTCAACCAGAATTTATTCATATCCTCTTTGGTCGCATGCATTTGATCTTCAGGCAATCCTACACTATTATATCCTTGGAATGGAGGTTCATGGATGTTAAGCAACATATAGCGTTTGCCTTTTATGCCATCATTGCGTTTAGAATTTGCCTGGATATTTTGGTTAATTTCTTCGACGACATCTTCGACAGCTTTTCTTAAGGAGACTTCAATCTTCTTTAAACCAGGCTTTCCATCTGGATAATCCGTAAAAAAGGTAACCTTAGCGGTTTCGGATAGATCAAGTCCCAGGTTGTCTATATCTACTTGAATAGGCTCGGCGCCGGTGGCGATACCGTTCTTCGCGTAAAATTCATACAACTTAGTTTCAGATTCAATTTTTTGTAAACGCCTCTGTTTAGCATCTTGAATATCACTTCTTGAGGTATCGATGCCCTGTTTTTTAGCTTCCTTGAGAACAATATCGATCTGCTCTTTTGAAACGCATCCTATAAGCCCGCAGCTGCCATTTATGTCGCCTTTAAATCCATTGACCGCACTATCCATATCCTCGAGGTCTATTAGAGCAATGCGTGGCGATCCATTATAGCCTTTATCCTCATTTATAATAGGGATATTGCGTGGGGCTACATCGTTAAAGCCAGTTTTTGCAATGAACGTCGCTAGCTGGCGAGCTGTTCCATTTAAATTTTTTGAGTGGCGATAATAAAGCTCCTCTTGATCTTTATCAGAGTGGCTAATATTCATGCGCTCCTCCACAATCATGACCCCTTCTTTACCATCGGGTGTTTTGAAGTCGAATTTTTTAGCATGCGGAACGTGCAGGAGGTCTAGCTTGTCAACCAGACATATCCGCTTGGCATGGACCATGTTTTTAAAACGTTCTTCCATGGCTTGTTTGTCATTGAACAATTGTCTATTTTTAAGAACTTGTCTTCCATCGGCTATTCCCACTTTGAAGATGTAGTTAGGGTGTTCCTTGAGACGAAAGACTTTAGATCCACTGAGGTATTCGATGTCCGGATTTTGTGCTTGTTGTTTTATTTTAGGCAGCATGTCTTGTATTTTCTTGATGGTAGCATCTGAAAGCCCGATCCCCTTCTCTAATTCTTGTTTAGGATCTATTAGGGTATATTTTTTTCCCGATCTTAAGATGGCTTTGGTGATCAACATGCTCAGAGGGATGATGACGGTGAAGTAGGATAATGCTATGCCAACCGCCTTGAAAAAACTCGATGCAGTAAATTTTGATTTTGACAATACGATATTTTCGGCGCCATTTTGACTTGAACGGATCACAACGGCTTTTTTGCCTCCTAGATGGAAATAGTTGTCTACATTTTCAATGGCTTTTTGCTTATTAGTTTTAGCTTCTATTCCATAATGTACGGGAGTAAAAAAGTTTATTTCAGACATTTTATTATCCTTTTCGATTTATTTTTTTAATTAATGTTTAATTATTATATATTATTATAATATAAATCAAGGTGAAGTTAGTTTAAAATCAGATCAATTGGGTATACATTTGCATCAGCAGGAATTCGGCGAGACGTGTCACTTGCCGAAAGGTTTGTTCAAATAAGGGAAACAGCCTGCCCATGGTCAACATCATGGACCATAGTCCGAATAGCACGCGTAGGGGCAATCCAGTGAGCAGAAGGTTCATTTCAGGAACGACTCGCACGGTGAAAGCCACGCCGACTAAATTGATACAAAGAACTAGGATGGAGATCGCGCCGTATTTGATGGCAAAGGTATATATCCAGCTTGTGCCGTCGGTGATATCGTTGACCATGCTGAAGGGTAGTTGATAATGGCCAATGGGCACTATGGTAAAGCTCTCGGCTAATATTTTGATAAAGACATGATGAAAGTCGGTAACTAACATGTACAGCGCCCCGGTGAACATTAAAAGCATACCTAGGCTAGAGTGGAAGGCGTAAGAAAAAGGATTTAGAAACTGTGCGGTAGAGAAGCCAATCATATTATCAACGACTTCACCTGCCATGGCCATGGCTTCAAAGACGATGTTAAAGCAAAAACCCAGTAGATAACCAAGAGAAAGTTCTGCAATACACGTCAGGGCTATTCCTATAATGTTGTTGTTGTCCAAGATGC
>CAYMKI010000051.1:2443-17595 GCA_964390695.1 uncultured bacterium
AGGGCATTTTTTTCATATTGAGGATAAAGGGTTACAGCTAAAAGAAAAGCGATAAATATGCCTAAGTACAGGCGGCTGCTGAAAGTTAGGGACTTATTGGCTAAGAGAGGCGAGATGAATAAGATCCCTAAAGCCCTAAATAGGGTATAAGCGAAAAAAAGAAAAAATTGCGGATAGAGATAAGGTTCTGTGAAGAGCTTAGGATCTATCATAGGCATTTACACTGCCGTACTCATGATGGTGTTCCAATGGTAAACGATGATTTCATGGGTAAAGCGCATCATAATCTTAAGCATCCAGGGAAAAGTGAGACCGAAGATCACCCCAAAGCACAAGATTTTGGGAATAAAGATGAGGGTGGTCTCTGTGATCTGAGTGACTGACTGGAAAATGGACACTCCTAAGCCGATGAATAGGGTTGCTACCAAAATAGGGGCGCCGATTTCAGCAGCAATAAATAAGCTGTATCTGATCAAGTCCACAGCTACTTCTTCAGTCACGATATTATCCTCCTGAATGAAAACCACGCACCAGTTGCTGTACAATCAAGTGCCAGCCATCCACCATGATGAATAGTAACAGCTTGCAGGGGGTGGATACCATGACAGGTGGCAGCATCATCATACCCATGGACATCAATATAGAAGACACTACCATATCTATAATCAAAAAAGGCAAAAAAAGCAAAAAGCCCATCATAAAGGCAGTGCGCAATTCCGAAAGCATGAACGCTGGAATTAGACAATACCAAGGCACTGCGTTGGAGGCTTGTTCGCTATCCGAACCGTGTTCAAAATGCACTTGGGCTACTTCAAGAAACAAATTGATATCTTGCTCTCTGGCATGAGACAGTAAAAAGGCTTGTAGGGGCTCCCAAAGTTTTTCCACCAGGACAGTTTCTTCAGATGAGGAACCGGATTTGATTTCAGGCAGGGCTTTCAGTTCGCCCTTCAAATAAGGGTCGATGGCTGTCCGGTAGGCTTTCGCTAAGACAGGTTGCATGATAAATGCGGTAAGTATCAGCGAAAGGCCTATGATGATTTGATTAGAGGGGATTTGTGACGATCCCAGAGCTTGCCGAAGGAATTGAAAGACGATGCTGATGCGTAAAAAAGAGGTCATCATCATGATTCCAAAGGGAATCAGGGAAATCACAGACAAAAATGTGATAATACGCAGCTGGTTGCCTAAGGATAGAAAGTTGAGATTTTCTTTCAGGTTTGCGGGAGATAACGCGCTTTGGAACGGCACTTGTTGTGCCTCGAGTTGAACGCTGCTAGCAAAAGTAATGAAAAATAGCAAAGCCAGCACAGAAGAAAAAAAACTGTTTTTGGGTATGTTACGAGTTTTTTTCATGGAGCATTTTCTCAAAATCGCTTGGATTTGGGGATTCGGTGGAATGACTCAGCAGTGTGACCCCGTTGAGTGATTCGGCTATAGCTATGTCTTTCCCCTTGATTTGCAGAACATATAATGTGGTTTTAGGGGTTAAAGCACGGCGTTCGATGATTTTGATAAGGCTGTTGGTGTTGAGCTGCTGCATGCGGGTATTTAGCGCTCTTTTGAGGATCCAGCTAATAATTAAGACAATGACAAGAATGGAGCCTAAGGAAAAGAGCATGTTGAAGAATTGATAGAAGAAATGATCTTCTTGATTGCTTGGTGGTTCAAAAAGATCCGTACTTGCAGGAGTTTTCGGCGCAGCACTTTCGGGCTGGTGATATTGCGTATCTGGTGCCTGGCCGTGTGTGCTTTCGGTAACTGTGGAGGGGGCCTTTAGCTCACCTTGACTGGTTTGGCTATACGCACAAGGGGTGTTTACAAAAAAAATAAGAAAGATTGCGGTAATGATTATTCTATGCAGACTTGTCATCGGTAAAACCTACTCTGAAAACTTACCTATGTCTAACACGAACGCTTTTTTTAATCAAAGTATATTTAGTAGAGTTTTGCAAAGCTTAATTAACGCGATTTGCGACTTTTCTGTGTGATCTTATTCTAGCGCTTCGCGCCAGAATAAGATCACACAAAAAAAAAGTTGCACATCGCGTTAATTTTGTACAAATTCCAATATGTTCATCGGTGCCGCACTTCTATCACACATTTAGACTGGGCCAATTCGTCAATAAGCTCGCTCAGCCGCTCCTTGTTTTCGGAATCGAGGTTAGCATCCCATTCGTCCAATAACAGGACCTCTGCGTCGACTTGGTCGAGAATTTCGATCAGGCGATTTTTTAGAGATTCTCCTGTAGAGTACTTATTGGTTTCGGAGTGGAAGCTAAGGTGGTTGTGTGTGGGCAGGAAAAAGGCTTTCTGAGCCAGTGCATTTTTTACTAAAAGCAGGGCGGTCGATTTTCCGCAGCCGTTTTCACCTCTTAAAGTAACACGTCCCGAACGTGTGGTAAAGGCCAACAGGTCGTTATACGACTGCAGGGCTTGAGGTGCGCTCACAGAGATTTGGTCGGCATCGGCAGCGGTATTTTCTTTAACGATGGTTTGCTGCACATTGATTTTCGGCCATTTGACTTTCTTTAGCATGGGGACATGCAGAGCTTTAGTCGGTTGTATGGTTTTGTAAATGGCCGTCAATTTACTGCGGTGCATCGACCATCGAAACAGCAGGCTCAAGGTCTGGTAGGTGTAGGAAAGGATGTTGAACAACAGCGGCAGTATCACTACGAATGTGGAAAGCTTTACCGGATCGTCACGGTGAGTCAGCATGAAGTAGGCGACGACCAGCAGGGATGGTATGGAGGTAAACAAGGAGACGAAGATCGCCAAAAACTGGTCGAAACGTTCCAGCGCCACGTTGCGCTGCAGGCAGCGGTCTAATCTTTGTTCGGTTTTGTCTTGCCAAATATTGAAATTGTAAAAATTTCCCAGCAAAATATTGTCCCAGGAAGCATAAAGGGATTGCACTAAGTCAACCCTGGCTGTGAGAGCTTTTTGAGTGAGCTGTCTTTGAGCGCGCCGATTTAATTTCATGATAATCAGAACGCAGACAAGGCTGAAGGTGTAGGCAAAAGCAAATAGAGGTTCCACCACAATAGAGAGGGCCATGATATTGAACAATACGCTTAAAACCATCATGCATAGGTCCCAGACGTAATCGATGAGGGCGTTAATTGCTGTGGGGCCTTCCGAGGTTAAAATGGAGAGCTTTTCCTCTTTGAGTCCTTTATTGCTCCACTCTCCTATATTGTTTCGGTTCGAGTTGACAAAAGCTTGGATGAAGGAGCGCTGGGCCTGTTGTTTCCAAGTTGTTTTTAAGATAAAAGCTATGCCGTTGGGAATGTAAAACAAGGCAATGGACAAAAGATACAACGATAAAAACAGCAGAAAATTCTTGCCTGTAGTGATATTTGCCATCATATGGACGAGCCAAATCGTTGAGGATGCCTCAATGATCTGCTGCAGGGCTAATGCACATAGGCAACCTACAGCTGACTTATTTGTCAGAAGGGCATATATTTGCTTGTGTGGCTTCAAGGACGTGGGATTAAACATACTAATATAAAAATGACCTGGTTATAAATACTCACAACAATCTTACCAATAAATCGTTTAATATAGCAATAAGTATCTAAAAATAAATCATCTAGAGGTTTAAAATTTTAATTTTTCAATTTTACCGCAACCATTGTCACAAATACCAAAAAACTTATAGCCGCCATGAGGCCTGTGGGTAGTAGTTTGAAAGATCCGATAAAGCGATAGGTAAAAAAAATAGCCATGGCAAATGCGACTCCGCATGAGACAAAATATCCCAGCACTTCCTTGTTAAACATGGTTATGGCTGACACGATCAGGATCAAACCCGTCATGCACCCCATGAGCAGAGAAGGCAAACTGCCGGCTTTATAGTAACCCATCATACCGCCACCCATCAAGATAAATGCGTACAGTATGACTAACCAGGGCATAAATTTCATAAATGTTTCCTTTGTAGGTTTATGCAAAAATATGATGAAAAAAATTGCGCATAGCTTCCCATGAGCGTTGGTCTGCCAGTTTGTTATACGCCAAGCCGCCTTTAAAATCAGAGACTTCGGGATTAGTAAACGCATGCACAGCATTGCCATAAATGTGCATCTGCCAATCGACACCTAAATCAGTGAATTCTTTTTGTGTGGTGAGAATGTCTTGATTGCTTACCATGGGATCTTGATGTCCGTGCAAAATCAGCAAAGAGCCTCGAATATTTTGAGCTGGCGGCTGAGTGGAGGCTTTGACGTTTCCAAGGGTATTCCCTAATAGTCCATGAAAGCTGGCTACTCCTCGGACTGGAGCGCCGCTTCTTAAAAGCTCGATGACTGTTAATCCGCCAAAGCAAAAGCCGATGGCTCCAATTTTGGCTTTATCGACATGCGGCAAATGCGCTACAGCTTCAAAAGCAGCACCAATGCGCTCTCTAAGTAACTTGCGGTTTAAAAACAGCGGTAGCATCAGAGCTTGAGCTTCATCGTCGGTGGTGACTTCAATGCCTTCACCATATATGTCGGCGGCTAAAGCCACATAACCCATCTTGGCCAACTCAGAGGCCTTTTGGCGGGCAAAAGCGTCTTGACCTCTCCACGCATGTGCAATAATGATGGCCGGGCAGGGAGATTTAATATTAGCAGCATGCGTTAAATAACCCTGGCAGAGGGTCTCTCCGCAGGGATAGGAAAGAGTAGCTTGATACATTCATCCTCATTAAAATCATATATGTATAAATGAGGATTATGGTTATTTTTCAATTTTGCACAAGGGTTTTTCGGTGCGATTTTCCACCAGTTAACGCTATATCTTCTTTTACCCAGCGGCGTTGACCCTTCGAGGCTGCCTTCCCCTGGGCGACCATCTTTCGCCCCATTTGGTGGCTCGTAAATTTTTTATAGCGAGGACTGTTGGCGTTCTCCCAGTAAAGTGTGGTGGCTGTAGCTATGTAGTTTGACAGTCTGAAGAGTACCGATCAGTGATTCATCGCCGGGGAAAAGGACATTCTTCCAGCAGCGAGTATATCCTTTGAGTAGAGAACTATCTTTGAAATTACGGCTTTCTACCAGCACCTCCACTTCGCTGCCTAGCATAGCCTGGCGTTGTTTAATATAAATCTCTTCTTGTAGCTGCAATAGACGCTGCAGTCGATCTTGTTTTACCTCTTCTGGGATGTCATCTTTCCAGCGCATGGCAGGCGTACCTTTTCGAGGGCTGTAAGCGAACAAGAAGCTCAGGGAATATTCTATTTCTCTTAATCGGTCGTACGTCATCAGGAATTCTTCTTCGGTTTCCGTGGGAAATCCGACGATGATATCTGTGCCGAGTGTGACGTTGGGTACAATTTCGCGCAGCATATGGACTTTTTCCATATACTGTTCGACAGTATAGATGCGGTGCATTTTTTTCAGTATCCGGTTGGATCCCGCCTGCAGGGGAAAGTGGACAAATTCGCACAAAGTCCTTAAGTCGCGAATAGCTTCCATCAGCTCCCGCGTAATGTCCACAGGATGGCTGGTCATGAAGCGTACGCGTTCCAGGCCTGGAATTTTATCGATGCGGTAAAGCAGATCGTGAAAGAGGCAGGCCCATTCGGGTTTGTCTTTACCATAGCTATTGACGTTTTGCCCAAGGAGGACGATCTCTTTATAACCTTGCGCAGCTAGATGACGGCACTCTTCTTCGATGCTTTTAGGGTCTCTAGAGACTTCAGGACCGCGCGTATATGGGACGACGCAGTACGTGCAAAATTTGTCGCACCCGCGAATGATGGATACATAGGCCTTAGTTTTGTCGTCGCGTTTTGCGCTTAGGTAGTCGAGCTCGTAATGGAATTGATCGTCGGTCTTCACCGTTTGTTTGCCTGTGGACAATACTTCGTCCAAGACGTTATTGAGGTCGTGGATATTATTGGTGCCTAGAACAAAATCGATGTGGGGGATTTTTTGGAATAAAGCGTCTTTTTTGGCGTTGGCCATGCAGCCGGTGACACCGATGATGGCATTTTTTTGGGGGGTTCGGCCGAGCCGGCCTATCTTGCCCATGACTTTACGTTCAGCTAAGTCTCTGACGGAGCAGGTATTAAAGATGAGGAGGTCGGCGACATTTTCATCTTCAGTGCGTTCCAATCCACGCTGTTCGAGTTGACCGATCATGATTTCGGTGTCTAATTCATTCATTTGGCAACCGTAGGTGCGGACATAAAAGGTCTTGAGTTTTTTCATGTATATATCCTTTAGAGGTTCAACATTTTTTGAATAAAGCTGTTTGATTTAAAAAAAGTATAAAAAAAAAGGGATCTTTTTGCAAGGGTTGTAAAAAACTGTTGGCAAAAACTCATAAACAGATTATCATAGGAGCAATGTGTAAATCTTAATTCAAGGTAAGTAATCCATGTCTCAAAACAACAAAACGCAAAACAAAACAAAAATGCTTAAGACTAGTGAGATTAAGCATGAATGGTATATTTTAGATGCTGCAGGTAAAACCCTAGGCCGCTTTGCTGCTGAAGTAGCCAAGATTTTACGCGGGAAGCATAAGCCTTCATTTACTCCCAATCTAGATTGCGGAGATGGGGTGATCATCATTAACGCTGATAAAATCCACGTTACCGGCAACAAAGAAGCTGCAAAACTCTACACCTATTACACTGGTTATATGAGCGGCTTGCGCCAAATCCCTTATCGCACCATGATGGCCCGCAAACCTGGCTATATTGTTGAACATGCTGTCAAAGGTATGATGCCGGGATCCCGCCTTGGAAGACAACAATCTAAAAGGTTGCGAGTTTTTGCCGGTATTGAACACGGTATGGATGCGCAAAAACCCATTCAAGTTAATGTATAAGAAATAAACTAAGGAATTATTAAATATGTTGCAAGAAACCGTCACAACAGGAAGGCGCAAAACAGCTGTAGCATCAGTCCGACTCAGACCCGGTACTGGAAATATCAACGTCAACGAAAAGCCTTTCGATGTATACTTTCCTCTGGAAATCCAAAGAAAGGGAATTTTGGCTCCTTTCGAAAAAATTGGTGGACATGGCCAATATGACATCATTATTCGCGTTAAAGGCGGAGGAAAAGAAGGTCAAGCCAATGCATCGCGTCTCGGCATAGCTCGCGCGCTGTTGCAAGAGAACGAAAGCCTACATCAAGACTTTAAATCCAATCATTTTCTTACCCGCGATTCTCGTAAGAAAGAGCGTAAGAAATATGGTCGTGCTGGAGCCCGTAAACGCTTCCAATTCTCCAAACGCTAAACCAGTCTTGGTTTGTGTCATTCAAGGGCAAAGGTTTTCCTTTGCTCTTTTTTTTTATACTTAGAAAAAAGTCGATAGTGGATTGACATCTACCAGCATTTTGACTGACGATGGCAGTTTTATCTGTTCTTTTACCTTTTCCAACGCTTTCGTAAAACCTGAAATTTGCGGGCCTTTAACGAGGAATTGATAGCGGTATTTGTCTTTGACTTTTGCATAGGCGCAAGGCACAGCGGGCTGCACTTCATAGGTAGAAGCTAGGTGTTGCAGCAGGTGATGCCTCATGTTTTCTGCTGCTTGCAGGGTAACTTTATCTTCTGTACCCGAAAAAACTAATTTGATCAGATTCGAAAAGGGGGGATAGCCAAACAGTTGTCTTACGGCTAATTCCTGTTTAAAGAATTCAGAATAATTTTGTTCCGCTGCCAGGCGTATCACTCCGTTATCAGGAAGTAGTGTTTGAATGACGACCTCACCGGCTAAGGCTCCTCTTCCGGCACGTCCTGTTACCTGGGTGAGAAGTTGGAAAACCACTTCGGATGCCCTGAAATCTGGAATGTTTAAGGCTACATCGCTGTTCAAGATCCCTACTAAAGTGACCTGAGGGAAGTGCAAGCCTTTAGCGATCATTTGAGTGCCGATCAATACATCGGCTTTTCCTGAGCCGAATTCTTTTAGCAGCTTTTGGTGGCTGCCTTTATGCCGTGTCGTGTCGGCATCCATGCGCATAGTGTGTATATCAGGAAAAATTGCTTGTAGGGCTTTTTGAGCTAGTTCCGTGCCAATGCCTCGGAATTTCATCGTAGAAGCATCGCCGCAGCCTGGACATACAGAAGGTGGAGGAGAAAGCGTGTAATTGCAAAGGTGGCAGGCCAGACTGTTTTCTCCTTTATGAAACGTCATGCAGACATCACAGTGGTTGCATTTGACGGTGTGATGGCATTTTGTGCATAGCAAGGTGGTGTGGTAGCCGCGGCGGTTTAAAAAAAGGATGCACTGCTCTCCTAGGCTTATTTTTTGTTTGATTTTTTCCAAAAGGGTATCGGAAAATAGAGTTACCCCTTTGGCTTTATCATATTCTTTGCCCATATCTACAATCGTGACAGAAGGAATGGATGCGGCATCGGCTCTGGCATGCAGGGTGCTGAGAATATATTTACCTTGTGTAGCATTGTAGTAAGACTCCAGGCTGGGGGTGGCGCTGCCAAGAATCACCAAACTGTTGGAGAGTTTTGCCCGCATGACAGCAACGTCTCTGGCATTATAACATGGGGATTCTTCAGTTTGCTTATACGAGGGCTCGTGTTCCTCATCCACAATGATCAGCCCTAAGTTTTGGATTGGGCTAAAGATGGCTGAACGAGCGCCTATTACAATGTTCGCATCCCCGCGCTTGATCCTGTTCCACTCATCAAACCGCTCGCCTTGACTCAATCGATGGTGCAAAATAGCAATATGGTTGTCAAAACGACTTCTGAAGCGTTCTATGGTTTGAGCTGTCAAAGCTATTTCTGGGACAAGCATTAGAGTCCCTTTTCCGAGAGACAAAGCTTTATCTATGGCTTGCAGATAGACTTCGGTTTTTCCGCTTCCTGTGACCCCATGTAGAAGATGACTCTGGAACAAGTGTTTTTCCAATCCCTCATGAATTTTTGCTAAAGCTGTATGTTGATCGGAATTTAAATTCTTAGGCTTGGTTTTGAAGTACTCTTCATCGACTAAAGGGGAGCGGTCGATGCGCACAATATCTAGAAGCAACAGTTTTTTTTTAACCAAAGCATCAACAGGACTTCGAGAGCCTTGAGTTTGCTCCAGCAGCTCTGATAGTAGAATACCTTTCTTAACCTGCAGTAGCACATCCAACACCTGCGCTTGGGCTGGATAGGTATTGCGTGTCTCCTGGCAATAGTTTTGCAGAAATTCTTTGGATTTAGCTCGCAGGACATAGAGCTGTTGTTTATGGGATATTTGCTTACGCACACTTGCTGGAAGCATGATTTTGATCACCTGAGACAACGGGGCGCAATAATATTTAGACATCCAGTAAGCTAGGTCGAAGAGGTCTTCTTGGATAAGTTCTTGTTCTGTTAAGATAGAGGATAGCTGTTTGACAGGAGAGAAATCCGGCTTTTCCTTAATGGCGACTACATAGCCTTTGTATAGTTTATTTCTGACAGGCACCTCTACCATCATGCCTTTTTTTATCTTTAAGGCTTGCAGTTCGTCTAGTCCATAGTCCAGCAATTTATCAAGATACAAGTCTAAAGCTACAGAGACATACTGGCTATAGTTTTTGCTGGATGCCATTTTTGTTGCCTTTTGACTATAAACCCAGCTTGTGGAATGATTTTATGGTGTTCCAGAGAGCTTGTTTTAGTTGAGGATCTTGGCTTAGGGCTTCCGGAGAAGGTATTAACAATCCGGGTATGGCTTGGAAGAAATTTTGAGAGTTTTCCTTTTTCATCAAGGCGTATAGTCCCGGCAATTGCTGGCAGTGCATTTCTGGAATGATGATCAGTTTTAATGTGGGTATTTGCAATAGGCGGCTCCAAGCATTAGCAGTTTCAAAAGAGTTGGCATCAATGAGTTGGGCTGGAGCAATATGCGTGCTGATGGCTTTTGCCATATTCTCTAATAGTTCTTTAGAGCTAGAGGTGGAAGGCAAAAATAACACCAAAATTTTAACTGTAGGAGAAATGAGAGGTATTTGCGTTTCTTCGTAAATCTTGAGTCCAGGTGCCAATGTCTTCACGAGTTGTTTCATTTCAGAGAAATCCGGAACTTTAGGAGCTGCAAGTGGATCCAAAGTCAAGGGAGTTTTGTTCGGCATCACTTGAGGGGTGGGTGTATTTAGCTTGTTCTTAGTTGCAGGCGAGGGATCTGGCGGCGATGAAAGAGAGGGGTGTTGAGTATTGGGAAGAGAGGTTTTTGGTTCATTTTTGGAGGCAATACTCTCTGTGGATTTTGGAGTCGGGGGTGGAGGGGATGCGGGCGATGTTGGTTGCTTGGGATTCGGACTGTGCTGGCTAGAAGCAGATGGAGTGGTTTTTTTTATGTTGATAAATTTTTTAAAAAAGTTGAAATCATCGAGAGAACTGGAAATGCGGTCTTTACGTGTGTATTCTTGCAGAAGGTATAGTTCAGCTAAATCTACTAATTCACCATACTGATCTTTGAGCATATTCATCAGGCGACCACTTCCTTTAATTTAGCGTAGAATTGTTCGCCAACAGACTCGTGGCCGCGGGAAATGAAATTTTTCTTTAACCTTAGAGCTGTCTTTAGAAGACCTTCAGGGTGTATTTCGAAGAATAATTGTTTTAGGTATCCTTCTCCATATATGGTTTCAAAGGCTGTTTTATTTCTTAATAGATAAAAAATTACCATTTCATCATTGGAGAATTCTCTAAGTAGGTTATTGACGGTATGGGTTAATTGGTGAAAGGCTGATAGTAATTGCAGGATCTTTTTTTTCAGGGCATGAGTCTGAGTCTGTAGGCTTTTTTTGAGTTCCATTTGTGTGATGAGATGCATAATATCGATACTTATTTTCCATAAAATGGTGGATAAACGTTCTAATTGTGCATATTTTGCGAGGCGCGAATGACTCGTGGCAATGAATGCTGTCGAATGATGTTTTAGTTTTAAAAGTGTTCCCTGCTCGTAGTTCCAGCACCAGCTGAGTTCGTGGATAGGCCCTGTTAACTTCGAGATAGCAATTTTAAGAGGTTCAAGGGCAAGCTGCTGTTTCACTTCAAACATGTGCTTAAGTTGTGAGATCTCAAGGTTAGCTTGGCAGAATTCTTCTAGGAAAAACTGAAAAATGAGGCTGCGGCTTTGGTGAAAAGAAGTGGTGTGAGTATGATTTCTTTGCTTATGGTTTGTCACTGATGTCTCCGATCCACGACAGATAGGTTAGCAAATTTAATAGTTATTTACTAGAGGTAATTGCAAAACTCGTAAAGGCGGTCTGTTGGATCTATTCTAAAAATGTCTCAAAATCCCGCATTTTCTGAGTTTTGCAATTACCTCACTAGTATAAAAAAAAGGACGCAATCTCCAAGGAGATTGCGTCCTTTTTGAAAAAATGGGAACTGTATTACCAGTTGGATTTTTTTGTTGTAGGAGTTGTCTTATTCGAATGTTGTTCTTGCTTTGCAGGTTGTGATTTTTGAGTTTGTGTTGTATTCTTGTTTTGTTTTTTTGCGTCCATTTTATAACCTCCTTAACGGTTTATATGGGTTGAATTCGCGAGTTTTGGCTTATCCAGAAACTCGACGATATCTTATTCCAAGGACACTTATGTAATCTCATGCTTTATTAAAATTGTCAATAAAAAATTTTACTTTCTATCTAAGATGTTATAGTGGTTAAAGCCTCGATATACTAGAAAGCCGATAGGCGCTTGTTGTTCAAGCAGACTGGGGATTTCATTCGAGGAGCATGCCATTAAAATACGCGGTTCACCAGGTTGTAGTAAATCGCTCTGGGCGACATTTCTTTTTTGATAGGTGTAAAAATTAATTTTATAGCGTTGACTTAACGCATAAATGGCATCTCTATTTCCAAAAAAACCAGGCTGTGAATAAAGATCAAAATAAGTATCTACGTCAGCAGAATAACGCGCAGAGACAGCTATATTCAATCTTTCGAGCAGCTTTATGGCGTGTGTATTAAATATAGGTCTCTGTGACAATTCCAAAACAAAGCGGTAAATGTATATTTTTACAGAGAGAATTTCGCTAAAATCATCCTTTTCGATAATTCGCGTAAGATGTTGATGGAGTTTTTCATAAGTCTCATTCTTTAACTTTACATCTATCTCTCCAAGTAAAAGCAGGTAATCGCGAATAGAATTTTTGAAATTGAGCTTAAGCTGATCATTGTATTCCTGCAATGAATAGTCAACAAGGGTTTGTAACTCTGGGTCAGAGCGATAATTTTGTTTGATATATTGGACGGCTTGATATCTCAGTTGATGCGCATCGGGTATTCGAAGGTTAAATGAAGCTAATAATCGGTTGGCTAAAAGATAGTCCCTATATTGATGCAACCAATAGTGGATAGAGTGAAAAAGACAGTTGCCATCCTGTGATGTGGCTTTTTCCATAAATTGATTGGGATCTTCTAAAAATACCCTTTCTTCTCGCGAAGTGTACAAGGCTGGATACAGTTCATTGCTTCGAGAAACATAGGTTGAGCTTGCATTCAATACTTCTTGGGCAACGGATTGAGTTCGGTTTTCAATAAGAGATAGGCAGGAGGTTTCTTCCTGTTTTTTATCGAAGTAGTGTGTTGTCATCAGGACAACAGTGGATAATATGTCGGGTATTAGCATAGTTCGAATTTGTATTAAAGGTTATTCAAAAAAAGTAAGTTGCATTGTATTCCCAAGGAGTTTTGTCTTTGAGACTGATTTTTTCTTGGGTTGTAGGTTAGGCTCAAACGCACTTTGTCTATTGGCGTTTTCTTCGAGATGCACTAAGATTTCTTTGGCTCGTTGGATGACTGGTGAGGGCAGGCCCGCTAGTTTTCCAACATGGATGCCGTAGCTTTTGTCCGTACCTCCGCGGATAATCTTCCTTAAGAAAACAATATGTTCTTCGCTTTCGTGGACGGCTACATTATAGTTTATAGCTCCTTTAATTTTCTCTTCTAGTTTCGTTAACTCCCAATAGTGTGTAGCAAATAGTGTTTTAGCTGTTTTGCCCTCGGTGGTAAGCAAATATTCGGCTACAGCCCAGGCTATGGAAATGCCATCATAAGTGCTTGTTCCTCTTCCGATTTCATCTAAAATAACTAAAGAACGAGAGGTGGCATTATTTAAAATATTGGCAGTTTCCGTCATCTCGACCATAAATGTGGATTGCCCGCGGGTTAAATCGTCGCTGGCGCCGATACGCGTGAAAATTTTATCAGTAATACCAATTTGTGCGCTTTTGGCAGGAATGAATGAGCCAATTTGAGCCATTATGGTCAATAGGGCGACTTGGCGTATATATGTGGACTTACCGGCCATGTTGGGGCCTGTGATGAGCAGTAAACGGCTATTGTCATTATCCAGAAGAGTATCGTTGGGCACAAATTTTTCGCTCTGGTTGATAGCCTCTATCACAGGATGCCGGCCGCCGATGATCTGTATGACATGAGATTCATCTACGATAGGTCGGATATATTCATATTTTCGAGCCACTACAGCCAGGCTGGCCAAACAATCGAATTTAGCTATGGATTGAGCCATACTTTGAATGCGCGAAGCGTATTTAGCCACTTCCAGCCTAAGCTGAGTAAATAATTCACTCTCTAGGGCATTCATTTTTTCTTCTGCGTTTAAGACTTTGCTTTCGTAGTCTTTGAGTTCTTGGGTGATATAACGTTCGGCATTTGTCAGCGTTTGGCGCCTTTCAAAAGACGATGGCATCCGGTCGGTTTGGCCTCGGCTGACCTCGATGTAATATCCAAAAACTTTGGTGTAGCCTATTTTTAAAGTCTTGATGCCAGTTTGTTCCCTTAGGGCTATCTGATAATTAGACAGCCAAGATTTGCTGTCGCGGCACAATCCGCGCAGTTCATCCAACTCTTTATGAAAGCCGTCGCGGAAAATATAACCATCGCTGGTTCTAACTGGAGGGCTGTCCACTAAAGCTTTTGAAATAAGATGGGTAAGTTCAGGCAATGGTTCCAGCAAAGCATTCTCTTTGTAAATGAAACTGGCGGGATGGGGAAATTCATTCAACAAAGTTTTAATGAGAGGAATAGGTTCCAAAGAGTGTCCCAAGGCTGCAACATCACATGGAGAAGCATATCCCGAGCTGATTTTCATGATTAAGCGCTCTAGATCCCGAACTTTTTCAAACAATCGCAAAAGCTCATTTAATATATGCGGTGCATCATAGAAACTTTGTATGGACTCTTGACGGGCTTGGATCTCATCAAGCGATAAAAGCGGCTGTTTGATCCATTTTCTCATCATTCTGGCCCCCATAGGTGTTTGGGTGTGATCCAAGATGCTGAGCAAGGTATTTTTTTTGGAGCCATCTTGCAGGGACTCTGTCAGTTCTAGATTACGTTGCGTGATTCTGTCCAGGCTGACATATTGGGATAGCGAGTAAGGGTGTATATGTCGTATATGATCGATGGGTTGGTTGAGTTGATCTTGTAGATAATTCAACAATCCACCTGCGGCATTGATGCCGGAGGTCATGCCTTTTAGTCCAAAGCCATCCAAACTTTTCACGTGAAAGTGGTTTACGAGGGTGTCGCAAGCTAGTTGGTGTTCAAAATGCCAATCTTCTTGTTCGTTTAAGACATGGTTGTAGCTTTTACGCAATTCGTCCAAAAGGGGCTGATGTTTGTCTTTAAATTTCTTGGAGACCAAGAATTCCGAAGGTTTCAACCTATAAATTTCATTTAAAAGCTCTTGTTCAGAATCAAATTCGATAACTTTGAATTCCGAGGTGGTTAAGTCTAAGAAGGCGAATCCGAAGATAGATCCCACTTTGTTGATGCAAGCAAAGTAGTTGTTGCAGTGGTCAGATAAAAGGCTGGAATTGACTATGGTTCCAGGTGTTACTATACGTGCTATTTCTCTTTTGACTAAGCCCTTGGCCTGTTTAGGGTCTTCCATCTGTTCGGCTACAGCAACTCTATATCCTTTAGCCACCAGACGGTCGATATAGTTCTCACAGGTATGGCAAGGCACCCCACTCATGGGGATTTCTTGTCGTTTTGTCAAAGTCAGTTCCAGTTCTTTGGAAATAAGCACAGCATCTTCGTAGAAGGCTTCGTAGAAATCTCCCATACGGAACAAGAGGACTGCGTTATGGGCCACGTTCTTACAGGCATGCCACTGTGCCATCATGGGAGTTATTTTTTGATCTGCAAGTTCGTTCATAGCGTAAAATCCAAATGC
>CAYMKI010000052.1:0-17458 GCA_964390695.1 uncultured bacterium
GTTTGGTAGTAGGCTCTAAACAGGAAGAAAGAAAAAAGGGTCAAAAAAAACACGCCGAGAGCCAAAGCAAAATATGCAGACTTCATCAAAAAAGAGAAAAAGAGCATCAGGCACACGAGCTCGCCTGCAAACAGGCACAAATACAGGGCGTTAACCTTGACATAAGCCTTTACACAGCGGTCAAACTTGGATATTATTTCTCCCTGGGTTTCGTGCGGATTAGCCATGGCGTCCCCATGTTTAATGGTTGGAAAAATTCATCTCTTCTTCCTCTTGGAAGCTTCCATATTTTATAGGAGTATAATTAGCAAATTGCACAATTTCTTTTCTATAGGTCAAATTAACACTGCCTATTCCCCCATGCCTGTTTTTGGCTATGATCAGTTCTGCCATCCCCGGCTTGTCGTTAGGATCATAGTACTCCCTACGCAGCAAGAACATGACTATGTCGCTGTCTTGTTCGATGCTACCGCTTTCTCGCAAATCGCTCATCATAGGGCGGTGGCCTTGCCTTTCTTCCACTTTTCGCGAAAGCTGTGAAAGGCATAAAACGGGGATATTCAGTTCTCGCGCCAGGTTTTTCAGCATGCGGGAAATTTCAGAGATCTCGTTTTGCCTGTTTTCCTGTGTACGCGAAGACCCGGAACCGGTAATCAGCTGCAGGTAGTCGATCACCAGGAATTCGATGCCGTAGCTCTCTTTCATGCGCCTTGCGCGGGCGCGCAGATCGGTGATTTTTAATCCCGGCTGATCATCGATGATCATGACCTGATTTTGCATTTGGCCCACGGCATTGACGATCTGCTGGAATTCATTTCCATTTAAAGAGCCGGTTTTGATCTTTTCCGATTCTACCTCGGCTTGAGAGCAGACGATACGATGCACAAGCTGTTCGGCGCTCATTTCCAGCGAAAACACCCCGACAGGCTTTTGACTTTTAAAGCAGATATTTTCAGCAATATTGATGGCCAAAGCCGTTTTTCCCATCGCGGGGCGCGCGGCAAGGATCATCAAGTTGGAATTGTTCAAGCCGTTCAGCATTTTATCCAAGTCGTTAAAATGCGTGGAGATGCCCGTTATGCCTGAGCTTTGCGGCCCCTGTTGTTGATAACGCTCTTGCCGGTCTTGAAGTTCTCTTAAGAAAGGGTTTTTAGATTCCGATTTTACACCGGTCAACACTTCGCTCAGCAGTTTTCCCGAACTGGGATTGGCGGATTGGCTGATGCTAAAAAAAGCCTGCTGGGCTTCATCCAAGGTTTCTAATACGTTATCGGGTTCCGATAAGGCTTTCTTTTCCACGATCTGGGCTGCATGGATCATGCTGCGCAGGATCGATTTCTCCTTCACTAGGTTGACGTATTCTTCGATATAAGCCGAAGTGCCGACGTACTGAGCTAGCGTAGTTAAATAGGCGGCGCCTCCTACAGCTTTCAATTTATCTTGACGGCGGAGCTCTTCGCAGACCAGGTGCAAGTCAGCAGGCTTGTCGGTTTTATAGGCAGTCTTCAATACCTGAAAGATGAGCTTGTGTTCTGTGTAATAGAAATCGGTGTCCTCTAGGCCATCGGCTCCGATGTTAAGTGCATTGATACTGGTCAACATGCATCCTAGCACCATCATTTCCGATTCTTTGGAATTGGGAGCTAATTTGACTTTTATAGGTGTTTCACTCATAAAAAAACCGAGGGATCTTCATTTTTCTTGCAACTATTCATTACTTAACTTCAAACATAAGATGTTGAACCATAGAGACTACCGAATAATACAAATACACAAATACAACACTATGGCGCACACTAATATAGAAGATTTTCGTAACTTTCGCAATCGTTTTTAGCGCTAAAGGCTGCAATCCTTGGATCCATCTGATGTTGAAGAAGAATTATATCAGTACATGAGCGGCGTTTGCCGTAATTTTGATTATATCTTTCAAATAAGAGATTTGAGTTGTGGACCAGCGAGCTCAAATTTCGAATAAAGAAAATATCTTTGGAATTGATTGATGTCGTCCTTTCTAAGAAGGGTATATGTGCATATGAACTCCCTCAATTATCCTCTGAGCTCACGCTTGTCTCAGTGCTCTCCCTCCCAGTGGTTTTATTTGTTTCAGTTTGGATTTGAATCAGGAATTAAAAAGAATTCGGGCAAGGGGGATCAAGGGCATGGTCACGGACAGGAAGATTAACTTTTGTAGGCAGGCTGAATGTTGTCCAAACTCCAGCAATTTGCGAGTGGAGCAAAAAAAAATGCCGCTTTTCAGCGGCATTTTTTTCGGACCCTAGAATTGAAATACAAGACTATTCATTGATGTAGATGTTGAATTCTGCATCATCACATCCGCAATCGTTGTAGGCGTGTACGTCTACATGGAATTCGGAATAACAGTCTGTTAATTCTAAATCGATTCGATCGTGCTGGCTGTCAAAGGTGGCTATAGCATCGCCATCACAACGATGAATGCAGACATCGTAATCAATCTCGCTGTTATCGCAGACATTGTAGTAATCGTTCAAATCGATATATTGGTAATAGGGAGGCGTATCAAAGCAGAAATGGCAGGGGAAGTCGTCGCTAGGCGGGCAGCAGATCTGTTCATCCACAATGGCCAGTACTTGCGGCATATAGACAGCAGGATCGGTGACCCAACCTAAGATGTCATCAAAACCACCTACACATGGGCTGCAGCAATCATTTGGCTCAAGGCAAACCTTATTAAGCTCACAGCCGCAGACGCCAAAGGCAAAGCTTAGCTCAATTCCTGTTGTTGTGCTGGATGGCAGCTCGCGTTTACCATAAACATGGTCGACATAGACTCCGAGTCCCAAGACACCGCAACGGTAGGCTTTGGTCCAATTAATAGCTGCTCTTAGATCATTATAAGCTTGTCTAAACTGGTAGCGGATATCCAAATCAAAATTTCTAAACAGCTTTTGATTGAAGTCCAAATTGAAGCCAACTCCAGAAAGCCGTTTTTTCGACTGATAGTGGCGGGAATAGGTGACTTGCTGATAAACGAGCGATGGGGTGAAGGAGGCGCATCTCCATGGAGATGTAAGAAAGCCGGCTTCCACATCCCAGCTCCAGGCCCCGGCAATTTTTCTGAATAAGGTACAATCGTCCTCGGGGACTCCGAAATTGGATTGAGGGGCTCCAGCTCCTGGTTCGCAGGCGCCAAAGCTAAAACACTTGGGAGATAGAGATTTATTAGCTGCATTCGAATAGGCAAATCCCAGCTCTAAACCGTTAAAGCAATAGGAGGGACAATCAAAATAATACTGGTATTTACCGCCGATTGCAAACTGATGCATCCATTTACGCACTTTGCCTGTTTTGAATTCATAGTGCAGATCTTGGCTCAAATATTCTGCAGACACTTTAAAGCGATTATTTTGATCGCTGATGAAGCCTAGCGTGCCGTTAACACGATTACTTTTAGATCCAGCTTCAACCAAGAGTGAAAATGCGGTATCATTGTTGATGAACACGGGTGTAATTGACAAGCTTCCAACTGTGAAATAATTGTCTTTTGTTTTTCCATTAGCATAAGTGTTATTTGAAACTATGCAAGATAAGAGAAACAATCCCGCACAGGTCAAAGTACTCAGGAATTTTTGCATAAACGTCTCCCTCTAACTGTGATCGACTAGCAGCAGCTAGAATGTGATTAAAATTTGTTATTGTCAAATCAAATGCCCGAACCCCCCTGAGGAGGTTGGGCATTTATTCTCCTAGAGTTAACTAGGATGCTATATTACGTCCGATGGATGCCTTGATTATGCGTTTGTCGCATTAGCATCTGTAGTTACAGCAACATTGTTGTCGCTAGCTGGAGCTGTGTTATCAGCAGCTACAGGATTAACAGCTGCTGGAGCATCAGCACCAGGAGCGTCTGCACCAGGAGCATCTGCACCAGGAGCTCCACAGTATTCAACATGTATGCCAGCTCTTGTGATAACTTGTGGCATGTATACTGCTGGAGCAGCAATCCAGTTGGCCAAGTCAGAGCAATCAGCTACACAGCAGTCTGTGTCGCAAGGTGCGCAGCAGTCGCCGAACAAGGACCAGTTGTCTACGCCGAAAGTAAAGCCTAAGCTTAGACCCAGTGTGTTGCTGGAATTGATATGCTCTTTACCCCATACATAGTTGTAGAAAATGCCGAGGCTCAGATCGCCGCATTCCATTCTGTTTGTCCAGTTCAGCAAGGCTTCGAGGAAATCATAGGCTCTTTTGTATTGGTACTCGAGGCCGAAAGAAACATCACACCATAGAGGTTGATCCAAAGCTATAGTAGCGCCAACGCCATTGATGTCTTTGTGGCAGAAATGGTGTTTTTGGAACTTCACTTGATCATAATTGATAGCAAAGTAGAGCGAACCGTTGTTCCAGCAGGTATCGATAGCTGTACCGGCTTCTAAGCCCCAGCTACGAGCACCCAAGATGCTGCGGCAGATTGTATAGCAGGAATACTCGATTGGCTCTAATTCTTTATTTTTAGCTTTTGCATAGTAACCGCCGAATTCGAAGTATTTTAGCCAGTTGCAGTAGTCATCACAGAAAATATACTGGTACTTACCGCCGATTGCCCATTGATGAACCCAGTTGTGGGTTTTTTCATGGTAGCAATCATTATGGCTGAATTTATGGTGGAATCTTTGAGAAAGATATTCGCCACCCACTTTAAAGCGGTGTTGTTCACAGCTTATTACACCCAAGGTACCGTTGAAACGGTAACTTCTGGGTCCGCCTTCCATCAATAAAGAAAAACCGGCATCTTCACACAGAAATACTGGTGTTAGTACCACTTGAGCAACAGGAAAGAAATTGTCATCGGTTCCATTCGCTGAGGCTTTAGCTGGACAGAAATTAGCACTGATCACTGCAATCAGGCAAGCAAATAAGAAATACATTTTCCGCATATATGCGTTCTCCTTAGGTTAAATTAGGGATCCTAAAACTTTTATGATCCTTCTGAGAAAACTCTCAGAACCGAAAAATTTCGGCTTTCATTGTTTGATCTTGAGTCATATCAGTTTTTTCTTTTTTTCTGCAATTATTTTTTAATCAACTGCAACCCAAATTTTTTTCTCTACCGTTCAGTTAAATAAAATTTTTGCGTGGCATGTATGAAGCCTAGACCTAAATAAGCAGCTGTTCGTGGATTGAACATGAGCCACTTACACTTAAATTTAACCAATTAAAAATTTTAAATATTCTCGTTGACAAACAATTTATAATTTTAATATACAAGTTCGATTTCCTTTTCCTTTAAAATATTTTATTGCAAACAAGGTTGCCCTAAAGAAGGACAAAACACATGGTAAATGGCATTTTATGGATTATTTTTTCCTGTCTATCTTGCTGTGCACAGGCTCATATGACAGAAAATATTCATCACGAAGGCTGTTTGTGCAGCATCTCTAGCGAGAGTGATCAAGGATCGAAAGCAAATACAGAATGCGAACCCACAGCTATCGTCGACGGCAATGTCTGCGTTATCACAGGAGATTTTATAGAATCCATCACTGATTTGATGATACCTGGAATTGAACCCCTTGACCTACATAGAAGCTATTCTAGTTCTGCACCGGACACCACGAATTTACACTATGGCTGGAATTTGAACCATCATGGTTACCTGATGAAGGCTTTTGAGTTTTGCAAATTGCATGCTTTTTTTTGCCATCCCAGCGGACTGACCATGCATTACAGTCAGCCTGTATTTAATCCTTTGGTTATTAACGAACTAAAATTTGATAAGGAAGGATTAAAAAATGGCGTCACCAACTGTGCAAACTATGAAATTAGCGGAAGAACCAACTGCAAAAATACTCGCATTACTGTCAAAAATACCTCTAAGTTTAGAGCCGTGGATGGTGGTGGTACTAAGTTCTATTTTGGTTCTCAAACCATCCCTTCATCCTATGCCTATGTTCACCCACTGCTTCGCATCAAAAAACGCAACGGCATGCAAATCACCTACAACTACAATCACGCAAAGCTTGACAGCATCAAAATTGGACCCCCGCGCTGCGCTCCCTTTCAAGCTGTTGCTTTCACTTATCCCAATGATTTTACTACTGTGGCTTCTACTTCCGACGGCAGACAAGTATGCTATCGCATGAAAAATACAAAAGAAGGTTCGACTTTATTTAAAGTTACCTCCAACTGCGGCATTCCGCAGACCTATACCTACTCGCTTAAAAACAAACATAATCCCGCTAGAATTATTCGCAGGAAAGAACCTTTAGGCAGATACTTAGAAGTGGAGTATTATGAGGCAGGAACCCCCCTAGGTCCTGCATCTGAGGATATTATTGACTCACACCACGATCCCCGCATAGGGCGTGTCAAAATCTTGAAGAAACCTGTAGGCACAACAGCACAGCCTATAGCCACACGTCGCTTCGAATATGACATTAAAGAGAAAGGCTGCAAGGTGCATAAAACCCTCTTGGGAGGTTCGACCAAGGTGTTCGATGCTTACGGTCATCAGGTGTGTTATCACTACTCAGATGAACATCGCCTGACAGCCTTTGAGAAATATAAAGGGGAAGAAGAGTACAGCCTTCATTCTGTGGAAAAGTTCTATTGGGGTCCTTCGGGATCAACAAATGATAGCCTGCTGATTAGCAAAACGATGGAAGAGCCAACAGGGCGGGTTTTATCCTGCCGACATTTTACGTATGACGATCAAGGAAATATCCTAAGAGAATCTTGGTGGGGAAATTTAAGCGGCAACAACACGAATTCCCTCATTCTAAACAGCGAAGGTGTTCCACAGCCTAATGAAAATGAGTATTATCAAAAAAGGTATCGCTATACTTCAGATGGTTTAAATCTAAAAATATATGAAGGAGACCTGCAGCATGCCCTCATCTACGAATATGAAGAGGGAACGGATCGGTTGGTCAAAAAATTCATGAAATCAAAAGGAGCTATCCGCATCCGCCATTTTTACGAATATGATGCGCATGGGGCATTAGCTAAAGAAATAGTCGATGATGGCTGCTGTGAGGAGCTGGAAAACTTATCGGAAGTTAGCGAGCGGCGCATAAAAATATCTAAAAACCGCACCGAGCATCCAGTAGGACTTCCAGAGGAAGTCTTTGAAGGTTATCAAGATCTATCATCAGGCGAATTTGTGATGTTGCGTAAATTCACCAATGATTACGATGCTCAAGGTCATTTGATTCGACAAGCACACTACGACAGTACTCATCATCTCTGTTATGTGCTACAATGGGAATATGACAAGCAGGGCCATGTCATCCAGCACATCAATGCCTTGGGCCAGGTGATCGAAAAAAAGTATGATCTCCATGGAAATAAAATATTCGAGCAAGGGCCTAGCTGTGACTTTTACACTCTTTATCACTATGATTATGCCAATCGACTGGTTAAAACGGAAAAAATCAGCGCCGATGGCTCCTCATATGTGCAGACTTATGCCTATGACTATTTAGGCAACAAAATAGCCTCTGTCGATTACTACGGCAATGAAACTAGGTATCATTACGACGAATTCGGCAGAGTCATTCAAACGCTTTATCCCGCCGTTGCCTCTATAGATGGAACCCTTCAACATCCTTGTGAAAAATCACAGTATGATATTTTTGGCAATCTAACCAGCTTTGAGGATGCCGAAGGTAGAAGAACGAATAAAACCTACAATCTTCGAGGACAGCCTGTTGATATTCTTTATCCTGACGGCAAGACCGAAAAATGCACCTACGATTTAAACGGAAATTTGATTAAATCTATTTCCAAAAATGGAGCCTATGCTCTGTATACGTACGACTACCAAAGCCGCCTGATAAAAACAGAGTATTATTCGCCTCAAGATGAACTCCTCAGTACCTCAAAGGCTGTCTACAATGCCTTTCACCTAATCGAAGAGACTGATGCTGAGGGCATAAAAACACATTACAAATATGATGATGCGGGGCGTTTGTCTATGACAAAAAAAGGATCCCAAAAGCATACCTATCACTATGACAATTTAGGACGTTTGGCAGCCACACGCGAATATTTTGGGTATGCATCCCATGAATACATCGTCAAGGCAAATAGCTATGATCTTTTGAACAGAGTCGTTGAGGAACGCATCGAAGATGCCGAAGGAAAACTAGAGTCCTTCATTCAATATGTCTATGACTCTGCAGGACGCAAGATAGAAACTATTCGCTGCACCACAGCGGGATTATCTACGCAAAAAATCGACTATGATATTCTAGGGAATGTCATCCAAGAAACCGATGCACTGGGACATGTGACTAGACATGTCTATCGTTACGACCATATCAACTTCCATGGGCAAAACACTCCCTGCACGGAAACTACGGATCCTTTAGGACGCATTTGCATTGTGATCAAAGACGCGCTAGGCCGTATTGAATCGCAGATCCTTAAAAATCCCTTAGGGCAAGCCATTCACTATACCAAGATGAAGTATACACTTGGGGGGCTTGTAATCAGCCAGACAGACGTTATTACCAGCTCTTTAGGCCCTTCAAGAGAAACCGAAGTCTTGTGGGAATACGACTCCTGTGGAAGAAGGACCTCGCAAATAGAGGCTGCTTATACCCCTGAACAAAAGGTTACCCGCTACGCATACAATGATGTAGGCCTGCAGGACAGAATATTCAAGCCGGACGGGACTCTCATCTCGACTGTATTCGATTTCCAAAACCGCCCTGTAGAAATTTACAGTTCAGACGGAACCATTCACTATGTTTACCACTATGACAGTAAAGGAAGAATGGTCAACATATTAGACCGGATACACCAGAGACTCACGCAAAAGGAGTATGATGACAATGATCTGTTAATTTCCGAAACGCAGGCTCACGGGTATACGATTTTATACAAATATGATCGACTGGGAAGAATCCTCTCCAAGGAACTTCCTGATGGTTCGAAAATCACCTATAGATACCGCGGGAACTATTTACAGGAGATCCATCGTAAGAATACTCAGGGAGAAAATATCTATCATCACACCTACTTGGATTACGATCTTTCCGGGCGCGTATTAAATCAGGAAATGATTGTCGATGGCAAATTCATCAGCCATAGGTATGATCTCCTGGGCCGCTGCATCGAAATAAACTCCCCTTATTGGCAGGAAAAAATATCTGAATTTGACGCTTATGGCAACATCCTCGCTCGCACATTCACGGATGGCTTGGGCGAAGCTACTTGTCAATATATCTACGATACCCAAAACCAGCTGCTTTACGAAAGCGGAGAAAGCCACAATACCTATAGCTACGATTCCCACTTCAACCGTCTTTCAAAAAATGCAAAAGTAAATACCTTCAATCCTTTCAACCAGCTTTTAAGCGATTCCTCTGGAAATTACACTTATGACTTGAACGGACGGCTTATTTCCAAGACCCATCATGAAGGTATTCTTCAGTTTGAGTACGATGCCTTTGATAGACTTACAGCTACTATCCAAAATCACCAAAAGACGCTGTATTTCTACGACGCATTCAACCGTCGTTTGCAAAAAAAAGTGGTGGCAACTGATGAAGACTCTTCTGTGGAAATATCAACCTCAGATGCCTTTTACCTGTATGAAGGTTTGGATGAAATGGGTTGTCTGGATGATAAAGGTCAGCTGAAAGCACTGAAAATCCTAGGTCAAGGAATATGCTCTCAATCCCCCACAGCCATCGCCATAGAAATCGATAACAACCTCTATGCACCCCTGCACGATATTAATGGCAATATAAGGGCCTTGGTGAATGCCCAATCGCATCTAATAGAGGAAACCTACAGGTTTTCAGCCTTCGGAGAGGAAAGCCTATTTAATGCAGAGATGCAATGTGTGCGCGATTCCATCAATCCTTGGCGTTTCAGCGGCAAAAGAGTAGACCCGGAAACTGGATTCGTGTACTTTGGCCACCGTTATTATGATCCCATAGTAGGCCGTTGGATTACGCCTGATCCTCTAGGCATGGATGAAGGTCCCAATCTATACGCTTACGTATCTAATAATCCTATCGGACACATTGATGCCTATGGGCTCTTTGAAGAAACGCCCTGGGAAGGCTGTCAAAATCAACAGTCGGAACCCAGGTCTTTTATCGATAAAGCCCTGCACACATTGGGAAGGGCTATTGAAGCTATAGGTGATTATCTGATGCCCATACCTTATGTCCGCGACTCGGTCTCATACATTGGACATTGCCTGGCAGGCGGTTCTCGAGAATCCTTTAGTCAAAAGGGGTTCGGCGGCAAGTCTCACTATTTTGACTTGGGAAGGCAAGAGTTAAATCCTCAAGCCAATATTATTTTCGTCAACGGCATTTTAAACTCAAAATCAAATGCCAAGAAAAATGCCGAGCAAATTTCACAAGCTCAAAATTTTAACAATGTGCATGTTGTCTACAATAGCTCGCATGGGTTAATATTCGATGTTTTGGAAAGCTTAGCTCAAAAAATAGGCTTCGAAACGCACTCGGTGAAAATGCTAGTGAAAACCATAAAAGAACGTATTAATGCCCTAGGAGGTACCACTGGCGGTGGTAAATTATTGGTCGAAGGCCATAGCCAAGGCGGCTTGATTGTCAATTGTGCCTTGAAACATCTCAGCCGCGAAGAAAAGGAGATGATGCATATCATCACCTTTGGATCGGCACACATAGTTTCGGATAATGAGGTGGCTTACGCCAAAAACTTTGTTAGCAGTAGGGATATCATCCCTTATGTGGCAAATCCGACCGCGCACATACGCCGGTTGTTCAATAAAAAAGAACCTATCAAATACCTCAAATCGTCGTATCTGCCATTTATAGATCACCCGTTAAGGAACGATACATATAAACAGGCTTTATCTACGCATGCTTATAAATCCTTTTAACCCAAGATTACCTATGATCAAATATCTGTTATACACCTGCTTGATGCTGACCTTGTGGAGTTGTACCCATTTAGAGCCTGAACAAAAACAGGTGCACAAAATTTTATCCCAATATACCAAACAGCAAGAAATACAACGCAGCCTCGAAATGGTGGGAACAGGCTCATCCATGCCCAATAAAGTTAAAGAATTTCATTTGCGCTTTTTAAGTCATGAAAAACTTGACAGGCCTGCAGCCAGGCGCTTATTACTCGACTGCTCAGAAGACCTATTGGCTATGATTAATCAGGATGAGGCCATCCGTCCTTATCTTGACACCTATCCATTTACCCTTAAAGGCATAGACTTGGTCATTGGTTTTATAAATGAGGATGACGAATTTAGAACACCTCCCTATGTGGCTATTGTGTGCACAGCGGATGAGTGTTTAGGTTTTTGCGACTGGGATCCCATCGGAAAAACTTTGATCAATGAATACCTGGAGGATTTAGCAGATCCCTAAGCTCCGATTTTTCTTGATCGGTGTAGGTGTTTTTGTTAGCCTGACGGAAAATTAATGTACTTGCGCTTGGTCATATATCATGCTTAGAAAATTACTAGATTATCAGTTGTCATTAACGGAAAAAGGAAAGCCGCTGCACCGCCTAAGGCCCCTCATTAATGCTGCGGACACCTTTTGTTTTGAGGCTCTTCATAACACGTCAAAAGGGCCTCATATACGCGATGCTGTAGACATTAAACGTTGGATGATATTAGTGGTCATCGCCTTGCTGCCTTGCATCCTCATGGCTATATGGAACACTGGGCTGCAAAGCTTTGTGTATGCAAGCGGTGATTATCGCTTGATGAATGAATATCTGGCCAGCACAGAATCTTTGTCGGCGTATTTTGACTTCGCAATTAAAGATGACCGTTACCTATCTATATTGAAACTAGGCTGCATAGCCGTTTTCCCTCTCATTTTTATTTCCTATGCTGTGGGCGGTTTATGGGAGGCTGTATTCGCCTGCCTGCGCGGACATGAAATTTCCGAGGGCTTTCTGGTCACTGGCATTTTGTATGTGCTTGTCCTCCCCCCTACTATTCCCTACTGGATGGCTGCTGTAGGTGTTTCTGCCGGCGTAATCTTAGGTAAAGAGGTGTTCGGAGGCTCCGGTATGAACATCGTCAATCCAGCCCTGGCATGCAGAGCTTTTCTCTTCTTCGCCTTTCCCGGCAAAATGTCGGGTGAGGTCTGGGTGGGTACCAATCCAACTGTTATCCGAGAAAGCTTGGTCAAAATGAACCGGGATGCCCATACATCCTCTTTGGATGGCTATACACAGGCAACACCCTTAGCCAGATTTAATGTCACGCATGACATCAAACGCATCCATGTCGATGCTATTGCCACAAATAATTTGGGAGAGACTGTCGGCACCTATGACACCATCCAAGCGCAATTCCAGCATTGGAAAGATCTTTCACATTCAGAGGCTGTTTTGGGGCAATTGACCCAAGATCAAATGAAAGGCTTTGTCACCACCCCCCTTGCCGAGGGTGGACTGGGCCTTTCTCCAGGTTACTACGAAGATGCGTACCATTTTTCAGCATTGAACCATGGAATCGGACATAATAGCGATTGGGGATTTTTCCTGGGAGACAAACTAGGCTGCCTTGGCGAAACCTCGACCCTGGCCTGCATCTTAGGCGCGATCTACTTGATATATACCGGAGTAGGCTCTTGGCGCTCTATGCTGGGCATGTTGATGGGAGGTTATTTCACTGCCCTAGCCTTTGAATGGGGGGCTAAATTTTTCGGGCCACAAGCAGGCGCTTGGAATCCCGCCCAATATGCTTTTCCGGCCTATAAGCACCTTCTTTTGGGAGGTTTTGCCTTTGGCCTTGTATTCATGATTACAGATCCGGTATCCTCTCCGGTGATGAAAGGGGCTAAATGGCTGTATGGGTTTTTCTGCGGGGCTATAGCTATTGTCATCCGCACCGTCAACCCCGCCTACCCAGAAGGTGTCATGTTAGCTATTTTGATGGGCAATGTATTTGCTCCGCTATTTGACTATTATGTTGCCTTGAATTTTAGGAAAAGGAGCTTGAAACGTGTCCGAACCATCTCATAGTGCAAGCATGAATAAAAAGCAGACCCTCATTTTCATGGCCATTTTGAGCTTCGTCTGCGCCTTGATCTTATCTATACTAGCCAGTGTGCTAGAAGAACCTAAAGCTATCGCGAAAGACCTCGACCGCAGCAAACAGATGATGATCGCTGCAAAGATCTTAAGCCACGAAGGCTATTTCCTTGTGACTGATAAGGATGGCAGCTCTCATCCGGCAAAATATACATCCGAAGGCTTCTTGGTACCCACAAATACTCCTGAGATAGCTACAAAAGAGCAGCTGCTGAAAATTTACCGCAGCCGCCTCGTGCCTATGCTCCTTAATAACCAGGGCAAATTGGTCTCTTTTAAGGATGCCGGCATACAGGAAGAGGAATATACCAATACTTATCGAAAGATCGGGTATTATAAACAGCCCTACAAATTGATCTATGAATTGCTGCCTAATTCTGACAAACAAAACACCAATATAAGCCCACCCATCCAACCTGAAGGGTATGTGATCCCTATCAATGGATTTGGACTGTGGGATGCTATTTATGGATACATTGCTTTAAAGCCCGATGGCAATACCGTCATCGGTATCTCGTGGTATGACCAGAAGGAAACGCCGGGCCTAGGTGCTAATATTGCCGAAGGACAATGGCAAAGCCTGTTTCCGGGAAAACAGATATTTTTGCAAAATCCCGATGGCAGCATCGATTTCAAAACCACACCCTTGGGCATTACCGTGGTCAAAGGGAAAGTATCCGAAGTTCTTGGTAATTCTCCTAAAGCCAAAAGCGCTGTCGATGGGATGTCCGGGGCTACTTTGACTGGAAATGGTGTCACGGATGCATATCGAGATGTGCTCGAAGCCTATCGTCCGTTTTTAATAAAGCTGCATGAAGCTAATTCTGCAGCCAAAACATAGGATTGACTGCTATGACCCAATCAAAAGTTTCACCGCTGGCATACTTAAAAAATCCCTTGTGGGAAAGCAATCAAATCCTCGTGGCAGTTTTAGGGATTTGTTCCGCACTGGGAGTGACGAATAGACTTTCCGTATCCATCACCATGGGCCTCAGCGTGTCTTTTGTCACGGCTTTTTCTTCTTTGATTGTTTCGCTCTTAAGAAAAATCACACCGGATAGCGTCAGAATGATCACACAGTTGGCGATCATCTCTGTTTTTGTTATTATCATCGACCAATTTTTGCAAGCCTACTTTTTCAGCATATCTAAGGTGCTTAGCGTTTTTGTAGGCCTGATTATCACCAACTGCATTGTCATGGGCAGAACAGAAGGCATGGCTAAAAACGTTGAACCCCTCCCAGCTTTTTTGGATGGTTTAGGCGCAGGATTAGGCTATGCTGCTGTGCTATTTATTGTCGGCGGCATTCGAGAAATCTTCGGCTTCGGCCAGCTGCTAGGCTATCAAATCATCCCCCTAAGCTGGTATGCTTCGGCCGAATTCCCCGATGCTTATGACAATATTGCCCTCATGGTTAGCCCTCCGGCAGCCTTTTTCATCATCGGAGGCATGATCGGCTTGTATAACATTGTAAGTAAAAAAGTATAATCTTGGAGAAGCCTATGTGGATGGCAAATTATGAACCGATCAACTTGCTGGGGCTACTATTGCAAGCTGTGTTTATTGAAAATTTTTTGCTAGCCAATTTTTTGGGCATGTGCACCTATCTGGCTTGTTCAACTAAGCTGAAAACAGCCAATGGCTTGGGCTTGGCCGTCGTTTTCGTTTTAGTAGTTTCCGGTATTTTAAATTGGGGGGTACATAAATTCATTACCGCTCCGGGAGCTTTGCAGTGGCTCTCAACTTTTGGTGTCGACGCCAAACATGTCGATCTGAGTTTCTTAGAATTCCTTATCTTCATTTCTGTGATTGCCGGTTTTGTACAAATATTGGAAATCGTCATCGAGAAATTAGCTCCCGGCCTTTATATGTCATTAGGTCTGTACCTGCCGCTTATTGCCGTCAACTGTGCCATCTTGGGAGCCTGTTTATTTGCTGTCACACGCGACTATCCTTTTTTCCCCAACCTCGTGTATGTGTTTGGCTCTGCTTTGGGATGGTGGCTGGCAATCGCTTTGATCGCAGCGATCCGCGAAAAATTGGCTACGGCCAATGTTATTCCTCCCTTGAAAGGCATGGGCATCACCTTTATCATGACAGGGCTTATGGCGATGGCTTTCCAAGGATTTACAGGGATAAAATTAGCCAATCCCAGCGGACCCGCCAGCGCGATAAGCGTGCCTATTGAAGCTCCGGAAAGTCAATCGCAGCTTACAGATCCCTCCGAGAAGTAAGCTGTAGTGATCACCGCCCATCTTAATGAAGATTTGGCTTGCTGCTTGGCATAGTCTAAAATTCTAGACGCCGGAAGTTGGGCAAATAACACGATTTCTTCATCCGTCAGGCGGTAGATGATGGCATTAGCTTGCCGTTCGTTTTTACATACCTGTAAAATTTTTTCGAAACAATTTTTAAACTGACATTGCTTACGTACTAATCTGCCTAATGCATAGACTAGCATTCCAAAAGGGAACAGTTTTAACCACATCATATGTTCATATTTTGAGGCACTTAACATAGTGGCCAAGGAAAAATCTATGATCATGATTAAAAACAGTATCAATATAAACAAAGCACTTTCCCATGAAGATTGCATTATAGGACCAAAATATCGTCGGAATCTAGAAGCATCGGAGCGATAGGCTAAGACTTCTTCAAAGCGCACTTCCTCAAACATCATCCTTCCGACATGCGATAATTCATGCGCTATGAGTTCATCTCGCTTATAGAGGCCTAGGTAGGTCTTGTTAGACTCGAAAGCTTTCCGCAGTTGAAAAAAAGCACAGGTTGGGCTTTGCTCATTTTCTTGATATATCCAAGCGCAACCTCCGTGCCAGAAGGAAAGTTTGTAATTGCTGAACAATACGGGGATCCAATTGGGTTGGATATCATAGTAGTGCGTTGTCAACGGAAAAGCTTCTCTCAAGATCTCCTCGGTGCCAAAGTTGTGAAAGGAAAAGGGAGCTTCTTCTGACAGCTTCGATTCAAAGCTGTTTTTGACACCTAGGCAATATTGGGCCCGCCGTTTGAAATCTTCCATGTTTTCATTAGGACCAGGGATGATGCCTAAGCGATTATAATGCAATACTTCATCGTCGATAACAATTTCCATAAGACCTTATAAGTAAAATAACGCGATGTGCGAATTTTCTACCATGAGAATGGCGCCCTATGGCTTGGACGGTATAGCTGGATTAAAATGTCCTTAACCGGCCAAGCCATAGGGCGCCATTCTCACGGTAAAAAGTTTGCTCATGCTTAAAAAATATAGTTGAAAAATTGACATGTCCGCACACTGTTGTCAACCAAAACAACACAGGAGCACTAAGACATGTCAATAGATGATTTTATCATAACCGTATTTTGCATCATAGATGATCAGCTTGAAAAACTACTGCAAGGAAAAAAACTACGTGAAAGAGGATTTAGTGGTTGCCGCTGGAATTTTTTGACATTATATCATTTTTGGGGTAAAAATGGGTGATAATCAATCAGCAGTTCCCGCAAAAAAATCACGAACCCCAGAATGGGGCAAAAGACGGTAGCCCAGGGGAAGGCGGCCCCGAAGGGGCAACGCGCCCCTGGATAAATGCAGATTTAGAGGGAACTGCTGATAATCAATTAAATCGCTTTATTTTATGTTAACTTATGTAAAAGGCCTGCTGACGCACTCGAATCCTCAATGTGTAGTCATAGAAACCCATGGCTTGGGATATAAAATCTATATACCCACCCATCTGTTTTCCACACTTCCTGCTCTAGGCAGCGAAATGAAATTGCATACTTCTTTTATCATTCGAGAGCACTCTCAAACTTTATATGGCTTTACCTCGGAACACGAACGCGATTTTTTTGAAAAGCTTATGGATGTTTCGGGCATCGGACCTAAACTGGCTTTAAGCCTCATAGGGCACCTTCCTCTGCCAGAGCTGGCAAAAGCCATCGCAGACAACCAATTGGCCAAGCTGTGCAAAGTTCCCGGCATCGGAAAAAAAACCGCCGAACGCCTTGTGGTAGAATTGCGCAGCAAAGTTCAGCATATGACACCCTATACTACCACTGATAGTGCTCCCGGTACGCTGCCTGAAGATCCCCACACTCAAATCATCCATGATGCCATGAGCGCGTTGATCAATTTAGGCTATACACAAATCATTGCCCAAAAAGCTATAAAGAAGTCGCTGCAAGATAACGATCCAAACCTTAGCTTGGCAGAATTGATTACGACCGCTTTAAAGAATGTATAAAATAGATTCGGGCAGAAGTAAGGGCACGAAAACAATTCTTCAGTAAAATTGGGTCAGCAGTTCCCGCTAAATCTGCACTTACCCAAGGGCGCGTTGCCCCTTTGGGGCCGCCTTCCCCTGGGCTACCGTCTTTCGCCCCATTCTGGGGCTCGTGATTT
>CAYMKI010000053.1:0-17415 GCA_964390695.1 uncultured bacterium
GAACGCTACTTCTTCGCCATCGGCACCGGGCACTGCTGGGGACAAGACGGAGCGAGGCGTTTGCTGGAAGCTAAAGGGTGGAAGTTGGAGAGAATGAGATAACTTGACATAAAAAGGGTATATATAAGATAAAATGGAGGTTCCAGTACAAGGGGAGCCTCCTATGCGTCTTTTTTTCACAGCAGCGTTGATCTTTGTTTCCGCTATCGGCGGATGGTGGCTATGGGAACACCATGCCCCTTTCCGAAATTTCATTTCAGAATATATCGATAATGGGGAGTTTCTTACCCTAGAAGCCAGATTCACCCCCCAGCAAATCATGGACACCCATCAGAAAGATTTATTGAAGGATGAAAAGCGCACCTTTGCCGAACCTAACTTGAAGTTTCATCCTTATGTATTGATGGAGGCTAAATACACCACCCCCGACAGAAAATCGCGTGAAGGGGTGATCCTATGGAGCATGGTAGACGGAGAGATCGTCCTCAATACGGAGAGCTGGGAAAAAACTCACGGCTTCGAAGATGCAATTCGCGCCAATGCTTCCCGCCAAGATTTTAAAATCCTCAATGCCCTGGCGAAATACCATGGAACTACCACTAAAGACCAATTGCAAAAGGAGCTGCATTTGGATCCGGAAGTGATTGAGCCGTGGATTGAAAGCGCCAAAAACAAACACCTGATCATACAGTCAGGAGCGACGCTGCAACTGCATTTCGAAAACCCCAAACTCATCACTACCCCTCAGACAAAGATCAACCAGTGGCTGGTCACCAAACCCTATAACCATGCCCAAAGGGTCCAGGCTAAATACAGTCAGAACCAACTGGAGAAGATAGCCTTAGCAGCTTTTGGCAGCGACTTTAAGTTGAGGAACATGACGTTGGTCTATTTACCTGTCTACGGGATCGATATTATCAATCCTGACGGTTCCATCTTGTCCACGTATTGGAATGCGCTGAATGGCAAAAGGATCTTTCCAAAATACCTAGAAATGTAAAGAGGGCTGCCTATTAAATAGCTTATAAATGGGAATTCAGGCACAACATTAAGAAAAAAAACATGATAGGCAGGATCGCCTTCGGCGGCAGGATAATGCATTGGGTGATGTAATCTTTTCTAATCAAGTTTTTTTGTTGTTAAAATTGTCGAGCAATCCTACAGGTAAATTTGAAGCTGAAGTAAGTTGAGAATGTGGAAGTCTTGGGTCAAAATTAAGATCATTCATTATCCTGCCGCCGAAGGCGATCCTGCCTATCATGTTTTTTATTGCAGGCACAGCTCTAGCCTAATCTCTCATACAATGCAAGAACATAATTTTCCATGCACAACAATAAAAAAAAACCAACACAAGCAAAATTAATAATTAAATATTATCGAATATCAAACTGTCAAAGCCGGGAGAATCTTTCCAAAATACCTAGAAATGTAAAGAGGGCTGCCTAGAAAACAGGCCTGTAAAATCCAATCCCGTTTTTATACTTAAAGCTTCCGCTCGTTTTGACAGCAGGTGATAAGTCGTTTTAAAGCTAGGGTCCACAAAAGAAAAGACCACGAGGTTCAAAGACTCTTCTACGGTGAGCAACTTAAAATTGTTTCCAAAAGCACTCCCAAGATGCTGAACGCTGCTATCGAGAAGTTTTTTTCCGGTGCTTCTCCATAGATTCCACACCAATATGCCATCTGGAAGCAATATTTCATGGCATAACTGAAATAACTCTTTTTCGCCTAGTAACGGAGACATTCCCTCGGCATCGTAGAGATCGATTAAGATAATATCGAAGCGTTGTTCTTGGGGTTTCTGCAAATACTCCAATGCGTCCATTTGAACAATCTGCAAGCGATCATCTTGAGGAATTTCAAAAAAACGCCGTCCCACATCGATCACCAGAGGGCTTAATTCAACGCAAACTTGATGGCAGTCAAGGTGCTTCCACAGAAATTTCTGTTTAGCTCCTCCTCCCAAACCCAGAGACAGCACGCTTTTCGGCTGGGGTTTGTAGAGCAAGCTTAACAACATCGCTTGGTTGTATTCCATCTCTACTTTAAAGGGATCGTCGAGAAACATGGAACTTTGCGCTACCCTGGAGCCAAAATGCAAGGTATTCAGCCCTTTGTTCTGGATGACTTGTACTGAAGTATAGGCGTCTCGACCCGAATAAATTAATTTACCGTCATAGTCAAACATGGGATTACTTCACATATAGCCAGTGTTGTTCCACCCTGCGGTTGCTTTGAGCCTGTTTGGTTTTACGCGGATCTCTGACGTTGGCAATTTCGCACTTTAACTTTTCTTCTAGAATTTGGCGTTGTTTTTGCAATTCAACCCAATTGTCTGAAGTAAAATTATCGGGATTTGAAAGAAACGCCTCCAATTGGTGGCGCGTGACATTCAATTCCTTGAGGAGTCCGTCTATTTCTTGGTTGATGCCATCCATCTGCAGCAGAAGCTCTTGGAAAGCAAGCTGATTTTTGAGAACGTCGTGATCTAATTTTTGATCTTTATTGTTAAAAAACATATAAGCGCATCTAATTTAATTTTTTATGTTTTTATTATATACTTTAAATTATTGTTTGACAACCTGTTTTTGAATATATACCTTCAACTCGACTTTGCAACATTTTTGAACTCCTCTGCCGAGAGAGGCTTCATCCTCGTCCAAAAAAAAATTGCAAAATCGAGTTCAAGGGGTGAATAGTTACTAAAATAAGGATCCAAGCATGGATTTAGAACAAAATACCCGCCTCAGCCAGTCTATGCTGTGGTCCTTACAAAAGGCTGCGTATCGCCAGCTGGGACCTAAAGCCTGGAGTGCCCAGCAGGTTCCATCCTACATAACGAGCAGTCCTTTAATAGCCCGCGCTTATGCTCACATCACACTTGGATTTATTCGCGATGGGTTATCCCCTCACGCCATCATGCCGATCGATACCTCCGAGGTATTATACCTCTTCGATTTAGGGGCCGGCACAGGCCGTTTTGGTTTTTTATATTTACATTACCTGCTTAACCTTCTCGAAGAGTTGAAAATCCCTTTACGTATATGCTATGTCATGACCGAAATCAGTACAGCCACTTTGGAGTTTTTAGAAGGTCACGAACAATTGAAGTCCCTCAAAAAGAGACACGTATTGGATTTTTGTGTATTCGAACACGATCAAGCCGAGGAAAACCTGTATTTACGCCATAGTAATCATATTTTACTTCCCGGATCGTCCCGCAATCCGATGATCCTAATTGCCAACTATTTTTTCGACACCCTGCCTCACGATCTATTCCGTGTGCAGCAACACCGTCTCGAAGAAGGCAGAATCTCACTCTCCTGCTCACCTCCGCATGATTTTCCGCTAGGTAGTCCCGATTCACCTTCCCCCTCGATTATCCCTTATCTGAATGTGGAAACGCACTATACCCCCTTGCTCCCGCATGATACCCCATATCAAAACCAGCTCGTTTGGAGGCAGATTTTGAATGACTACGCCTCCGAATATGAGAAATTGCCCCAGGTGTTATTTCCATTGGGAGCCTTGCAGGTCATTCAGCGTTTTTCCAAACTTTCGAACAATAAATATTTGCTTCTAGCAGCTGATCAAGGCTTCCACCATCCCTCTCAATTTGAAAATGCCCCCTCCTTTTTTTCCAAGCATGGCACCTTTTCCATCCATGTGAACTATCATGCCATTGCCAGCTACTTCAAAAAAATTGAAGGGTCTTGTCTGACCTCATCGAATCTAGAACCGCGTTTGGTGAACATCGCTGCGCTTTCTCAGGGGCATTCTCACCAATTTCCTGAAGTAGGCCAGGCTTTTAAGCAACAGCTCGAAGATTTCGAATTAACGGACTACGTGCGTATGGTAGATGCTATTGCCGAAATGAGCGATGCAGCTCCTTTGGCATTGATTTTCGCCCTGATTAAATTGGGCCATTATGATCCCTGCGACTTCAACCTTTTTATACCGCGATTAATAAAAGAAGCCTCTAAGCTACCTCCTAGCATTCAATCCGAACTTTTAAACCTCATCGACCATGTCCATCAACATTTTTATCCGATCTCTTCAGAAGGAGGCGCCTTTGTGATGAACCTGGGTGTGTTGTGTTATCATATGGCGTTTTATAAGCAAGCCCTATTTTATTTCCAAAGAGCTCTAGACATAGGCTATAGCGATCCCATTATTTTCAAAAATATTACGGCAGTGCGAGCCTGTATAGATGATTGAGGTCATTGCAAAACTCGTAAAGATCTTCTATTGACAATTTAATAAATAAATAGGAATTATATAAAAAAATCACACGAGGCTACCCGTTATGATCAAAGCCACAGGTTATGCAGCCCTATCCTCCACCTCTCCCTTGGATGTTTTTAGTTTTGAGCGCAGAGATCCCACTTCTAACGATGTGCATATTGAAATCCTGTACTGTGGTGTCTGCCACACAGATATCCACTTTGTCAAAAATGAATGGAAAAGCACCCTCTATCCGGTTGTGCCAGGACATGAAATCGTAGGGAAAATCGTCAAAGTCGGCAGCCAGGTCAAAAATTTCAAAGTAGGCGATCTAGCCGCCGTGGGCTGCATGGTCGACTCCTGCCGCAAATGTCCCAGCTGCCGGGAACATTTGGAGCAGTATTGCCAGCTGGGGTCGACATTCACATATAACAGCCCGGATAAGCACACCGGAAAAAACACCTATGGAGGCTATTCCAACTCTATTGTTGTGGATGAGAACTACGTGCTGCATGTCCCCAAAGCCTTTTCTAGCCAAGACCTTGCCCGTGTAGCACCTCTGCTATGCGCCGGAATCACGACCTATTCCCCTTTACGGCATTGGAATATCCAAAAAGGCAAAAAAGTCGGTATCGTAGGACTCGGAGGACTCGGTCATATGGGGGTAAAATTAGCCTGTGCCCTAGGAGCCGAGGTCGTCCTATTCACAAGTTCCCCGCATAAAGTGGCCGATGGAAAAAAATTGGGGGCCCACCATGTTGTCCTATCGACAAACAAGGCTGAAGTGGATAACCACCTCAACAGCTTAGACCTGATTCTGGATACGGTCACTGTTCCGCACTCCTTAGACCTTTACCTGCAGCTTCTCAAACGCGATGGCACATTATGCCTGTTAGGGGTTCCTCCCGATCTCCATCCTTCACCCGCCATCAGCCCGTTGATCCACAAGAGAGCAAGCCTTTCCGGATCCATTATAGGAGGAATTCAAGAAACACAGGAGATGCTGGATTTCTGCGCTGCCCATCATATACTGTCGGATATAGAATTAATCCGCATGCAGGACATTAACACCGCCTATGAAAGGATGATCAAAAACGACGTCAAATACCGCTTTGTGATCGATATCTCGCATAGCTTTGAGAATAATGTCTGAATATGGTCCGTAGATCGATTTTATCTGTAGGTGTTTGGCTATTGCATTTATGCGCCTTATGCCCTCTCCACGCCGAGCCTCCGGTTAATCTAGATTTTTCGTTTTCGAACTATCCTGAGGGATGGAACGCCGATTTTAGCGACTACCCAGTAGGTCAAGAAAGCTTTTATGAACTTGACTGGGGATGGGAAAGCCTTCCCTCGGGAACCAGTTCGGCCTACACCAAAGGCCTGTATGTCTCCGGCAATAATCACAGCGACGACCTGTTCATGTTTTTCAAACATCCCATTTCAGGTCTCGTCCCCAACACTCTATACTCTATTAATTTTGAAGCCACCTTAGCGAGCAATATCCCTGAAGGCATGTTTGGCATCGGCGGCTCCCCAGGAGAAAGCGTCTTCGTGAAGATAGGGGCATCTAGCCAAGAACCGCAAAAAATAGCTATTCGAAATTACTATTTTCTCAATGTGGACAAAGGCAATCAATCCCAGAGTGGGGCCAACGCTAGGGTCGTGGGGCACCTGGCCAATCCTCACGTCGACCCCCTGAACCCGCAATATTTAGCTCAAACGTACGAATCTACCCATCCGTTGCAGGTGCAAACGGATGGGCAAGGGCATCTATGGATATTCATAGGAACCGATTCAGGATTTGAGGGCACCACCAAGTTCTATCTGCTCAATTTGAAGTTGGGTTTTAATGCCTTGTATAAAAGTGATTTAGGAGCATTTCTTTGGCCAAATAAACACAGTTTTCCTGTTTCTTGTCGAATACAGACAGCAGCTTTTTTTGCGTGAGGGCATCAAATTCTTTTTTCTGCATCAACCTTCCTAAATACTCACGCACTTTATCATCATTATTGTGTTTACTTTCTAACAGAATCGCAAATACCCCTATCACCGAGGGATGGTTGACAGGTATGAGCGGAGGATTTTCTTGACTGTGTGGATTATTTAAATAATGCGTGTCATAAATTTTCACCAAGGTCTCAACGATGAATAAGGTAAAGTCATTCACACCTGTTTGTTTATGTTTTTCGATGTAAACATCAAAACACTGAGTTAAAAAGGAAAGATCAAATGCGGCATTTTTACTTAGTACTGTGGCTAAATCTTTGGCTACTTCTTTTTTACAGCGTTTTAGAACATTGAGAATTATTTGCTTATTCACTTCGTCATTCATATCAAAAAGCTTCAGTACACAACAGAGAATCTCTTGCTTGATCATATCTTTTTCATTGTGCATCTTGAGAAGTATTTGTTCTACTTCCGCAAACATGGTGAAAAGTTGGGCATTTTGCCGTTTTGCCTGTTCCCAGCTATTATTCAGTGCATACAGATTTTGTTTTAAAGTTGTGTGATCTTTTAAAGCTGACACTACATCTTCTACAGGCTTCATTATATCTCTTGAAGGACCTACTTTATTCATCAGCAAAACGACATCTTCAATAGAAGCCAGATCAAAAAAAATGATGTTCGAATCCATTTCATGACAATGCAAAGGATTACGCTTGAATGTCTCTATAGCTTTCTTTAAACTGGTTTCACGGGTCACCTGGGGGATGTCGCTATTTCTAGAGGGAACGAAATCCACAATTTTCTTGCGTTCCTCCCATTGATTAGTCAGCCTTCTGACGACAACATCCCTATGAAATTCACCTCGTGGAATCTGTGTATTAGGATTTTTATCTCTAGCGTTCGGCTGAGTATTTTCAGCTGTATTTGCACTACCTCCCCCTGAAAGTCCTGAAGTTTTCGTCTGGGCATTATGCGATTTGCTGCTACGATATAATTTCCCATTTTGCTCCTTGTGTTCACTCATGACTGGAATAATAGATGAAATGGGTTTGGATGAAGGCGTAGAAGCATCCATCTTATCTGCAAGCGCATTATCTTGACGAGTATCTTGCCGCAAAGGAGTTTCTTTAACCATGTCTTGGATTGGAGAGGAATGCTGTATGTGCGGAGGTTCTTTTACAATTTTAGTCGACCACTTATCAATTAGTTCTAAAGCTATGGAAGGGCTGGTCTTAAACCCATAACCGTCCCATAAATTCTTAATACAATCCACTATCATGCTTATCGCGTGCCAAAAGGGATGCTGCCGCTGCTCTTTGAACAATTTGTACTTGCACATTTTTTTCAAAGAGTGCGTAATTTTTTCGATATGCTTATGTTCTAGAATGTTTTTATCGTATTTTTGCGCCAGTAAGACAACATCTCTAAAAGATATGCGTTTGCTTTGCATATTTTTGCTGTCTTCCAGGTTTAATTTGGCATCTGGAGTTTGGCAGATATATTTTTTGGGTCTGAAGGTGTTCCCTTTTTCATAAATTTCCTCCATGCATGAAATATAAGCTTCACAGATTGAATTACTTACTGAATTACTCATACAGTCTCCTTGGTTGGGCTGTGATTCTAATTCTACATTAAAAGCGAAAATCTTAAAGAGAAGTGAGCACGGAAAGTTGGTGTTTAATCTGCACCACAAGTTTGTTTTGAACCAGAGAAATAATTCCCTTGATTCCGTTAAAATAAGCTTTAGCCGAAGAATGGCCATGACATTTCATAATCACGCCGTCGACTCCGCAAACAATTGCTCCAGGATATTCTTCGTATCTAAACTGGCGTTGAAAACTACACACGGTCGCCTGCAGCTGATCGGCAGTAATCGACTTACAAGCCTTTGAAATGTAATCTATCACAAATGCAGAAGTCCCTTCAATGGACTTTAAAAGCACATTTCCAGTAAATCCGTCCGTGACCAATACATCTACCTTACCTTGCAAGACTTCTCTGCCTTCTACATTGCCTTTAAAGTCCATGTTAGCGGCTTCGCAGCATTGCTGTAAAGTTTGGTAGGCTAATCTCAGCTCTTGAGTGCCTTTCTTCGATTCTACGCCTATATTGAGAAGGCCTATGGAGGGCTTATCTTTCTGCTGGGCACATCTTTGCACCGCAGCCCCTATATGGGCAAACTGTACAAGATGCTGTGCTTTGCATTGGATATTGCCGCCTATATCCACCACTGCCATGAGACCTTGCTCTGTGGGCAGCATGGCTAATAGGGCAGGTTTGGTTATGCCGGGCAACATGGGTAGGGAAAGCCTAGCGCCGGCAATCAAGGCGCCGGTATTGCCCGCCGTTAAAAAAGCATCGATGAAATGTTTTTTTAAAAGGCGAATACCCATCATCAGGGAAGATTTTTTTTTGTGCCGAACTGCATACAACGGGTCATCGCTCATCTGGATGACATCGGATACTATATGAAATTCTACGCGGCTTCGCTTCGAACCCGCTAAGACTTCGCTATAAGTGGTAGGTATTTGCTGCAAAACTTCGTGCGTAATAAATACGACAAAAGTATAAGATTCATCGAAAGTTTGAACCGCTTGTATCACAGCTTCAAAAAGCACAGCGGGGGAAGTGTCGCTTCCCATGAGGTCTATTCCGATGCGCAATACCTACCTCCTTGTGATTAGGCTTTGATTTCCAACATTTTGAGCTTGCCATACATACCGCAGGATTGGCAAATAGTATGGGGCAAGTTCAAGCTACCGCAGTGGGAGCAGTTAGAAAAGTTCTTGGGTTTTTTAGCATGATGAGCGCGTTTTGAATTTTTGCGCGCATTTGACATACGATTACGTGGTACAGCCATGGTTTTACTCCTAATGTCTTATAAGTCAGAAAAAGGGTGATAGCCCTCTTCTTGATTGGGTCCTTCTGTTTCTTTTGAAAAATATTTTGCCATCACCTTTCTTTGCGGGCATTTTCCTTGGCATTCCGCAAATTTAGGCGTTTCGAGAATAACATCTTCCCGAAGCACATCTTTGTAATTGAAAATACCGCTTTTGATATTCGCTAACGGCTCAGCGTGATAAAAGCCTTCGATGTGAATAGGTACAGCTACAGGTTCATTACATATTATACATGGCAGTTGCGCGGATGTTTGAATACTCACATTGAGAATCAGATCATCATCGGCTAAATAAGCTTCGCCGCGAACGCTTACATCCTCTACGTAACGCAAGTTATCTTCCTGCACCTCTAAAAATGCCGGTGAAAAAACCTCGCTGATTTGCTCCGTATGGCCGTCTCTAAGTTGCTCCACGTAGATTTTGAATCTGTCGTCCATGTATATTTATCTTTAGGGTTTTCAATTACATAGGATAAATTTACCCTATAAAGCCTTTTTTTTCCAGTCTTTTTATATTTTTTAAGCACAAAGTTGAGCATTTTTTTCTGGAAAAGATTCATTTATTCGCCTATGATTTACTTAAAAAGATAACAAAGTCCTGTAAATTAGAAAGGCAGTGCTCATACTTTAAAGGTTAGTTTAACAAAAGTTCAAATTTTGAGCTATTTTCCCGGTGCAGCAGCATCGGATTTTATATGCAAAATTTTGCTGATAATTGTACCGTCGACTTTGTAAGAAGTTGAGGTAGCGGCAAGTTGTAGATACTATAAGCAAGGGAGACTTAAGATTGTTTGCAGAGGAAATCATAGTACATCCAAGAAGGGCAAGACCTCGGTCTTTGTACGTTTTGGATTCTACACTAAGCTGTAAGTTTCCTCTAAACAAGGAATTTCTTCTTAGCAAACCCGCAAGGTTTGCCCCACTTTTGTGCTAAAATAAAGTCCTTTTGAGCATAAGCCTTTCGTCGTCAAAAGACTAAGGTGGCGAAATGCAAGAAATTTTACTTAACATAGAATCCAAAGAAATACGCTACGCTCATCTCAAAAATGGGCAGCTGCATGATCTTGTAGTTGAACGAAAAAAAGAACGTCAACTGACCGGCAATATATACCGCGGCCGCGTGACCAATATATTGCACAATATCCAATCTGCCTTCATCGATATCGATGAAGGAGATAACGGCTTTATCCATATTTCCGATATCATAGAAAACACCAAGAAATTTGAACAGCTCTATGACATGGATTTCGACATAGACACTGCTAAAAACGTTGACAAGAGACAAAAGGAAAAACAAGCCATCGATCAAGTCATGAACATTGACCAAACCGTCTTGGTGCAGGTAGTCAAAGAACCCATAGGCTCCAAAGGCGCTCGCTTGACCTCCAATGTATCTATAGCGGGCCGCTACTTGGTGTTACTGCCTAATTCCTTCCATCGCGGAGTTTCAAGAAAAATTGAAGATCGTGCCGCCAGAGAGAAGTTAAAAAAATTCATACGCTCTTTTGAGATGCCGCAGGAAATGGGTCTAATATGCCGCACCGCCAGCACCTATGCCACCCCGGAGATGCTGATTGATGAAGCCAATGAACTGCTGAATACCTGGCATTCCATTATGGAAAATTTCAAGAAGTCTTCAGAACCTGTCCTGCTGTTTGCCGAGTCCGACTTGATCAAGCGCGCTGTGATCACAGCCATCGATAAGAGATTTGAACGCGTGCTTGTGGACGACTACGCTACGTACCAACATTGCAAAAGGTTATATAGCCGCTATGCCAGCGAACACCCTTTGCGCATCGAACTGTACCGCGACAAAACTCCCATGTTTGAAAGATTCAACGTGGAAAGGGAAATAGAAAAGACCCTGCGCCGCAAAATCTGGCTGAACAGCGGTGGATATCTATATTTCGACCGCACAGAAGCCATGCATACCATCGACGTCAACTCTGGACGGAGCAGCGGCAATAAGAACGACGTGGAAGAGTCTTTGGTGCGCATCAACCTTGAAGCCGCTGAGGAGATTTCCCGCCAGGTGCGGTTGCGCAATATAGGCGGTTTAATCATCTGCGACTTCATCGACATGCGTTTGAGAAAAAACCAAAGGCGTATTTTAGATAAATTGAAAGATTGCATGAAAGAGGATTCTGCGAAGTGCACCATCCTGGGCATGAGCGAATTTGGCTTGGTGGAAATGACCAGACAGCGCAATCGCGGCTCTTTGCATCAGACCATTTTTACCGAATGCCCTTACTGCGTTGGAAGTGGTTTGGTCAAAACACATGAAAGCCTAACTATTGAAATCGAGAGGGCTTTGAAGAAAGTCATCCTTGTAGGGCAGCAGTACGCCTTGAAATTGGTCTTGCATCCCCATCTACATCAATACATCGAGAAATTTGATAAGCACTATTTAAATAAAATGTGCGAAGAATTAAATGCCTGCCTGGAAATAGAAACGAATGAAAATATGCATATCAATGATTTCTATTTCGTCTCTAGCCTTAACAACAAAAAAATTGAAGTCTGAGCCTAAACCATGAAATTCAAAGAAAAATTAGAATATTATCAAAAGCACGGGCAACTCTCCCCCAAGCTGTCTCAGATCCTCTCTAAGTTTTATCAAACTTATTGCTTTGCAATCACACAAAATGGCCATGCCATTTCCGAATACGAATCTGTGCTGCTGCAATTTTTAGATCTGGTCATCAAACAGTTAGCCTCTCCCTTTGCCTTCGAACCCTATCACCCTTGCATCAGACAACCCGTCGACTATTACCAGCTGGGGTTAGATCTTCTGCGCCCTTTGATTATATTCGAATCCTCTACGCTTTCAGGCCTTGAACACCTAGCCTCGATCGACACCCAATTGAAGAAAAATGACAACGTCATCTTTCTTGCCAATCATCAGACGGAACCCGATCCCCAGGCGATAAGCTTGCTCCTTGAATCTTCGTATCCTCAACTGGCCGAGGAGATGATTTTTGTCGCCGGACATCGTGTGATCACGGATCCCTTGGCTGTACCTTTGAGCATGGGCAGAAACCTTCTATGTATTTTCTCCAAAAAATATATAGAACAAGATTCCATCGAACTAAAGCTGGAGCGCATGCAGCACAACAACTCGACGATGAAACGCATGAGCCAGCTGCTGGCCGAAGGCGGCAAATGCATATATGTGGCTCCTAGCGGCGGACGCGATCGCCCCGGGCCATCCGGCGTGGTGGAAGTGGCGCCTTTTGATCCGCAGAGCATAGAGATGTTTTGGCTGATGGCGCAGCAATCCGGCCATCCCACCCATTTTTATCCCATGGCCTTAGCGACCTATGATCTGCTGCCGCCGCCGCATAGCACGAGGAAAGAGATTGGCGAAGGCCGGCACACCAAGTGCACGCCCATTCACCTGGCCTTTGGCCCTGAAATCGACATGCTCCATTATCCCGGCTCCGATGCCAAAGATAAGCGCTCCAAACGCAAGCATCGGGCAGAATATATTTGGAACCTTGTAAAAAATGAATATGAACGCATTATCTCTAAACCCTCTATCCCCATAAAGGATTAATCCTATGCCTAAGTTCAGATTGAAATGCCTATTCCCATGCCTCTACTTTATGACTCTTTTTCAATCTGTATGTCTAGAAGGATCTGAAGAGTATACAGAAATCCAAGATAAAGCCACTTTACCTATATTGACACCCTCCTTTGCAAAAACCAGCACGGCCAAAATTCAGCTAAATAATGGTCTGCAAGCATACCTAATCTCCGATCCCAATGCCGACCAGTCCGCAGCAGCCTTACTGGTGCAAGTGGGCAGTTGGGATGATCCTAAGGCTTATCCTGGCTTAGCGCATTTTTTGGAGCATATGCTGTTTTTGGGAACCAAGAAATACCCAAACGAGTCTGAATACGACCGTTATATTAAAGAGCATGGCGGCAGCTCGAATGCCTACACCACCAATGATTACACCTGCTTTCTTTTTTCCATCGACAACAACGCCTTTACGGAAGCTTTGGATCGTTTTTCCTATTTTTTTAAAGAACCTCTCTTCAATCCCTCCGGTGTGAACCGCGAATTGAATGCTATCGACCAAGAATACGCGCAGAACCTAGACAATGATGATGTGCGCCAAGTCTTTACGTTGAAAGCTATGGCAAATCCCGAGCATCCTTATCATGCGTTCAATATAGGCAATAGCTCTACCCTGTCTAAAGTCTCTCAAGAAATCCTAAAAGAATGGTATCTGAAACACTACAGCTCCCATTTGATGCGCTTGATGATCGTCTCTTCGTTGCCACTAGACCAATTAAAAAAAATGGTCGTACAAGATTTTTCAGGGATCCCTAATACACAAGCACAACCCACCCGTAATCCTCTGCCCCTTTTTTCCAAAACAGCTGCTGACCAGATGGTGTATGTAGAACCGATTAAAAATATCAGAGAATTGACTCTGGTTTGGGATGTGCCGGGAAATGTTCAACAGACTATGGAATCCAAACCGGATAGTTTGATTTCCTTTGTCTTAGGCCATGAAGGCAAAGAGAGCTTGCTGGCAGAATTAAAGCGAGAAGAGCTGGCAGATGCGCTTAATTGCGGCTCTACTTGGCTGGGCCCTAATAACCAGGAAATCTACCTCAACATTGAACTCACCGATCTAGGCGTGCATCAGGTGGACAAGGTAATTGAAAGAGTCTTTCAAGCCTTGGCTATTCTGCGGCAAAAAGGCATACCCCCTTATCTTTTCAATGAAATCCAGCAGATGGATAAAATCCATTATCAATACCCGCAGAGAGAAGATGCTTTCGGCACGCTCTTTAAACATACTGTATGGCTCAACCGCGAAGACTTGACCACCTTTCCCCTTTATTCGCAAGTCATCCAGAAATATGACCCTAAAGCTATCGAGGATCTTCTGAAAGCTCTGACTCCCGATAATTGCCATATTATGGTCACAGCGCCTTCCAGTATGACCGGAGTTAAAACGGATCAAACCGAACCTTGGCTGGGAGTTCATTATGCTACCGTACCCATTAAGCAAGAGACAGTGAAAAAGTGGCAGGCTGCCACCCCTCACGCTCAAATCGATTTACCAGCACCCAATCCTTACATACCGGAACACTTATCTCTCGTCCAAGTATTTCCCGAAGAATCCTCTGAGGTTCCCTTGTGGCCAAAGCCTTCCCTGATTATGGATGATGTGCATGCGAAAATCTACTACGCTCCCGACTCTAACTTTCAACAGCCAAAAGTCTGCTGGATTTTCGAAATCAAAACTCCCGCCATCGACAATGGCAGGGCCGAAAGCGTCGTCTTGGCAGATGTGTTTGTAAAAAACGCCCTGGAGAACCTCAATACCACTACTTACTCGGCAGCTATGGGCGGCCTAAACTTCTCCATAGCCCGTACAGAGAATGGCATAGCTTTATCGATAGAAGGCTATAGCGATAAAGCCCACCTGCTCTTAGACGAGATCTTAAAAAAATTCTTAGAACCTATAACCGAACAAAACTTTAAAAAATTTAAAGACATCCTGTTGCGCGATTACCAAAATGCCGCTAAAGAGTCTCCGCTGCAACAGGCCAGCGAACTTTTCAAAGAAATCATCTACAAAAAATACGCCGGCAACAAATCTAAAGCCACAGCTATGAGGCGCATTTCTTTTAAAAAATACAATGAGTTTTTTGAAAAACTGTTCAAGATCAATTATGTCGAAGGCTTAATGTTCGGCAATGTTATCCAAAATGAAGCCAAAGAAGCGGCTGCTTCATTTTACGAAGTGTTAAAAGGCGAAGCATATCCTTTGTCAGAACAGCAGAAAACCGAAGTGATCATTTTACCTGACGATAAAGGCCCCTTTTATCTCGAAACTAAGGTGGATGTCAAAGGCAACGCCGCCTTTTTAGCCATAGAAAATCCCCATTTCGATTTTCAAAAAAGAGCTGCCCAGCAGATCCTTATGCAGGCCATGAATGAACCTTTTTTTGCCCAACTGCGCACGCAGCAACAAACCGGCTATATAGTCGCCAGCGCCGGAGAAGACATCGAGAAACAGCTGTTTGATTTTTTTGGAGTACAAACGAACACCCACGACCCTCGCGATCTGCTGGCGCGTTTCGAATTATTTATCGAAGGCTACTTACAGGAATTGGAAAAAGAAATCCCGCCAGAGCGATTTGAAACGTTTAAAAAAGCCTTGGTAGCAAAGTTACAGGCTTCCGCCAAAAATATTAACGAGATGGGACAACTCCTGAACAAAATAGCCTTTAAATACCATGCAGACTTCGATTGGATGAAAAAAAGGATAGACAGCTTCAACGCCTTGCAGTACCAGCAATTTTTAACTCTATCCAGGGAGTTTCTGGGCAAAACCAATAAAAGGCGCTTAGGGCTGCTGATCAAGGGTAACTTACCCAAGGACAATCAGTTTTCCTATACACGCTTGCCTCTGCCGACAAGAATCAGGGCAATGAGCACATTCACTGCCGAAGATCCTTGACATCCGTGTACTTGTATAGTGTATATATGTACCTTTTGGAGAATGAATAATGTACCATTGGCAATCAAATGAAGATCCCATCTGGATCTATCCTCATAACGATACCCCTTTAAGGGATAATATCATTAAAGAATTCAAGCTCCACCCTGTCATCGCACAATTTCTTGTATCCCGTGGATTCAAGTCCCTAGAAGAAATCCATGACTACCTCTACGCTAAGCTGCCGGACCTGCATGACCCTTTCCTGTTAGCCGAAATGCCCCAAGCTGTAGCTAGAATATGCCGAGCGCTAGATAACTGCGAGAACATCCTCATCTACGGCGACAATGATGTCGACGGGATGACAGGTACGGCTCTTCTGACAGAATTCCTGCAATACATTGGAGCAAATGTTTATTACTATGTCTCCACACGCGGTTCCTTGCGCCAAAGCCTCATCATCGAAGCACTCGAATATGCTTTAAAAAATGAATGCAAGCTCCTGATCACCGTAGACTGCGGCATTACCGCTGCAGGCGAGATAGCCAAAGTGGTAGAGAAAAATGTCGATGTGATTGTCACCGATCACCACGAGCCCACCGATAAAATCCCCCACTGCATCGCCACATTGAACCCCAAGCTCTATAATAACGCCTATCCCAACCGCGATTTAACAGGTGTCGGCGTAGCCTTCAAGCTCGCCCATGCCGTCACCAACCACTTAGTGGCCGAAGGTAAAATCTCCCCTAAAAAAATAGACCTGAAAAGATACCTTGACCTCGTTGCCCTAGGTACCATTTCCGATATGGGAGCCCTAAGAAATGAAAACCGCATACTCGTCCGCTATGGCATCAAACAGTTGCGCAAAACCAAACGCATAGGCCTCAGCAAGCTAGTTTCTATTTCTGACGTAGATCTAAATGACATCTCCACCTTCAATATCGCCTCCAAAATAGCCCCTCGTCTAAATAGCTTGGGAAGAATCGACGATCCTCAAAAAGGCGTTCAGCTGCTCCTCATCCGCAACGTCATCGCCGCAGAAAAAATGGCTTTGGAATTAGACCTCAATAATATCGAAAGGCAGAAAATCGAACGGAATATGTCTGCCGACGTAGAAAACATGATCCGCCAATCGCCCGAAATCCTGCAGCATAAAGCCATCATTTTATCCTCCGACAAATGGCATCCCGGCGTAATCGCCATCATTTCTACCCGCATTTCCAAGCAATACAATCGGCCTACCATCATCATAGCCATCGATAAAGGCATAGGAAAGGGATCTTTAAGGTCTATCCAAGAATTCCCTCTGCTCAATGTATTGAAAGACAACGCAGACTTGCTGCTCAACTTTGGCGGACACGACTTTGCCGCCGGCATGACCCTAAGAGAACAAAACATCGAAGAATTTAAAACGCGCTTTCTAAAGGTCGTTGACGAAAAGCTTAATGATAACGATGTGGTCAACAAGCTCTACTTGGATAGCGAAGTCAAATTCGAAGACCTCAGCTTCGACTTCATGGAATCCATACGTTTGTTAGAACCCTTTGGCAATGAAAACCCCTCGCCAGTCTTTTATACCGATTGCAAACAAGCCTGGCCGCCTAAAGTCATAGGTAAGACGCATCTAAAATTATATCTGGAACAGGGCGATCATGTCTTCGAAGGGATAGCCTTCAACAGAGCCTCACAAAGCCCCCTGCTGCGTAAAAAAGACATGCAGCTCAGGATAGCCTTCACCCCGCAGATTAACGACTACCAGGGGCAAAGCATACAGCTGATGATCCGAGATTTTAAGATTTTAGACCCTGTCAAATCCGAATAGCTTGGAAATCGTAATTACGATATTTGGATACTAATGAAAGGGGTAGTTTTGCT
>CAYMKI010000054.1:0-17325 GCA_964390695.1 uncultured bacterium
GATGAAAAGAGCACCCTTGTGGAAATTTACGAAATGAAGGCCTATCCGGACCTTAAGGATGAAACGTTCTTTTTTAATAACAGAGTGACCTCTAAGCGTTTAGTGCAATATGCATTGGAAATGAATAAAAATTGGTTTGCGAAGCATGGCATAAAACCCGGAGATCGTTTATTATGGAATTTGAATGAACCTACAGGTTTTATCTTAGCAAACCCCTAGAGTATGAACAATACACTTCAGAATCTAATACATATAGGCAAGATATTGACGAGAAGCGAAGCCTCGAGATACCTCTATTTGCGTAAGTCTCCCGTTAACAATTATAGATGGTATGAGATAGAGCCTGGAGGCGAAGAAAAAGATTCCGGGACTGAAGCCGGCTGTGTGGAGGAAGCTATCAGATTGGCTATGGCGAAATGGAAAAACGATGGCATCACGCTCATACACTGCGGTTTTCGATACACCCTGCCTGAAAGAGACGAACATGGCATCAACGCCTTATTTTATCAAATGGTAGCTTCCTATAGTTCCTTAAATGGGGTATATTTTGATGAAACCTTAGGCAATAATTGCTTCGTTCAAAATGCCTCCCTCGAGTCCAGAATTCTATGGAAAACATTGGCAGAACAACGCCATGGATGACATTCCCCTATTTACCTGTGCTAGTTGTAAGGCTAGCTATCAAATAGCTTTTACACAAAATCAACAGGAGCCTCTCTACTGCTGCATTTGTGGGGTGCTGCTGGTGCCAGACAAAAATAAGGAGCTATCCTCCCAATCCGAAGGCTCAGAAAATCCGGCCATTTTCAATAGTTCAGCTACCTTGATCCCTGGGCATCAGCCAGAGAAAGAAGCTGTGCAATTTTCTCTAGATTCGTTTCAAATTTTAAAAGAAGTGGGCAAAGGGGGCATGGGTGAAGTGTACCTTGCTTACGACACCAGCTGTGGAAGAAGAATTGCCTTAAAACGCATCCGCACCGACCTGGTCGAGCACGCTCAAATGCAAAATCGTTTTTTAAAAGAAGCCAGGATAACCAGCCAACTTACGCATCCTTCAATCATCCCCATCTATTCCATACATGGCAAAGACAAGCACACTTATTATACCATGCCATATGTGCAGGGGTTGACTTTCAAACAATTGCTGCGCCAACTCAAAACAGCTGAAAAAAACGAACACAAGCCTGATGGTACTAGCGGTTCGATCCCTTATCTCGTGCGCATCTTTTTAAATATTTGCCAAGCTATCGCATATGCCCATTCCAAAGGCGTGCTCCACCGTGATATCAAGCCCGAAAATGTCATCTTAGGGCAGTTTGGCGAAGTTTTAATTTTGGATTGGGGACTAGCTAAAATTGTGGAACCCAATATTTTGCCAAAAGATGACGAGGAATTTCCGCAGATTTCAGAACCAGCCTCCTTGCATCAAATCACACGCATCGGAAGAGTTGTTGGCACGGTTTCTTACATGGCACCCGAAAGAGCTATGGGCTGTCCGGCCACCTTTCAGTCCGATATCTATTCACTGGGGGTTATACTATACCAAATATTGACCCTGCGCCTACCCTTCAAAAGAGGTACCTTGAAGGAGTTTAGGGAGAAAATGCATACGGAAGTCCTCTATGATCCCATAGAAGTAGCTCCCTATAGAGATGTGCCTAAAATGCTTTCTAGGGTTGTTTTGAAATGTCTGTCTACAAATCTGGAAGAACGTTATCACACTGTACAAGAGTTGATACATGACCTGGAGAATTACATCGAAGGACGCTCGGAATGGTACAGCGTGGCTCATTTGGATATTTTTAATAAATCCGATTGGGAATTTCAGGAAAATGTCTTAATCGCAGAACATATCGCCATTACTCGCGGGCCTGAAATTTCCGATTGGGTAAGTTTAATGATTTCCAAAAGCTCTTTCAGTGACACTATTATGATAGAGGCCATGGTAAAATTGGGTGAAAAAGGCCACGGTATCGGATTTTTACTAGGCATACCTGAAGCTTCTCAGCGGGTGCACTTGAACGACGGCTATTGCTTGTGGCTAGGCTCAGAACTTACCCGTTCGACTAAGTTGTTGAGATCGACCGTCGAAGTGATGCACAGTCCGGATTTATATTTGCAGAGGCAAGAGTGGTATCGTGTGAAAATTGAAAAAATAGAAAGCAAAATCAACGTATATATCAACGACATCTTGCAGTTGTCCTATACCAGTCATTTGCCATCTATCGGTACACACGTAGGGCTTTTATCAAGGGATGCAGATTTCAGCATTAAAGATTTTTATGTCTTCGTGGGGAGCCAAAACGTGATGGTCAACTGCTTAGCTGTTCCTGATGCCTTCTTGACAAAGAAAGATTATGCTGCTGCCTTGAGTGAATACAGAAGGATTGGTTATGCCTTTTCAGGAAGGGCTGAAGGGCGAGAAGCTATCTTTAGAGCCGGCATCACTTTGTTAGAACAAGCCAAAGCTACAGAAGTTAAACAGGCTGCCGTAGCTTTGTTTGAGGAAGCTCTAGAAGAATTTGAAAAGTTGCATAAAACCCCAGGTGGGCCTCTTGAATATCTGGGTAAGGCCTTAGTATATCAAACGCTGAATGAAAACGATGAAGAGGTGAAGTGTTTTGAACTGGCTTTCAGACGGTATCCTAAGCACCCCCTATTGCCGGTGTTGAAAGAGCAGATCTTATATCGCATGCATACCAGTTCCAGGTATAATCGCTTGGCTACTTACCGCTTTATTCTTCTTTTATTAAGGCACATGGAGGATTTAACCCATAATTGGAATGTTCAAAAATTATTCAATAGTCTGAAAAAGCACTGGGAACACTTGCCATTTATCACGGCGGAAGCTCCTCATCAAGACTCGCAAGCAGATCCGGTGTATATATCTACCATCCTGGCATTTTGGCTTTCCAAACATTATATTCTCTCCGAAATATTCGAGGAGTTAATTAAAACAGCAGTTCCTGTTAAAAAAATTCACGAGCCCCAGAATGGAGCAAAAGAGGGTAGTTCAGGCAAAGGCAGCCCCGAAGGGGCATCGCACACATCGGTAAAAGAGGATTTGGCTGGAGTTGCCGTAAATAAAAGCCCTAACCAAGAAGCAAAAACCTTGGGCAATGTGCTCTACTCCCTACTGGAGATGGGGGCGGTAAACACAGCCAAAAAATGCATAGACAAGCTGGAACGCAAAAATCTTCCTCAGGAAGTTCTCGTGATGCTAAACTGCGTAGACATCGCTCTCCTAGCCTGCAATCCGAACACGTTGAATGCTGCTGTCGCAGCTATGCAAGCGCAGGCTCTTCAGAAGCTCTGTGATGAGAAAGAGCGGTGCCTGTTGTTTTTGCTGCGACAAGCCCTTCGGTATCGTCTGACCGATAAGATCCGGGATATGCACGTCTGCCTTGAGCAAAATCATTGTGTTTTAAGCTCCGAGACCAAAAAAACAGTTGATTGTTATCGCATTTGGGGATTGCTTTTAGAAAAACAATGGAAAGAGGCAGAAGAGATCTTAAGTTCCTATCCCTATGAAGAGCTTATCTACGAAAGTTCCCTTTTATTTTTTCTTTACGGCTGCTGGCTTTTTGTCTCTGAAGGTCAGGATATTGCCATCGCCCATTTTTCGGGATCGATAGAGATCACACATCCTAGATCATGGACCTTGTTCAATCACTTTTATAATGGCCGTATCCACTTGGAATCGGGCTGGATACACAAAGCTTTTGTCTGGGAAAGAAGACAGCTGTATTTACAGCTGTCACTATTTTACGAATGCCTGGGTGATACTACCCAATCTAGCTATTATCAAGATCTCGAGCGCCAGGAAGGTCTGGTGACTGATTAGACATCCTTATTGGGATGGAAAAATGCGTGATAATTCCATTTGAAAAAATGGTTGACTTTCCATGCTACGGCATCCTTGCCTTTGAGATCGGTTGGGCATTTTTGAGTCAGCCCCATTTTCTGTTCGAATTTATAATCGCTGATCTGTTTATGCAAAAATATGCCTACGTTGTTGACGATGGCGAACGTGGCGGCTACTATTAAAAAAGGCGGACAAACTACGGAGGCCAAAACCAGAGCTGAATTAACAAGGTTCACACAGTCCGTTATAATCCCAATGCTATGCACGGTTTGTTTGGTTTTCAGCCGGCCTTTTAAATCTTTTATTAAGGCATCGACTTCAGCCTGCTCTTGGCGATTCAATATATGCGTGTTGTCTACTTTTTGATTAACAATTTTTTTGAATTTTTCGGTTTTATCAATACCTAAAATGGCAAGGTTTTTGTTGTCGTTGAAGAATTTGTTCAAGGATTTATAATCAGTGGAGCGTATATGCTTGAGTCTGCGATAGCAGGTGTGAGTATTGTAGATGGACCTGCTCTTAATGGCCAAACCGGCAGCGGCGTTAACAATATTAAAACCGGCAAATACGTGGCTAGCGACTTGGGCGACTTTAATGGCCGGCTGGATGGCCGTTAATCCTGTGATGATATTGTCGACTGTCCCGACAACAGATGTGGAAGATTCTAAGGCTTGTAAGGAGGCATCCAACTTCTCGATATGTTTGTGGCTATAGATCGCCGTTTTGATCGATTTTGCAAAATTGGTGAGATTTTGGGGGATGTTGAAAACGCTTAAAAAACCCGTGGCCCCTAGGGGTGCTTTTAAGGTGCTGGAGTTTAATAGTGAGCCAAAAGGTCCCGGCTTTAGAGAGGGAAGGAGGGTATCGAATTGCGAGGCGATTTGGTGAAAATGTTGAGCTGTGGAAGCTGCAGTCTCGAGTTTGTTCATGATGCGCATGCCTAAGTGATAGACTATTTTTTTTTCTATAAATTTGATCACTGCGTCAAATTTAGGAAACTTTAGGTGTTTATTTAAATCTATACGCATATTAATAACTTTTCTGTTGTTGTTTATAATTAATTATACATTTATAATTTAAATATTATATAAAGATTTATAGGTTTTATTAATCTCGATTCTTAATGGTGTTTTAAGAATCGAGATAACGGTCAAATTAGCTAAACATATTTTTCGTGTTCCACTGGAAGAAGTGGCGGACTTTCCAAGCACAAGCTTGTACATCCGACAGCTCTTTTGGACAAGATTCAATCATGCCCATTTTCTGCTCGAACTGATAATTTGTGATCTGCTTATGAACCAGCGTTCCAATTAAAGTGCCCAATCCAAAGGCTAAGGAAATAATTAGCAAGGGAGGGAAGGCTATAGAGGCAATCGCTAAAGCTGTTGTGACAATGTTGAAGCAATCGCTTAAGACGCTGATGGTATGTGTGGCTTGCTTTGTCTTTAAGCGGCCTTTCAAATCCTTTACTAAGGAATCGACTTTCTCTTGCTCTTCGGCATTCAGAACTTTAGTGTTATCGACCATTTTGTTGACGATCTGCTTAAATTCTTTAGACTTTTCAATGCCTAATGTTCTGATATTGGCATCGTCAGTAAGGAATTTGTTAAGCGCTTTATAGTCTGTGCTTCGGATTTGTGTAAATTTCCTGTAGCATTTTTCAGTTTGATAGATCTCGCGGCCTGTTAATACTAAACCTAAAGCAGAACCGGCTATGTTAAAGCCTCCAAAAACGTGATTCACTACTTCAGCGACTTTAATCGCCTTGCTGACCGCAGTCAGACCTTTAGCGATGTTTTCGGCATTTCCGACGAGGGATGTTGCCGCTTTAGCAGCCTTTAACGAGGCATCCATCTTCTGTATCTTTTTCTTGGATTCAATACCGGATTTAATGGATTTTACAAGATTGGTGGCATTACCCAAAATGTTGAATACGGTTAAAAATCGAGCGGCGCCTAGGCCTACAGTTACAGGTTCTTCTTTGAAGAAGCGGGCGATTGCGCTGGGATTATTGCCGTTGACGACCTTATCTACTTGAAGCGTAAGGGCATGAAATAAGCGATTCATGGTCACAACAGTTTGCGTATGCTTAATAAATTTCATCGGGCGGGAATTGATGATATTCTTTTCAAGGTAAGCTATTCCCTGGTCGATTTTTGTCCCTAGATTGATAGGATTTGATTTTACAGCTATACTCATTAAACACTCCTTTGTTTATTAACTTGAAGTTATATTTTAACATTAATATATTAAGATTGTATAAAGATAAATATAAACCAAATAAAATATAATTACAAGTTTATTAACTTATTTTTTTTAGTAAGTTCTCAAAAAGTCATGGCACAATCAGCTTGGGCATTCGCTTCACTCATGCCCAAACTGACTGAGCCATGATTTCTAAGAATGTATGTACTTTGTGAGCTCTGTTAATCAAGACCTTATTTTTTGTAGGGAAGTGTGAATAGTCTCATTTATAAAGAAAAAGTATTTTTTTCAAAAAATAGTGGAAAAATAATCTCTACTTAATTTATAAACAAACAACCTGAAAATTTGGAATTTAGAGATAGCCAAAGCCCCGGGGTTCAGGTTTTGCTTTGGCAACAAAAGTAACAGTTTAAATCTATTTAAGAGGAGCAACTATGAGTCTGGTAGGAGCTAGTGAAATATCAGTGGGTGTGTCTAGTACTAATTATGATACAGTTAGAAAGGTTGAAAGTGACAAGGGGATTTCGGAAGATATAATTGAAGGATTGGCTGGACATATTTTGCGCAATAGCAATGAACGTAGCTTGAGAGAGCTAAGCAACGCCTTGAAATCAAGACCGATTACAGCTGACCACTGCGTCGTAGCTCTAAAAATCATCGCAGCGGATCCTACGGTCTTTGTGGTTGATCCAAAAGTCAATTATCATCCTGGGTCCGGTCTGAACAAGTTTTACTGGGAACGTGAGATCAATTTAGAACAAAGCGAGTTATTGGCTGTTTTAGATGAGGAAAAGCTGGCGGCATTGCGTAGCCATCAACGAGTACAGATCAGAATTTTAACCGTTTCCCAGTCCGCTTTTGATGCTTTGATCAGATATGGACAACAATTAGCGCGTTATAAATCAATGACATATCAAAGTCCAATACCCCCAGCTGCTCGAAGAGCTACATATGATGATCATCAACCTTTGATCAGACGTCCGCAAAAGCAGGAATGCTGTTGTACACTGCTTTAGTACTACTACTAGAGATGCCCATTCATGTTAAGACCAACGTCGCATGGATGGGGCATATAAAGGTTCTTGGTGCAGGGCATTCCGTGAATATTGAAGTGGTATCGAAAGGGGGGCATACGGGGAGCGCGCAGATTTTAAAGGCAGGATAGGAAACATCCTGGAAGTGTCGATCTTTACAGGTTGACTGGAAAGGTTTCTGTAAGGATGAGCGCGATTATAGCCGACCACAAGTTGTCCGGAGTGGATTTTTTCCACGAGGAGTGCCGGAAGGTACACGATGGAGGTTTTCCAGAAGTCGTGCGAGTCTAGGGATTTGACCACAGTTCTTCCGTTTTCTACGATAACCGTGCCTTTGCCAGCGCCAAAAGGTATATGGATCAAAGTGAGCAAGCGGAACTGGGTCTCTATAGTCAAGCCTAGTTTTCTCATTAAGGCATAGCAAGCTCCTACAAATCCTACAGGAGTGGTATGCATCAGAGACATTCTGAAAAAATCCGGGATGTCCTCTTCGACGACCGTAAGCAGCTTTTCATATAGCCATTTTGCACAGTTTTCAGATTCAATTTGGAAGACCAGGTTCAAGCCTCGGGCTTTGATCATGTCTTCTTTGATAAACTGCATTAATTTTAATCCTTGGCTCTGGGGTATAAGGAAAGGGTAGCACCCTGTTTGGCGATGCGTATAGAAAATGTTCTCATCCGGATAGGCGATGGTGGCGTGCATGTTGAGGCAGAAAGTGCTTAAACTATTGAAAAAAGAGCTTGGAAACTGATAGGAGAACTTTCCAAAGTTATAGACGGTATAGCTTAAGTGATTATCGCTGGGGATGGCAATTTCCATAAAGGCATGTGTTTGATCATAGTCTAAAGTGGGTGTGCCGCGGGTAGCTTTAGCTCCCACAATCCAATGATATCCATCTGCCGGAAGGTGGTAGCGTTCAGCTGCTTCGGTTTTGCTGAGTTTCTCTAGCAAGGGCAGTTGGGACCACCACGACTGAGACTCTAAATCTATTTGTTGATAGGCTTGTTTATCGGCATCCCACCACCCGAGATGATGTACGTTCCAGTTGATGATGCCTTCTTGCATGAATTCCAGGTTGCCGACTTTATACATTTTATCTTTAAACACCTTGAAAACCTCAGCTAGTGTCAAACGATAGTTGCCTCGAAAGGTGATGAGGAGATTTTCATCTAAAAGGCTAAGGGGTTTGCCTTCAAATGGAAGCGTCAAGATTTTTTGGCTTTTCAGTTTATCCACGGGCTGCATTTGAATTCTTAGCACTTCACCGCCGAAACGGCTGATTCTGCCATTTAAGGAACAGTCGACCAGAAGCTGTTGCAAGTAGGGGAACTCAATGAAGGGAGCTATGGGGTTTTTGTCTCTCAAAGACCATTCAAAATAGCTTTTTTGCAGGTTAGTATCTTCAAAAAGCAATTCGACAAAGAGCGGATAGCATGCTGTTTGCTTCAAAATTGCCAATTCCTCTGGATGTAAGCTTTTTTCTACACAGTTCTTGTCGGATAGCTTCCAAGCTTCGGCCATCTGTTTTAGTTCGGGGAGTAAGCTTTTTTGAACCACGGAAATGTCAACGCCTCCGTTGGGAGCTTCGATGCGATAAAGTAATCCTACGTATTTTCTTTTCAGCTGATGGACTATACTCAGGGAGTCTGCCGATTTGGCTCCGTTTAAATCGCGGAATAGTTGATGGGTGACTTCGATGAGATCCCCATAAACCTCGGCGTTTTGATCTTTTTGGGTGATGTCCGAGCTCAGCTCGACCGGAATGCGCTCTATCTGGTCATAATAGTAGTTTAAAGTATAGGCAATGGAGAATAAACGACTAGAAGTTATTTTTAGAATATTGAAAAGAAAAGAAATCCATGAATTCTGAACCGCCCAGGTATGATCAGGTCGGCAGAATACAGTATCCCCTTTTTTTATTGAGGCTAATAGCTGTTTTAAGCTAGATATGATGTGTTTCATATCACCCCCCTCTTTATTCTCTCTATCTACCCTCATTATAAACCTCAAGCATTATTTACACTTTTTCTAGGTGATCACCATTATATAGGCAATAACTGTGCCAATCTATTTTTAATTGCATGCGCTTGATAGTTAATGTGATATAAAATGCAGAAAAGGGGGGCGATGTAATGCTACTTCATGATGCGTATAAACTCTTCAGCGATTTTTTTACTCGCGAAATACGCACCCAGGCTAAATACGCCCGCGACCAGCCCCGTGGTTCCAATCCACATGCCTAGACAGGTAGTCCCGGTGAGCAAAGGCACCAATATAAAGGCCCCAATGGCAGCGATTATTCCTATAGCAATAGCAGTAATGACACCAATGACTTTGGAGGCATATTTTTCATGATAATCCAAAACAGGTGTTTGTTTCGGAATATGGGATGTAGGTGAGTAGATTCCTGACACGATGATTTCCTTGGTTAAATGAGAATTGTCTATAAAACAAATTAGAAAATATCTATGTTTTCTAACTTGCAAAGCATTATAGTGGTGGATATCGATTTTGCAAATCATTTTTTATGGGGTCATCATGTCAACTAGTGTAAAACAGAATTCCCTTCAGGCTTGGGTTATGGCCTGTAGAATTAAAACTTTGAGCGTACCCATTTCCACAGTCCTTGCCAGCCTATTTTTGGTCTTTTATGAAAGCGGCTATGTCAATTTTTGGTTGGCCTTGGATACGTTATGTGTGGCAGTTTTAATTACCATAGGCACAAATTTCATCAACGACGGCATGGATTGCTTTAAAGGCAAAGATACAGCTCGCAGGTTAGGTTTTCAGCGAGTATCTCAGTCGGGGTTGATTTTACCTGGAGACATCTACAGAGCAGGGCTTGGCGTCTATATGTTAGCTTTAGCGATAAGCTGGCCACTATACATTCAAGCAGGCTGGCCAATGCTTTTTATTATTTTCTTATGTGTTTGGGCTGGATACAGCTATACGGGCGGCCCTTATCCTCTGTCTTATAATGGCTTAGGAGAGATCTTTGTGTTGGTGTTTTATGGTTGGATACTCGCCGGCGGTGTGTTTTACTCGCAAACTTTAAGCTATACGCCCGCAGCATTTGTTTTAGGTACCCAGATGGGCCTGTTATCTACGTCTATTATAGCCATTAACAATTTTAGAGACATTCTTGAGGATTCAACGACTCAAAAAATGACACTCTCGGTGCGTTTTGGAACACATTTTGCCCGATGCGAAATAGCTGTATGCCTACTGCTGCCTTTTATTCTCAATCTTTTTTGGTTTTGGTATTATTCAGCATGGAATTTTGTACTGCCTTTACTGGCATTGCCATTAGCTATCTATGTTGTGGCTAAAATATGGAAAAATGAGCCATCGGTGAAATTCAATCAATATTTTGCGCTGGCAGCATTACTGCAGATGCTTTTTGGTGTGTTGCTTGGATGCGGGTTTGTTTTGTAATTACCTGTATAAAGTTAATTTTTTCTTTTCTATATTTTCTTCATGATATATACCTAGAGTTTTATTATAACTTTGGGGATTGATGTTTATGTTCAAAATGATGAGATGTCTACTGCTTGGAGGGGCTCTCGGTGCGAGTGTATCTTTTGCATATTCTAATGAGAGCGGCGATGAGGTCTACTCTGGGCAAGACAACATTTATGATACCTGGGAAAGTTGCGGTACAGACTGTGATTACTGTGATGATGACTGCGATGAGTCCGGAGCGCCTCCGGTGACATATCAACCCAGCATCGACTCCGAAAGGCTCGAAAACACCTGCAAGAGCGGCGTATGGATGCCGGAAGATCCCATCCTTTACCGTCCTATGATTGCTGATCCCAGGCAGATCTGTTACTCCGCCGGGTGGAGATTTGACGATCAAGTATTGGTAAAAAACGTGATCGATGTCTCTTTTGGAGACTACTTTCCGGTTTATCGCTGGGTGCATCTAGGCCCCTGGGATGGGGAGCTTGAGTTGGACCTTGATGGCGCCGTTTGGGCGGTTTTTGATCCCCTGCACGAATCTTCTCCGTTGATCAATGCCGATTACTATGGTGGCCTATCGCTGAATTATGCCTTTAGTACCTGGGAATTCCGGCTGCGCGGCTATCACATATCCAGCCACATCGGCGATGAGTACTTGATAGATCACCCTGATTTTGACCGCCGTAATGCCAGTGCCGAATATGTGGACTTCTTTGCTTCGAATGACATCACTGACGAAATACGCCTGTATGCCGGCATAGGCTACATCATAGCTATGGATCGTGAATTCAAATGTTCCCGCCTATATGTTGAAGCCGGCACCGAAGTCAGGTTCAGCGGTTTGGGATTTTATGCAAAGTGTTCTAATCTTTATGGTGAGCCGTTCTTGGCCATGCATTTTCGTTGGAAGAAAGACTTCAAGCATCACCTCGATCAAACCTATGCCCTGGGTTATGAATTGGGAAAGACCGTGGGCTTATGTCGGAAGCTAAGGTTTCTGGTTGAATACCATGATGGATATTCTTTGGAAGGGCAATTTTGCAAGCTGCCGACCAACTATCTTTCCGTTCGTGCTCAATATGGGTTTTAAAAATCAACACACTAGAGATTTATGATGCCACCCGGAAAAGAGCTTCAGGAAAAAGATTTTATCAGCAACAGCTTGAGTAAAAATCCCTTGCCCGCGTGGGTCGTCTTTATAGTGATCCTCTGTCTGATAGCAGTGTTTTGGGGGGCGAGAGGGTGGTATTCTCAGTTCATGACGGCTCAAGTAGAGAAAAATCCTTTTTTACAAGTCACTAACCGGCAATTGTCTATATTGTTGTGGCAATTTCCCGAGCGTATGCGCACTTTTGCTAAATCCAAGGCAGGGTATTTACCGGGCTTCCAATATGAAAACAAATTAAGTCTTGTTCTGAGCGAATCTGATGCCTATGCCATAGCTCCTCCCGAAGTTCTTTTTTTATATCACACCTGGTCCCGGCTGCTGAAAGATGAATTTGTCTACAGGTCGATATCTCCTTCCGACTTTAAAGAATTCCTGGAGTATGCTGAAGAGTGGCAGCCGAAAAACTGGCCTAAAGCTCCTAGAGGCTATACGTCCACAGTGGAGGGGCTTTTTAAGGGCAGTTCGGTGCCAGATTTAAACACTCTGAGCGAAGCGGAATTGCCTCTGGAAGTGCGTCAAGCATTTCAAGGCTGGATGAATTTCTTCAAGGAAGGGGAGGTTATCGCTCAATTTAAACCCACATACAAACAAGTTAAGCAATTCCTGGCAGCAGCGCCTCACTACAGTCGCAATTACTGGAGAAATATCCTGGAAAGCAGCATTCCGAACTACTTGATATCAGCTCAATCAACTGGTGCAGATGAAAACGAGTCGGTTAAGCCAGAAGAATTAGCAGCCTTTTTAAAGTTGGCTATTTATAATTTTCTCCAAGCACATGCTGAACCCGCCACCAAGAAGCCATAAATTCAATTACCTCTAAATTTAAAGGATATATATTCACTATGAAGAGAAAATTACTCGCCTTATGTTTTGCAACGTCGTTCGTTACCGCTTATGCCGGTGCTATTCTCCCGCCTCTTTATCATACTTTGGCTGAATTCAAAGCCATTGTCGAAGCCCCTGAATTGACTGAGTCGCTGCAATCCGGAGAGGCGATCATTTCGATTACGAGGGAGGAGAATCTGAAATTTACCGTGTTGACTAATAAACATAAATTGATCGTAGATATCATTTACGAGCATACGGATAAAATCGGGCCAGCTAAGTTCCACTTGCAATTTCAACAACCTGAGCCTTTAACACCTTGATATTCGATATCAACAATTGTTGTGTTGGTAAATATTCATCACTGTAAAAAGTGTGTGGTTGGTTTAAACGGCACAATTTTAGCGCTGTCAGTCAAACCCGACAGGTTTGACTGAACCTTCTGAGCATCGGCGCCTCTGTCTTCTTAGTGTAATTCAAAAATAATACTAAATTTCTTAGAGCAATTTTTGAAAAATAGCATTAAGGATCTATATTTGCCTACAATTGCTATATGGTATGATTTAGGGGCGTAAATTGGGGTTTAACCCCAACTTGGCAGATTCTCGTTGTCCGGTGGTTATATTGGCGGTTTGCATATCATGTATAGGCTGAAGAGGGATTTCTACCCCACGTTCAGTTTGTATGCATTTGTGGTGGAGATAGAGGCGGCGCAGCCGAGACTGGTCGTCGAATTCTAAAGAAAACTCCATCCACCCCTCTGAGAAGTAGAAAGAAAACAGCGAATTTTTTTTGAAGAGCTCTTTGCTATGTGCATGGCTAAAGGCTTGCTCAGCCTTTTCCCTAGACATGTACTTGAACAGCTTAGAAGGTTGGCAGGAAGGGCATGTCAGAGAGTGGACCAATTTGTCGAAAGTAATGTAGTTGGAGAGTTCTATGCCCAAGGCCTGGGCTAGATCTTCAGGCAAGGTGACAGGATAACGAAATCTTATAAAAAACCTAGATAAAATTTCCAAGGCTTTCATGCTAAATCCTATGTGCTAGAAGGTTTATTAAGTTTTTTATACCCATATCGCGCTCTTGGGGTATAAATGTCACTGTACTAATAACTTAATAAACACGTTGCGTCTATTTATGGATGTTGTGTCCTAAAATTTAGATTGCCTAATTATAGCCATCTTAATTAACAATTTTATCAGGTGCTTAATTTTATGGCAAGAATGAATTTAAAGAATTTTTTTTGTAGAGGAAGGTATGGATCATGAATCTTGGTGTTTAGGTATCGACATCGGTGCAACCAAAGTATTAATTGCCAAAGTCCTCTTGAATGGACAGGTCAGCCAGCAGTTTATAGTGGAAACCTACCGCACCGATACTTTTGAAGCAGGTTTTGAGCAAATTTCCTCGCACATCGACGGTTGTTTAGAGACGTCGAAATGCCCTCCTGAAGCCATTGGATTAGGTATAGCAGGGCAACTAGCCCACGACAACTCTTTCCTCACAATTGCCCCGAACCTCAACTGGAGCAATATCCCCCTACAGCAAATCGCTAGCGAGCGTTTCCGCATGCCGGTTCATGTAATCAATGATGTCAGGGCGGCCACTTGGTGTGAATGGAAGTTGGGAGCTGGCAGGGATGTGAGCGATCTGGTGTGCATCATGATCGGCACAGGAATAGGTGGGGGGGTGATCTCACAGGGAACTCTCTTGACTGGTTTTGCCGGCGCTGCCGGCGAGTTAGGGCATTTTCCCATAGACCTTCATGGACCGATGTGCAGCTGCGGTCACAGAGGGTGTTTTGAAGCTGTAGCCAGCGGATGGGCTGTGGCATCCAAGGCCAAGGCAGCCCTTAGGGAAGATGCGGCCCGTGGCTTGCACCTCATGTCCTTGGTCGGGGGCAATATAGACAAGGTCACAGCCAAGGAGGTTTTAACTGCCGCTCATCAAGGCGACGAATTATCGCAAACTATCATGCAGTTTGCAGAGCAGGCGATCATATCGGCGTGCATAGGATATGCCAATGTATTCAATCCCGCTGTAATTTTAATTGGTGGGGGATTAGGATGGGCCATGCCGAATCTGTGCGAGCATATTCAAGGGGGAATATGCAGGTATAGCATGGGAGCTAATCGAGATGGTGTTAAGGTGCAGGCGACAGCTTTCAAGGACAGTATTGTGGCCGTAGGGGCTGCGTGTTATGCACGTGACAGACAGAAAGTTGGGTTTTAAATGGCACTGACGATGAGCATGGGGATGTTGGTTTTGTGACGTACTTCTTCAATAGTGCTACCCAAAATGACATCCGCAAAAAATCGGTGACCATGCGAAGTCATCGCTATCAAGTCGCAGTTTGCCTGCTTTGCCAAATGTAATATTTCGGCAGAAGGCTCACCTTTAGCCAAAAAAATGTCCACTTGCAAACCTTTTTGTGTCAATTCTGCGGCTATCTTTTGCAGATATGTTTTATCGATGAGTATTTCTTCGGAGTCTTTCAGTTGGAATTCATTGTAGTAGCGGGCTGCCCAGCCCTCTGCAACATGCACCAGTAATAATTGCGAGTGGTGTATGCGTGCTAAATCGATGATATGGGGCAGCAATATGTTGTCCGCAGGCGTATTATCTAAAGCTACCAAGATCTTGTTGTACATAGGTTTGTTTTTCCTGAACATCCGTTATACTGAATTATAAAAACGAAAGGATAAAGTCAAATATATATTTTAGGTTTAGGGCAATGATAATGAATGCGCAAGTGTAAGCTAGATAATTCGTCCAGGGTGCATTTACGAAATTGCCCATTTTTTTCCGATCGGAAGTAAACCAAATCAAGGGGACTATTGCAAAACTGAGTTGTAGGCTCAAAACGACCTGGCTGAAAAGCAGCAGTTGGCTGATACCTTCTTCGCCCCAGAAGACGACACAAATAATAGCTGGAATCAACGCCAAGCTGCGCGTAATCAAACGCCTGACCCATGGTTTGAGCTTTATATCTAAAAAACCTTCCATGACTATTTGTCCGGCTAAAGTTCCTGTCAAAGTCGAGTTTTGGCCCGATGCCAGCAGGGCCAAAGCGAACAAGGTACTAGCTATGGGAACATTGAGAAGCGGACTAAGCAATTGATAGGCATCTTCAATTTCAGCAATATGCGTATGGCCGCTCTTATGGAAGACGGCCGCAGCTAATATCAAGATAGCGGCATTGACGAAGAAAGCTATTGAAAGAGCTACCGTAGAGTCTATGCACACAAATTTAAGGGCGGTGCGTTTGCTGTTTTCATCGTCGGCATATTTACGCGTTTGCACGATGGAGGAATGCAGATACAGGTTGTGCGGCATTACCGTTGCGCCTAAGATTCCTATGCTGATGTAGAGCATTTCGTGGTTTTTAAGAATGTCTATCGAGGGAATCAATCCAGCGGCAATCTCACCCAGATCCGGTTGAGAATACCAGATTTCCAGCCAGAAACATCCAGTAATTACTGCCATAAAAGCGACGACGATGCCTTCAATAGCGCGAAACGACAGCTTTTGAAAATACATCAAGATCAACACATCAATGGCGGTGACGCATACTCCCCATAGAAGCGGCAGATTGAATAACAGTTTTAGAGCTATGGCAGAACCTATGATTTCAGCCAGATCGCAGGCACAGATAGCAATTTCGCAGAGGACCCACAAGAAGAAGTTTACGCCGGGTGAAAAATGATCTCTGCAGGCTTGCGCCAAATCTCGTCCGGTGGCAATACCGAGCTTTGCGGAAAGAGCTTGTAATAAAACAGCCATCAAATTCGATATCAAAATAATGCATAAGAGCGAATATCCAAATCCGGAACCTCCAGCCAGATCCGTAGCCCAATTTCCCGGGTCCATATAGCCCACAGCCACAAGATAACCTGGGCCGGCAAAGGCCAGCATCTTGCGCCACCATGGCCAATGGGAAGGGACGGGAATAGATTGGAAACTTTCTTCTAAACTAGGCGATTTCCGGGCTTGGCGCCATCCTGTTTCATTATTCACTCGGCAGACTCCTTAGATATTATATGAAATAATCATTTATAATATCATAGATAGTTGTCTCCTAGCAAGGTGTAATATAAAGCGATGTGCGACTTTTCTGTGCGAGGTCACAAAGAAATAAATTGAAATGTTTTTTAGAGTTCCCGTACAATCGAACTAATTATTACAAAATTTTACACTTGAGGTGACTGTGAATTATTTGAAGCCTAGACTCTCAAGCCTACTATTAGCACTATCCATGTCTGCTTCTGTATATGCATCCGAGTCCGGTATCCGCACCCGTATGATGGGAGATCTTGATGTGATCAAAAATACCTTTGAGGTGTATTATGCCCCCAAGGAGTGGAAGCAAAACTTCTTTGGATGGAATTTAGAGTCAGAAATACAAAAAGCCAAAGAGAAGGTTCAATCTGCCGATTCCTTAACCGTCAAACAATTTCAGGGCGTTGTCAGGGATTTTTTTAATTCTACTAAAGACTACCATGTAGGGGTATATTTTCATTCAACCGAATCGGGTGCCTTGCCTTTTACCCTGAAATCTTACGGGGGTAAATACTATGTCTCGTACATTGATTCTTCCAAGCTGGATACCCTGATATTTCCCATGGCGGTAGGGGATGAAGTGTTGGAATTCGATAATCGGCCCATTGCAGAGGTCATTCAAGAGCTCAAAGTCGGTTTAACACGCAACTCTAATGCCGCAACAGATGAACAGATGGCTGCGTTTTATCTTACGCATAGGTCCGGAA
>CAYMKI010000055.1:0-16486 GCA_964390695.1 uncultured bacterium
GAGTCAAATAGATGTACAGCTCCAGAGAAGGTATGATCTCATTCCCAACCTGGTAGAAACCGTGAAAGGTTACATGGGGTATGAAAAAGGCACCCTCGAAGCCGTCATCAACGCCAGAAGCAAGGCCATGGAAGCCAATGAAAGTATCCGCAAAAGCGGCGGCCCCACTGAAGGTTCCTTAAAGCCCTTATTAGGTGCCGAATCCGAACTGGCGGGTGCTATGACGCGCTTCTTCGCACTAGCCGAAAGCTACCCTCAATTAAAAGCCAGCGACAACATGAAAAATCTGCAGGAAGAGCTTAGCTCTACCGAAAATAAAGTGGCCTTTGCTAGACAAGCCTACAACGACCAGGTCCTGGGATATAATACCGCACAACAAGTGTTTCCGGCTGTCCTATTTGCCGCTATGTTCGGACACCATCCGGCCGATCTTTATCAGGTAGAAGAAGCCGAAGCCCGCAAAGCCGTTAAAGTATCCTTCTAATTTCAGATAAGGAGGTATGCTATGGCCATGGATTTTTGGGAAGCTCAACGGCGGGCACGCAAAAAAACTATGCAGTGCTTGCTTGCTTTTGTGGTATTAACTTTCGGGGTATCCGTTTTTGCAGAACTAGCCATGAGAGCACTAGCTCAGGATCAGTATGATCCACCATTTCCCATGGTAGGCTTTATATTTCTAGTCCTCACTTTTGCTGTGGCAGGCTTTCAATACCTGATGTATAAGTCCTATGGAGGCAAATATGCCGCAGATGCCGTTGGAGCTTACAGGGTAGACCCGCAAACGCGAGATCCACAAGAAAGGCAGGTATTGAATATTTTGCAAGAAATGTCTCTGGCAGCATCCATACCCACGCCTCCCCTGTATATTATTCCGGCGAGCGAAATCAATGCTTTTGCTGCAGGCCTGACCCCGGAAGATACCGTTGTTGCCATCACAGAAGGCGCCCTTGAAAAGCTTAACCGCGATGAAATCCAAGGCGTGATCGCACATGAACTCGGACATGTCACCAATGCCGATATGCGCATCAGCCTCACGCTAGCTGCCATGGTCATGGGCTTCTTTTTCATCTTGTACATGGGATTGCGCGTATTGCAATTATCAAGCTTTAAACGGCGCGATAATAAGAAAGGCCCTGATCCCATAGCTCTCGGTGCTATGGTCTTAATGTTTGCGGGATTATTTACCTGGTTTGCCGGCGGACTGTTGAAAGCCATGGTCAGCCGCCAAAGAGAGTACCTTGCAGATGCCAGCTCGGTGCAATTTACGCGCAATCCGGCGGGTATTGCCGGCGCTTTGCGCAAAATCGCACGAGATCAAATTTCGGATATGCCTAAAGAGGGCATGGCTTTATCGCATATGTATTTCAACGACCAATCTTTCTGGGGACAGCTCTTTGCTACTCACCCCCCCTTGAAGAAACGTATTGCGGTCTTGGAGGGGCAAAAAGAACAGGACAAACAGAGCCTGTGACTGTTCACTACCACTCATGAAGAACACAAATGGATGTTAATATTAAAGAAGGACTGTAGATAGATATAATTTTTAAGTGCATAAGAATCCTCCAAAAGAAGACACTTTAGCACAAATATATCACGCCTGAACAGGCCTGCATTTGTCAATTAAAATACTAAGCACCTTGGCCAAGTCACGACTTGGCCTGCGGCACTTATCCTTTCACTTGCCAATTCGACTAAGTTCAAGCGTGATTTAGGGGCGTAAGTTGGGTTTGAAGACTCTGTAGTGGTAACAAGAACACTCTTTGTTTTTATAGTTACAATTACTCTTTCACATCCATTTTATCAGAATTTAACACGGCATTGATACTCTCCACCAAGCTATTGACTTCTGCAATCCAAATGGAATTGAAACTGCGAAATTGATCTTGTGATACCCATTCGCTAAGCTGATTTAATGCTGCAGCTTGCTGTGAGATATCTGAAATCTGTTCTGCGGCTGTCTTTAATGTTTGATACACTTGAGTTACATAGTCTACCTGAAAACCCTTACTGCCATTTTCGAATAAATAGTTAAAAGCACTCAAAGGATCCACAGGGAGAAGCGATATTGCCGTATCTAAGGCTTCTTGATTTTGCTGCGAGGCTAAATTGACCACAGGCACATTTACAAGAGCTAAAGGCTGCAGTTGTCGAATTCCCCCGTTGGCATCTATAATGGTGAAGGGCTGCATCGCTGGATTCACAAATGCAAAATTGTTCATCTGCACAGCATTATTCATATATGCATTAGCATGATTGGAAAGGTTAGGAGCATTTAGAACAACTTTTTTGCCTTTTAAAAATTCCTCTACCTGTCTGTATTGTTCATTCTTTTCCAAAACTTTTAAAAGCGTTAATAAAGAAAATCCAAACTCTCTTAATTTTGCCTGAGTTTTGAAAGTTTGAAATCTCACCACAATTTTATCCAATAAAGCCTGAGCGCCATCTTTTATGCGCGGATTTTGTGAATTTAAGAAAGGACTAAAAAATTGAACTGCGCCCCCCCCACATTTAATAATCTCAAACATCGGCGTGCGTGAGCTGTCTTTTTTGAGAAGGCCCAAATTTTCAGGATTGAGAAAATGAATGGTATTATCCTCACCCACCATGTTGATTATTTCGACAATAATCTCAGCGAGGTTGGTTTCTTTAAATATCAACAACTGAAGCAATACTTCCGAAGCTTCTTTATATTTTTTTTCAAAAATATATTCAGAAATTGTTTTGACATTGGGATTTTGTGGTAAAGCTGCAGATGATGATGGGAGAGCTATTTGAGAGGCCGTAGTAAGACTAGAAGATCTATCATCAACCTGCATTGCATCACCTTTGACGATTGCCGATGGCAGATGTTGCGCATAGGCGCGTTTGATCTCTTCTAGTTTTTTAAAAGAAAAACAGTCTTGCATATCTAAAACTATAGCCAGCTTGACTTTAGGATTATTTTTAGATACTAACTCCACAAGGGCCATTTTTTCTTTCGTTATCATCGATATCTGATGCCAGAATTTTGAAACACAAGTTATTGATTTTCTGGTTTTAACATCACTAAACGAATATATGAGTGACATTACATTATCCACACTTATTTGAGACGATATATTTTCAACATTGTTCATACAACCACCTTCATTCAGATACACTCAAATATAATTTTAGATGAGCGTTCGTTCTTAATTTATTTACCTTTAAAATAGTATAAAGATACATGATTCAAGCGTTTTTTTCTATTAAATTATAATTTATAACAACATCCATTCCATTGATAAGATTACACCAACTTTTCATATACATATTATAAACAAAGCTTTTCATTAATATTTTACAAATAATTAAAAATATTATTTAATATATATATACTCTTATTAAAAATAAGGTGAATTTATGACTGGTCAAATTAATAGTTCATCAAGCGGAAATACAATTAATACTAACAACGCAAACAACACCACTATTAATACAAGTATTTCGGAAAACAAAATATCAAAACCTACAAATAAATTCACAGCGCTCAGCTCTCATCGCACTCAGGCCGTGAATAATGAGGTCATCAAATGCACGATAGACGTAGCCTCCGTGATCACCTATCCCCAACCTGCACAAACTTCAACTTCCCAACCTGAGCCTCCCCGACTTAGGAGGCAACATAAATTTGTGCTTGCAAGGCAGAGAACAAATGATTTAGCACCTACTGAAACACAACCCAAAGAATCTCCAAGAACACAGACAGATGCCGAAAAAAAAACCACGGAGAAAACCGGTGATACTATAGCTGCTCATCGAGCAAATAGCCGGCCTCTAGAGAAGAGCAAAGTACCGGAAAAGACCCCAGATGTTACCCCAACATTAGAGAGCAAAACCAAAACACCTTCTTCAGAAAAGACAGACGAAAAGATTTCCACCTTATCTAGTCTCACCTTATTGCCCAAACAATCCATTCCCATAGATTTATCACAACATACAGTAGTTCTTCAGCCAAACTTAAAGGATATCCTTATAGTTCAAACTGGACGCGCCAGAAGCAACGCCACAAGCAAGCCCCCCCTCCCAGAGACGGCCAATACAGCCGACAACACGTCTCCTCCTCCTAGTGTCGTCAAATTTAATCCAGTAGACTCTCAAAACAACTCAAACAACTCTTTCTTTGATGTCAAAATTGGAAAAAAACTTGGAGATGGAGCCTCTGGAGCTGTATTTTCTGTAGAGGTCAACGGTGAAATAAAAGCACTTAAGCAACCTCCAAAAGGAGAAAATATCTCGAAAAATATGAGCACTGAACACGATAGAATCCTCAGAATTGAAACTAATACGACCATGGAAATAACAAAAAATTCAGAACCCTGCGGTTATCTAGAAGGCCTGCCGAAACCGCCAATTTTAGGAGAATTAGACGGCAGACCCGCCATTCTTATGGAACAGTTCGATGCCACCTTGGGAGTAAATGCTAAAACCCCTAACTCATTGGATGCGAATGAATTCCAAACCATGATGAATCACATCCTCTCAGGTGTTGGCCATATAAAGTCCAACGGGTATGCTTGGGCCGATGCCTCCCCTGCCAATATGGCTAGAGTAGGCAATAGATATGTGTGCTTTGACTTTGGCGCATCAGAAAAATCCCATGAAAAAGCTGGTTCGAGAACACCAGTCTATACTTCTAAAGCCGATGAATTAGACGACAGGTTTAGACTTTCCCTAACATATATGAAGAAATTCGATTCACCTGATAAAATAGATGTTAAATTATTAAGTAAGAGTTTCGTAGATTTGTTAAAGAAACCAGTATTAAACAATACCGAAATAAACAAAATTTTGTTTTTTAATGAGGTTTTAAAACTTGGAATAGACAGCAATCTACTGGAAAAGTTAAAAAACTCTATCACTTCTGCTGATAAATCCAATCCATTTGCGACCGATAAAACACAACGAAAGACAATTATGGAAAAACTTAAACACATCGATGAAATCAGAATGAGTATAAACGTCAACAAAAAAATCGATCAATATGATAAAGAGATGGAAAATTTAAATCATAAGAAAGACATCCTCAGCACCGGAATCTCCTTTTATGAAATATTGCTTCAAAAATTAAATGCTCCTGGTTTTAATGACCACTATGTGGTTAATGACACGGGTGAACTTCTGCATTTCATAGCCCCTAGATTTGATGTGATGATCCATAATCTAGCAGAAGCTATCAACGGCAATAATAAAGACATTCCTCAAGGCATTCCTCAACATTATTTCAAAGCCATTATAGCGATGCTGGATCCCGAATGGACAAAAAGGCCCTCAGTCGAAGAGCTTCAAGCTTATCTAAATGATCCTAGCGGAAACTCTAAAATAGACGCCAGAGTGGGAGAACTCATAAAACAAGCCGAAGAATATATTGACCTAAACAAAAAATTTCAAGCCAATCCCAAATCCGTCGACAGTAAAACATTCTTAGACAAAGAGCAAAATCTGTTTAAAACAAAGCTTCCTCGAAATGCAGATAACGAAATAAGAATGTTGAACGAAGAAGAGGAAACACGCGTGCGCTTGCAGAACTTCAACATGACTACGGAATATATCGACCAAGACGTACGCTCAAAGTCCATTCCATCGAACGAAAGAGTATTTTCCAACGCCCCTCCTATCTCCTACATTACGAGTAGAGAACTGTCAAAAAGCATTGGTCGCCTCACAAACAAATTGAATCTGACCATTGAAGGCATGAATGTGATTGCCATAGACGGGAAGAAGGATAAAGCGACGACTATTCGAGATTTGTTTACGAGCATCAACGATATGTTGGGAAAAAAATTGACCCAATCGGAGCTAGATGAAAAAGTTAATGCATTCCTTCAGTTTGAAACAAAGACCTCCGAACACCTGAATCCTTTCAATGCGGAAGGCAAACGCCAAGATAAAGATGGCGAACATGACGATGTTCTCGTTCTCAAGTATATTTCTAAGGAGCTTGCCAGCTATGCCGTATCGCCGCTACACAAGCAAATGCAACAATATTGCATCGAGAACGGCATGGAAGATAAATTCACATATTCAGTAGGCCTACGCGATCAGGTAAGTCAGTGTAAAGTTATGAAGACCTCCAATGGCTTCAAGGTGCAAAGCTCTATCGAAATCCCCTTGAATAAGGGAATAAATAATGTCGTCGGCAGCGTAAAAGTGACTTTGAATGCCGAAGTCGACTCCGCGACTGGACGAGCTAAAATCGGAGTCAATCTATCCGACATGAAATTCGAAAAAGAGGTGTCTGAAAGGGACAAGAAGCACTTCCTCGATGCCTTCAGCAAGTCGCTTCCAGGTGGAGTAAATCCGCAGGAATAACTCTTAAAAAACAGTATAGAATCTAATGCGCAGGTTTGAAAAGCCAAAATGTTACAGCCCAGGTGTGTGCGGCTATTTTTGGTTCAAAAAAACTTCTTTCGTAAATGTGGTAACTATTCAGCACTGTAAAGGGGCTTAATTATGGACCACAGAGCTCACAGAGGGCACAGAGGGGATTTAAACTACAAGAAATTAATTTAATATGTTTACTATGGCTCATAGAGCAAATGAGTTCAAAGACGCGGAGTTAAAAATAAGGCTTTGACAAGAAGCAAAAACTGAGCATCAGCGATTCTGTGTTTGAAATATAAAAGAAGATCCAAGTTATTTCACGATATAGGACGCTGAAAGCAACTGTCTCGTTCTGTGAGACACTCATTTGCTGCAGACTTTTTGTTATATCCTTTCATGGCATATATAGAATTTCTTTCTTGTAGCGTAATAATCTAGAATTCTTCACAATATTTGCGAGAATGCAGGTTATTCGCAATTGCAAGCCCTCTCATTCTGACACCTCATAATTAACCTATGCAAATACCCTCTCCCTACGGGTCTTCTGCCTGCATAGTATTCTTTTCCACATAATTTACATGAGGTATTATGTCTTTAGAACTACATTTTCCTTCTTTCTCCGGTCTATTCTCCACTCCAAGGGTATCTACAAGCCACCCGCCTATGGAGGGTGTTACCATCGATAGCGTATCCCCAAAAGAGAACTCTTCATTGTCCTTAATCGATTGGAATCGGTTGCCTGTGATTTCAAATCCATCGAAGGCGGATTCTGTCATCGGATCTATAGCCAAAAGGATACTACCCGTTACTAACTACGCTTTAGGCGGTGCGGCCTTATGCGCGACAGTGTGTTTTTCAAATTCTCCGATGGCGGTTCTTACCGCTTGCACTACCTTGGCGCTGGCATCTTTAGGCTGTCATCAAAGAGAGATATTTCTGCATCAACAGACGCTCGAAGAGCAGGAAAATAGAAAGAAGCAAAGACATCAGATAAAAAATGCTTTAGAGCAGGATCATGGATACACCTATATACGAACAAACTTTTCTCACGAAGCTATCAGTGATGCGGAATTGAACCTCATTTTAAACCGTGATGCCCTAGTGTTGCCATATGCTGTCTTTATGCAAAAACATGGAAAAGACTCTCTTACGATAGTCGATCATGCCACTCTGGATATCTTAAGATCTTCGTTTCTGAAATCCACAAACTGGACCTTAAAAAATTTTAGCGGTTTCGAAGAGTATCTACCACTCTTTTCTATTTCCAAAGACTCATTTAGAACATTTATAGCAATCAATGAGATTCAGGAAACCATCCACAACCACCTTAGTTATGAAGAATTTATCGAGAGAAATGGTGTGGAAGTCTTAGATTACGTTAAATCCAATTACTTTTATTATCGAGATATTCGCAGCAAGTTTGAACAGCATGTGATCGCCAAGGGATTAGGGTGGTCAGAGATCCAGCAAGCCTATGCAGAGCATTTGAAATACTTCAGTTTAGACCCCATAAAAGTGGTAAGAGCTGACCTAGCTAAAAATGGAGCCAACCAAATTAACTACGCTTCGTTTAGAAACAAGCATGGTTTTTCTGCCATAGCACACTACGTCAATGCCCACCCCTTGAATTTGTCTTATATAACCTCTGTTTTCTTGAAGCAGCCCTATGAAACCCTAATCTCTCCTGAATATGAACCAGATCGCCAATTGCTGGGCTTGGAATCCAAAAATTTCAATTCTGACCTAACCCCTTGTATTACATCCAAGCCCTTGCAAAGCCTTACGAAAGCTAAAACACCTTGCACAGAAGAGCATGTAAACTATACTCATTTACATCAACACATAGAACACGAATTCAATCAGAGACTGCAGGTTCTCCAAGAAAATCACAGAGTAAAGATCAACAAAATCAAGGCAGAACATCGGGAGCTAAAGAAACTTCTAAAAGATTTAAAAAAGCGATACGACCGAAGCGTCATTAAACACAATGGGTTAAACTCTCATTTATTACAACAAATCAACTTGCGAAATAAATTTAGGGATGAGCTCCAAAAGAGACAAGTGTATATGACGGAGCTCTCAATCCAAGCAGCCCTGATCTCTATACAATTACCGAATGCAAATACAACTAAGTTATCAAGCCTAGAAGACGAAATAAAAAAGCTACAGTCTCAACAAGTTAATCAGTTAAAATTACATAAAGCATTGTCTGAAAAAATCACGACAATAAAGCAAGAAAGGCATGTAGAAGCAAACACCAAACATCACATATTTCAAGAATGGCATAAACTAAAAAAACAGTTGGAAAATGCTTTGAAAAAAAGAAACGCTCAGCAGAAGGTTGCTGAGAAAGAATATGCAAGCTCTACCAAGCTCTTGGTGCAAGAAAAGAAGAGGCTCTTAGATATCAAATGCTAAATATCAAAAAAATGAATAGCGAAATCCCGATCAACAATACGGACAGCGCCAGCATAAAATCCAGAAGCTTTGAGGGGTGATACACCCCTTGATCTAACTGCCTTTCAACTTGTTTATATTTGATAAAGGCTAACAGGATGATCATAGCGCCTAATCCCACTAAAAAGATGCCATAGTAGGTGCTAGTGATTTTAAGATGAGAATAAACCATCTCGCGAGTTTCAACAAAAGATTTGCCGAATATATCTGCAAGCTGCGACACGAATAGAGAAAACCTCTCCACAACAAATCCAAAGGCCATGACCCCTATCCCGGTTCTGACCCAAGACAAGAAAGTCCTTTCATTGGCCATATGTTCTGTGGCACTGCAAGGTTTACCCAGCTCTCTATTATTAGTCGTCATCACCTGTCTACCTCATAGGGTTGAAAATAGCGAAATCCATACATCGGAAAATACCAACACAAGACATTAGCGTAAATTATTAAAATACCATTTTACCTTTTTAAATTCAGGCTTAGTCAAACGAATGGTAGCAGCATGATCTTTTGTACATATTTTCCAAGGCCTCTTTGGCTTCTTATTCTTTCCACTTATGTTATAGTATTTAAACAACTTCCATGCAAATTTCTGCGCATTTTCGAACCTATCGAAAAAGACTGTATAACCATCCCGCTTAACCCATACCACCTTCTGCACGCCGATCTCTCGACGCGCCAGTTTTTTAGCGACAAGTGTATGATTTCGACCCTGCTCTACTGTTTTAAGTTCAAAATCATAAACCACAAAAGGAAATGGATTTTTTGCGATTGCCTCGAAAAGCCGTCGGACTTCTTGGAGACCTTGAGATCGATCCACCCCAAGCTTTAATCTTCCCACGGTAACATGTGGCATATAACGGTCGCCGCTATATTTGGAGGGCTTGAGATGGCATTGTTCCTTTAGAATGTCCAACACTTGGCCATGTATTTTTTTTAACTTCTGCTTTTCTTTAAATTTTAAGATAACCCATCCCTTTGTGGTTATATCCACCTCTGCAACCCTTAAATGAAGGGACTGAGCTGTATTATTCAGTATCTCGGATACCAACTTTGTAACTTTTGCCTGATCAGGCCCCTCTCCTCTAGAATAAAAAAAATTAAGCGTACAGTGCAATTGCTCTTGGCAGAGATGAGGCTGCCACCAATCTATGAATTTGCTGGATATGAAGGGGGCAATCTGATGTTTCAGGGCATTATCGAATTTAGCATCCGACTTGGAAACTAAAATAAAGCTATTATCAATCATCTTAATAGTATTCATATCACCTCTCTGATTAGATGGTATAAAATACTATTCTATAAATTCACAATAACAATTATATTTTGCAGGAGGTTTATTATTGCAAGGCTTCAAAGAGAGCTATTAGCTGCTGCAAGGAGAGCTCTTCGGGGCGTGAGGTGGGTGCTGCATGCATTTCTGCAAGAGCTTCCTCTATCTTAGCGGGCATATACAGCTCCTTCAAAGAGCTACGCAGCATTTTTCTGCGGTGATTAAATGCTTCTCTCACCATTTTAAAAAAGAGATCTTCAGAAGAGACTTTTAACGGGGGGGTCAAAGTCAATTGAACCACGGCAGAATCCACTTTGGGAGCGGGATAGAAACACTTGTTGCCTACTTTGAAAGCATACTTGGGCGATGAGAAAAAATGCAGAAAAACAGTCAATGCGCTATAATCGGGAGTTCCTGGAAGTCCCACGAACCTTCTGGCGACTTCATCTTGAACCATAACGACAACCTCTGAGATACATGCATGCATTTTCACAAGCCGCGCTATAATAGGTGTCGTAATATGATAGGGAAGATTTGCAATTACCTTGGCTTTTTTTCCGGGCAATAACCGCTTAGACAATTCTTCCTGTAAAGGAAATTCAAGGATATCGGCTATTTGGATTTCCAGTTTCGGATACGAAGACTTAAATCGAGCTAGGGAATTACCAAGCGTAGTATCTTTCTCCACAGCCAAGACCTCGGCGCCGGCGGCTAGCAAAAATTCTGTCAAAGCTCCGGGGCCGGGGCCTATTTCAACCACTAAGTCGCCAGGCTTAACATCAGCGACAGCCACGATTTTTCGGAGGATGTTGCCGTCAATTAAAAAATTTTGAGAAAGCGATTTTTTAGGATTGATGCCAAGTCCCTCTAAAAATTCATTTAATTCTGAGGGTTTGTAAATGGGCATGAATATATCCTATTAATTCAGGATAAAAGGTTTGAAATCTTCAGCGGCCACCCTGGTGTTTTCCTGTACATCGAAGTGCTTTCTGAGGCGTTTGATATATTCTATAGTTTCTTTGCCCGAAATGTCATCCATCAATTTGTCTTTGATCTGATTTTCCATCTCTGCAAAGGATACTCTTTGGCTAGGCTTCATGCTGTGCAGATAGAAAATTCTGAAAACGGTAGAACCATCTTGACGGCTTTTCTGGGCAATGGGATGGCTGTACGCATTATTCGTCATCTGAGACAAAATATCCTTGTAGGTAGGGGACAACTCGGCATCGCTATTTTGAATTTCATCGGAAATATTGACCGATGTTGAAGCCTCCACCGAAGCCATCTTAGAGAGTTTGTTTTTCAAATCTTCTAAAGGAAATGCTTCTTCTGAAAGCAGTTTATAGGCTTGATTAGCAGCTTCTGCGCCTATGGTCGGGTTAGCATCGCGGATGGATATCACTCTGTAAATCCACTGTCCTGGAATGATATTATTTTCGGCATATTCTTCGTAGGCTTTTTTTATCACCTGCGGTGTAACTTGCTTCAGGGCTTTCATGTGGGCGCGAAGGTACAGCATGCGTTTCAGTAAAATATCGCTATGCACCATTCTATAAGCCTCTTCAAACGTCAAGCCTACCTTATCCAAGTTAGCATGGATATTAGGACCAAAATATAGCTCCATTTCCTGCCTGATATCTCCAGCGCTGACTTGCACCTTGCTTTCTTCTGCGTCAGCCATGATGAGTTCTTTGTCGATCAGATCTTGCAAGACCCTTTTCCAGCTCACAGAATAAAACTGATAGCGGGCTTGGACAGACGAAGTGTATTCGGGAAATTGACGATAGAAGAGCATATCCATCTTTTTCATGACGTCAAGCACAGATATGGCCTTGCCATTGACTTTAGCTAAGATTTGATTGTTCACAGCAATACGATAATCTTCTTCGGGTCCCAGCAACAAAGAGTCCGCCGAAGCCGCCATAGTATGGCAGGTCAAAAATAGAGAAGCTAGATAGATAGGAAATTTAGAGCGCATAAATAAATCTACTTTGTAATGTGTACGAGTCGAGTAACTTATCATAACCCATTGGACTGATTTTTGCTACAAAAATGCAATGTCTTGTTTGGGTATGCCTCGGATAAGGTCTGCGAAAGGCATGGCTTTCTTTCCTTCCAACTGCACTTCCAACAAGCGCAAAGCCCCTTGGCCGCAGGCGATAATGAAACCTTCGGCATCATATTTCATTATATCTCCTGGAGTGCCATGCAGGTTGTTTTCGACCAGAGTTTTATATAGCTTTAGGCGTAAAATATTATCTTTAATTTTAACCTTGCACCATGCTCCTGGATGGGGATTCACCCCTCTGACCCTATTATGGATTTGTTGAGCATGCAGATTCCAATGTATTTCACATTCTTCCAATTCTATCTTTGGCGCAAACGTTGCCAAAGAGTGATCTTGGGATAGACGGTGGAAGATTTTGTTCTCAAAATCTCTGATTACTTCCAACAAAGCCTGAGACCCTAATTTGCAGAGAACTTTCTCGAGCTCGCCATAAGTCATATTAGGGCCAATAGGGGTCTTGACCATTTTAATGATATCCCCGGCATCCATTTTTCTGACCATATGCATGATGGTAACACCGCTTTCTGTTTCACCGTCGATAATACAGCGCTGAATCGGAGCTGCGCCGCGATACTTTGGCAACAGACTGGCATGCACGTTGATACAGCCTATAGGTGGCATATCCAGTAAATGCTGTTTAATGATTTCGCCATAGGCCACAACCACAAACAAGTCGGCATTGAATGCCGATAAGATCGGGGCAAATTCCAAGTCGGACACAAGCTCAGGCTGAAAAACGGGTATAGGCGGATGTTGAGCAGCGGCAACCAGTTTAACCGGGGTTGGCTGAGGTACTGCCGATCTGCCCTTGGGGCGATCCGGCTTGGTAACCACCGCCACCACTTCTATATTGTTTTGCAAAAGGAATTCAAGGGTGTCTGCGGCAAACTGCGGAGTGCCAAAAAAAACAATTTTCATGTGTGTGTTGAGGTTATTCTATGGAAGCGTATTCTTTTTCTTCTTCTTTTTCAATTTTCTCAAAGTCTTCATCGCCATGGCTAGCGACTTGGAAACCCATCAGCCCGCGCTTAGATTCTTTGCAAAACTGGATCCAATGCTGTATTTCAGGCAAATGTTCCACTTCGTTCTCTATTCTTTGCAAAGCCTCTTCCAAGCGCAAATTTGAACGGTACAGCAGCTTGAAAGCCTTGCTGAGTTCTTTGCGGGTCTTTAAGGCAAATCCTCGTCGCTTTAAGCCGATGATATTCAATCCGCCGAATTTAAACGGAATGCCGGCCCCGATGGTATAGGGAGGGACATCGTGGGTGATACGGCTCATGCCGCCTACCATGGCATTGCGGCCGATGCGCGAAAATTGATGAACAGCCGTCATACCGCCTAAAATGGCATAATCTTCAATGGTGACATGCCCGGCCAGATTGACGTTATTGCTCATGATCACATGATTACCTATAAGACAATGATGGGCTACATGGCAATAGGCCATGATCAGACAATGGTCTCCAATTTTGACTGTGGAATTTTCTTCAAAAGAGGAATTTATGGTTACGTACTCTCGTATTTCGCAATGTTTTCCAATAACCACAAAGGTCTTTTCGCCTTTAAATTTCAAGGCTTGAGTTTTGGTACCTATACATGCCGAAGGATAAATCACGGTGCCCTCTCCGATAGTTGTATATCCATCGATATAGGCATGAGATTTGATCGTGACGTTATCTTCAAGGGTCACATTGGATTTTACAACCGCAAAGGGCTCGATTGTAACGCCTGCTCCAATTTTTGCTCCGGGTTCAACAATCGCTAATGGGTGTATATTTTGTGGCTTCATTTATTTTCCATTCGGTAAGGGATTTAACATTTTGTTTCTTATATCTGGCTTTTATCTACAAGAGCAAAACCAATTTCGGCTTCAACAGCTATCTTGTTGTTAACGCTCGCCTCTACTTTCACCTTTCCCCCTTTGGAACTAAAGTGTATGCCTTCTCCTTTTAGCAGTAACACATCACCTGGCTTTACAGGGTTCCTGAATTTTGCATTGTTCACATTAAGGAGGACTGCGATTCGGGAATTTTGGCCTTTAAGATGCACCAATACTCCACCTGTCTGAGCCAACGCCTCCAAGATCAAAACTCCAGGCATAATTGGCGCATCCGGAAAATGACCCTGAAAAAAAGACTCATTAAAAGTCACGCACTTTTGACCCAAGATATACCCTCTTTCTAAATCTATTTCAAGAATTCTATCGACAAGTAAAAAAGGATAACGATGAGGTAGAATTTTGAGGATATCTTTTACATCCATAGTTTTTTGTACGTTTTGCTCATCAAGATTCATTTAGAACTCTCCCTGCTAGTGAATCATAAATTTTTTTGGCTAAGGCATAGTTGGTTGCATGCCCGGAACGAATAGCCAGCACATGGGCTTCAAAATCGAAACCTATCAAACCCAAATCTCCTATCATGTCCAAGATTTTGTGCCGCACAGGCTCATCTCTAAAAAACAAACCGCCTTTGCTATATACGACATCGCCGTCAATGGCCACACCATTTGACAAGCTAGCACCTTTGATAAGTCCGCGGTCCATTAAGTAGGCAATTTCTTTATAGAGTGAAAAGGTGCGGCATGGGGCAATCTCAGACTTAAATGAATGACTGGTGATTTGCAATGACTGGAACTGCGACCGCAAAGCGGGCTCGTCGGGGTAGTTTAGGGTATAGCTGATTTTATATCCCTCATGCGGCAAAGCAACTAAATGGATATCCCCTTCAGAATGGTAAATCGGCTGTTGAATTTTGATCACAGGAGTAACAGCCTGCTGTTCAGCGATACCGGCTTTTTCTATCATTTCCACAAAAACATCCGAACTGCCATTGCCCACTGGCGGCTCGATGCTGTCAATTTCAATGATCAAATTATCTATGTGATAGGCCTTCAGTGCTGCCATCAGATGCTCAATGGTATGAATGCGAAGGTCATTAATTCCGATGGTGGTGGACCTTAGCGTATCGCAAACATATTCTAAGCGGGCAGGGATCTCCGGAGTTCCAGAAACATCTATACGTTTAAAGATAATACCGGTAGATTCAGCGGCCGGACAAAGACGGATGGAGACGACTTTCCCTGTATGCACACCAATGCCAGAATAGCTTATATCATTTTTGAGAGTATTTTGCTTTCTGCTTTTTTGTAATATGCAGGTATTTTGAGCACTCATGTTTTACTTTCAGATTTATACATTATAATTATAATATCGTAAATTATTGAGTTTATTTTCGCAACTCAAAATAGATGTAAACTGTATTTTTTTTTCTGGACACAAATACTCGCCATAAATATAATCAACCTCCTATATTTCAAGGAGATATAGATAGGTTTCAAGAACGCCTTCGCCTGTTTTGAAAAGAACATATAGCGATCGCACTTAAGCTTATCCCAACGATCAACCAATCTCCATAATAGCTATATAGGGTGTTATAGGAATAAAGAGGCACTGCTACTCTTATAGAATCTGAAATAGCTTCGATATTTTCACCTGATTCCCCCAGCTGTCCTACAATTCTTCCTAAGCTATCCAATCCGGCCGTGATGCCAGTGTTGCATGCTCTCAGCAAAGGTATGCCATTCTCCACCGTCCTTAGCCGCGCATGGTCGAAGTGTTGATAAATCAGTTGTGAATTCGGATACCAAATATCGCTAGTCAAATTCAGCAAGATCTCAGCCCCCTTCTGTCTATTTTCCCGCATCATATGTCCATATGTCTCTTCATAGCAGATCGACAAGCCCATCTTGACCTTTCCTTCAAAAACTTTGGCTTCTTTACCGTGAGTAAAAGAACCTGTTAAGCCATAAGCTTGGGCCAAACCTTGAACAAAGGAAAAAGGTATATATTCTCCCATCGGGACCAACACCCTTTTCTCATAACGCATGACCTTGAAGGCATTATCTTCCAAAATCAGGGGAACAAAATGCAAAGCAGAACTGTAGTACTCTCTTAAGCCTTCGTGTATATCCTCGGCATCTTCCAATCCCACAACAACATCCGTGTCAAACAGGTTGGCCAAGGCCTGTATCCAGTAAGCGTTGCTCACCATCCAAACACTCCCCTTGGAGCTTTCTTGAGGATAGGCTAAAGGAAAATCCAATGGAGGAAGTTGCTTTAAGGCGTCATACCCATACTCTTCAGCAAAAGCCTGTTTGACAACAGAATACGGATAAACAAATGAATAGGTGCCATACGGCAACACACTTTCCGGCAGCAGCAGCAAATCGCCCTTTTCACCCACATATTTGCGTGTAATATGTAAAATCTGACGCCATTCCTTAAGGATCAATTGTAAGAATTCCTTGCGATCCGTTATCTTTAAAGCTTCTTCCGCAGGAAATGAAGG
>CAYMKI010000055.1:16496-17317 GCA_964390695.1 uncultured bacterium
GTATAGCGGTAAACACATGCTTAGGATCCATTTTTTGCTCATGGTAATATATATGGAAAAACCCATATATATATGGAAGCATTGCCAGAAAAACCCACATTGCCGCTTGTTTGAGTTTAAAGCCTTCCAAAGCTGTCTTCGCAGCAATAAGATTAACTAGCATTACCCAAAATGAAAGCCCATAGATACCCCACAGAGAGGCAAATTGCATGGTGTATATGTTTGCGCTCCAAGCTAAGCCGATGGGATTGAATGAAAAGCCCGATAGCACAAACAGACGGCTCCACTCCATCAACACCCACAATCCTGACAAAGCTAGTATCGCAGAATAGTGAGAAAGTCTACGTCGTTCGATAAAATATCCTACGACTCCAAACTGTATTCCCAGCCACAAAGCTAATGCTACATATACGAAGTAGATATACAGGTAAGGATGTGAAACCATCCAAGATAACTGAACCAACTGCACGGCAAAAAACCATAACGTAGCGGCCAGGAATCGCTGCCTGGGACTCTTCATCTCGCAAAGACCCAAGAAAAAGAGCCCAAAGCCTAAAGTAGCCGTTATCTGGGAGCAAATCGCGCTCCATGCCGGCTGACCAAAGGCTACTATTATGAAAGAGATCAAAGCATAGATAAGTGGTTTCTTTGTGTCCATAAAGTTCTCTTAGGGCTATGTGGTTCAATCTTAAATTTCAGAATTTTGCAACTCCCTCTTCAGTTTGCACTGTTTTAGATAATAAAAATAATTTTCAAAAAACACAGACTCGATAATATACAGGCTTGAAAAGCCCTAAGGTTACAGCCCAGGTCGAGCGGAG
>CAYMKI010000056.1:0-17216 GCA_964390695.1 uncultured bacterium
CTGTCGGAAGGCGTTTTACCTTTTTCAAACAATTTAACATGAAGGATCGCTAGGATCTTATGAGAGAGGTAATGGTTCGAAGTGTGGGGATATACCTCAAAAAACAACTGAAAGAACTTATCGAAGCGCCCTTCGTTAGCATATGCTGTACACAGAAGAAGCTTTACAGAGTGATATTGCGGATGCTGCAGGGCAATAGGTTCGAGAAGATCCACTAGTTTGTAAGCAGTTTCTTTTGGAGAAATAGACGGGTTTTCATTTAAATATAGTTCAAGACCTTGGTCATAGTAAGATTTCTCACCAGCTTCCATAGATAACGTGGGATTAAGGATCAAGCCGGAAATCGAGTCTAAAAATGTTTGCACCGCCTTATCTTGCTCCTGTTCATGAAGATAGCTTAATGCTTGCTTTAGCAACCTCTGGCTATTTTCATCCTGGGCATTTTCTTTGATAGGCTTGCATGGCGTTTCCGCACTTTCTAATTGCACGAAACAGACGGATAAGCACGAAACAAGAAGTAATGATTTATACATAAAATCAACGGATTTCTCTTTATGGTTTTAAATGGGTGTGATATGTTTATACCCAAACGACCTTAAAATTTGGTTTTGGACCTAAGCGAAAGTTCCAATGAATAAACTTTCAAAACAAAGCCAATAATATAACATGGGCATTGTTTTGAAAGATCGAATCTCAGGACTTTGGCTAGGTCGAATTCCAGATTTTCAGGGCGTTTGGGTACAGTATAACATTTATACCCCAATATCTTGAAATTTTGGTTATATTATGCACCGAAAGCAAAATATTGCGTATAAAAAACAATCCCTGACAACAAAAAAAAGTATATCCTAAGTTATGATGGAAAAAAGACACATATTATTATTTTTGGTCATTGCCGCCAGTTTTTTCATGGTCAATTACTACTACCAGTATCAAAACCAAGAACAACTTCGGGAATGGAACCTTAAGCAAAAAGATCGGAAGATCAAGAAGATCAAGCAACTCGAAGCTGACATTGCACAACGTACTGCTAATGCTTCCACCCTGCCTTTGATGAGTATTTATGCAGATAGAGAAGGTACTCAATTTCTGGCCACAGGTGTTGCCGATGAAAATAATGTCTTGAGTTTATCTTGGGATGCCACAATTCCGCAAAGCATTTTTGCAAGACCCGTCAAGTCAACGCAAGCTCCACAAGAATACTACATCGTATATACTTCTAAAACAGTCGGTGGACCTATTGTTTATCGTCAAGGAGTTCCTGAGCCTTTATTGCTGGCTAACTTGCCCGATTTTGGCAGATTCGACCTTCAATTGCTTTCTCTTTCTCCGGAAGACAAGAACAAACCCTTCACCGTAACATCAGCAGACTACACTGATGGTCACTTTAGCGTACCCTTAGAACAGTTAAACAAACTCAAAAAAGATGTCAGCGAAGAAGGCGCCTTGCCGCTTGAAGTTTTCCTAAAAAATAGCCTGGTCTTGATGAAAACCGATAAGGGCTATTTACCAGTGGCTGTGTACAAAGTAGACACTCAGTCAGTCGTTTTCTTAGAAGACATTTCCGATCTCTCATCTCGAGTATATGTTCCAGAAGCTAAAAACGGATATGGACTCAATAATTACGCCGAAGAAAAGTTTTTCGTGTTAGAAAACGATTACCAGCAGTTAGTATTCTCGAATGTAGGCGGAGCCTTAGTGGAAATCAACTTGCCGTTTGCCACAAAAGCCAATAAAGAGAGTGTGGTCAGGCCTATCGAATTCGACCGCGATATCGTCGAACATCATCCTTACAATGCCCGCTTCCCCTCCAAGCCATTTTATACAGCCTCCGACAAGCCCGAAGGACCCTACATGGAGCATATCGAAGGCAAACTTGGCGGCTATTACCCTCTTTTACGTCGGGACCTGATAGAAAGCCACCATCGCAAATCGATACGTATAGAGCCAAGGTTTTATGCCTTAAATATTGTTTCAGAATATCCTGAAGTGGCCAAGCAAATCTATACCGTCAAGCAATTCGACAAGCAAACTATTGTTTTTGAATCTGAACAACATCATAGGAAGATCACTAAAACCTATTCCATCGCTGTGGAAGAAAAAGGCGCACCTTATTCCATCGACTTGACCATCGATATCCAAGGCGATGCGCGAGGCCTATGGTTGACCACAGGCATACCTGAAGTCGAGTGGATATCCGGTGGACCTGCGCCAGCTTTAAAGTACAGGATGACCCGACAGGGAAAATCTGAAGTCGAGGCTATAGACCTTCCAAAAGACGCCATTACAAACACCTCTGTGTATCCAGATTGGGTATGCAACTCGAATGGATTCTTAGGGATGATTCTGAATCCCGTAACAGAAGTCGATCCGGGTTTCCGTGCTCAGATGATACCGGGCATCAATACGCCATCGCGATTGTTGGAAATCGATCAGGACTACAATCGTTTCAGCGCTCAAAATCTGCCAGGCTATCTTATGTTGCTTCCTTTGAAAAGCAGCGGAGGTAGCATGAAGTTTCATTTCTTTGCCGGGCCTTTTGCCGATGATGTCCTCAAAGAGGTCGATCACTTTTATTCTGATCCGGAGACAGGCTACAATCCCGATTTTCTGGCTGCGCAAACGTTTCATGGCTGGTTTGCTTTTATATCGGAACCCTTTGCCGATTTCTTGTTCATCTTGATGAAGCTATTTCATCGGATCACAGGCTCGTGGGCTTTTTCGATCGTGCTCTTGACGGTAGCGCTGCGTTTGATGCTCTACCCCTTGAACGCCTGGTCTATGAAGTCTATGGCTAAAATGCAGCAGGTAGCGCCCGAGGTGACAGCTATTCAGGAAAAATACAAGAAAGATCCTAAGAAAGCACAAATTGAGATCATGAACCTTTACAGGGAGCGCGGCATTAATCCCATGACAGGCTGTTTGCCCCTGCTGATACAGATGCCATTTTTGATAGGTATGTTTGATCTTCTGAAGTCCACTTTTGAACTGCGAGGAGCTAGCTTTATCCCAGGGTGGATAGAAAACCTTACTGCACCGGACGTGCTTTTCAGCTGGAAGACGCCTATTTTCTTTATAGGAAATCAGTTCCACCTCCTGCCTATCTTACTAGGAGCTGTGATGTTCCTTCAACAAAGGATGAGCACGACCCTGCCGAAAGATCCTAGTCTTTGGACCGAGCAGCAAAGGCAGCAGCGTGCGATGGGAACGATTATGACGGTGGTATTTACCATTATGTTCTATAACTTCCCCTCGGGATTAAATATTTACTGGTTATCCTCGATGTTATTGGGTATTATCCAGCAATGGTGGATCCAAAAGTCCATATCAAAAAATGTTACCACTGTTCAAACGATTAAAAAGACATGAAAGCATGGGCAGATTTCCTAACTCAGCAAGAAGCTGAGTTAGGAGTTGACACAGTACAAAAATGGTTAAGGCCGCTAAAAGTTATACGGTATGATGCCTGCAATTTGTATCTGGAAGCCAAAGATTCATTTCAGGCGATATGGTTTGAAGAGCATATTCGGCCCAAACTATTGACAAAATTCGTCAATAACAATAACAAAAGGATCAAGGTCCATCTACAGGTTGGCAGGCTGCCGGCACAGGCACCTAGTCCCAAAAAAGATGCCAAGAAAAATACTACTCCCCCTCAATCTCCAACACAAGCTCCTTTTTCGCTGACCTTTGATCTGCTGGATCCTTACTGTACTTTTGATCACTTTATCGCATCTGATGCCAACAAGCTCGCACATAAGCTGCTTTGCCAGCTATCTGGAGCAAACTCAGAAACACAAGATCGCAGTCAAGCGCCTCTAGAGCTTTCTGTATTCAATCCCATTTACCTACATGGAGGTGCAGGATCAGGAAAAACGCATTTGTTGATGGCTACAGCGCAAGCTTTGATGAACAGAGGATTGAAGGTCATATACGCCAGGTCCGAAACATTTACCCAACATGTTGTCACGGCTATCCGTTCGAGCGAGATGAACATCTTTCGTCAGGCGTATCGCAATATTGACGTGCTGCTATTAGATGATGTGCATCTATTTTCAAGAAAAAGCGCCACGCAGGAAGAGCTCTTTCACACCTTTAACACCTTGCACGTCGCCAACAAGCAAATCATCATGGCCTCGAACTGTTCGCCGGCTGAACTCACATCCATAGAACCTCGCCTAGTTAGCCGTTTCGAATGGGGCATTGTTCTACCTCTGTTGGCCATCGATGATGAGCTGTTGAAGCAAATGCTGGAACAAAAAGCTGCGGCCTTGAACTTTCCCCTGCACCAAAAAGTCTGTGAATTTTTGATCACTACTTTTGCTAAAAATCCGAAGTCCATCAACAAAGCCCTTCAAGCATTGGTCTTGCGCACCCATCTGATGGAATCCAATCAGGGGATTACGTCTAAGCATATTACGATCACACTAGCCAGTCAGCTGATTGCCGACCTGATCAAAGAAGAAGAAAGGAGCGCACTGACAGGTCCTAAAATTATCGAAAAAGTCGCCGAGTATTTCGGCTTGCCGGTTGATATCCTTCTGGGCAAAGATCAGACGCGCGATGCGGTAATCGCCCGACAGCTTGCCATGTACTTCTGCCGAAATTTGTTAAAGTTTCCCTATATGAAGATCGGCGAATTATTTTCTAAAGACCACTCTACCGTGATGTCTAGCGTTAAGGTCATCCAAAAAGGAATTGAGGAAAGCGACTCGGAGGTGCGAAATCACTATCTCACCCTACAGAAAAAATTACAGACATAATTTAATCTTTTGTCCTGCAATAAAAAACTTGATTACAAAAGATTTAAGACTCATCACCCCTCAAAAACATAAGACGGTGCGTAACTATTCAGCATTGCAATGAGTGTGTAACTTGTTGAACCACAGAGCCCACAGAGAACACAGAGAGGATTGATATTGCAAGAAAATAATTTAAATATGATTGTTGTGGCTCATCGCGCAAATGAGTACAAAACTAGAGAGAAAAGACTAAAAGTTTGATATCTACAATATTGCTTCAAATTTAACACAGAATACACTGAGGCGCAAAAGGCACGGAGTTTAACAATTTAAGGCTTTGACAAGAAGCAAAAACATCAAATTGCGCGCGAGGCGCACAATTTTAGCGCTGTCAGTCAAACCCGTCGGATTTGACTGAACTCTCTGAGCCTTTGTTATATCTCTCTGTGTTCTCTTTGGGCTCTGTGGTTCAATATCATATGTTTTTTGAGGGGTGGTGAATAGTCACGATGGTGCGGTTATACACTTTGTACGGTGCTGAATACTTGCTATAATTTTTGAATTACAGTTTATTTATAAGCAAAGAAAAATACTAGCATGAATAACTGAGTTTTGAAAGAAGTTCATTGAATCAAAATCCGGATTGCATAAAATGCAGTTATGGACAAATTTAAAGATTACCGTATTGTTGCAGACCTAGAGATTGATACAGAGGAAGGCGAATACTTAGCGCGCTGGGGCAGAGCGGAAATATCCTTAGCCGAAAAAGAAATGCCCGGCCTGATGGCATTGAGGGCAAGATATGCCAAATCTAAACCTCTAAAAGGGGCTAGAATTGCGGGCTGCCTGCATATGACCATCCAAACGGCTGTGCTTATCGAAACCTTGACTGCATTGGGAGCACAAGTTCGCTGGTCGTCCTGCAACATTTTTTCCACACAAGATCAAGCCGCTGCTGCCATAGCCGCGGCGGGCATCCCTGTATTCGCCTGGAAAGGCATGAGCGAAACAGAATACACTTGGTGCATAGAGCAAACCTTATTTTTTGGCAAGAAACCGCTGAATATGATGATCGATGATGGAGGCGACCTTACCCATCTTGTGCATGCGCATCATCGCGAGCTACTGCCAGGAATAAGAGGGCTTTCGGAAGAAACGACAACCGGCATAAGAAATCTATATAAACTGCAAGATCGCGGTGAGCTTGGCGTACCCGCCATCAATGTCAACGATGCTGTGACCAAATCCAAATTTGACAATCTTTACGGCTGCAGGGAATCGTTTATTGATGGTCTTAAACGCGCCACGGATATCATGGTGGCGGGAAAAACGGTAGTTATTGCCGGATATGGCGATGTCGGTAAGGGTTGCGCCCAGTCCGTTGTTGCTTATGGCGGTAGAGTGATCATCTGCGAGATCGATCCCATCTGTGCCTACCAGGCCTGTATGCAGGGTTATACGGTCATGACCATGGAGGAAGCAGCTCCCATCGGAGATATCTTTGTCACCGCTACAGGCTGTATAGAAGTCATACGCCAAGAGCACATTGTCAAAATGAAAGACCATGCCATATTATGCAACATCGGCCATTTTGATACGGAAATAGACCTCTCCTGGTTGCAGAAGAGACGTCATATTGAGAGAGAACGCATAAAACCGCAAGTCGATAAATATACTTGGAAAAAGACCGGCAAAAGTTTCATATTGCTGGCTGAAGGGCGCCTAGTGAATTTAGGATGCGGCAAAGGGCATCCATCATTTGTGATGTCGAATTCCTTTTGCAACCAGGTGCTTGCCCAAATAGAATTATGGAAAAATCCAGGGAATTATGCCATAGGCATACATCGATTGCCAAAAATATTGGACGAGCTTGTTGCTAGACTTCATCTTGAGAAATTAGGCGTGCATTTAACCACCTTGACGCCCAAGCAGTCGGACTATCTAGGCTTGCCGATCAACGGCCCCTTCAAGCCCGACAGCTATCTCTACTGAGACATGAAAATTACATGTTCAGAATTTGCCTTTGAAGCTGGGTGGTATAAGGTAAATTTCTGATATAGTCCTTGGTATTTCTCAAAAGAACAGGGTCGTTTTGTAGAGGTTCAAGAATTTCTCTTCCGCGGTTTCCCGAAGATCCTGAACCTGTATTCACATTGGGTTCTAGACCTGTCCAAATAACGCCTTGAAAATTATTGTGTTGCGCCCAAACGATGATTTCATGAGCTTTTTCGGCAGTAAGCTGAGAGCCAATTTTTCCGGACCATGTTTGACCCATGACATTGTACTGATCTTCTTGAGCTTGGGGTCTTCCTAATTTTAGATAACTGATATTTTTAGCTGTTGTGCCTTCGCGAACACGCAAGTTTTCTTTTGCTAGTTCAAAATTATGATATTTTGAAGTAGCAGCATAAACTTTTTCATCGGAAGCGTTTTTATCTATAACCAGGGTGTAGCGGCGATTTTCTGTGTTCATGCTGGAGAGACGTGACATTCTAATAGGCAACTTCAATCCCCCCGCTTCTTGAAAAGCGCCTTCGATATCCAATGAGGCTTGATAGACTGGACTGTAGGTTTGATTCACTAGACTTCCCCAGGCAAGTACTGCCACGTTTGTCGTTGTGTTCATATATAAACTCCTTTTGTGGTTATTATAAATTTATAAAACAAATAAACATTAAAAAAGGTATTATATCATAAATCAACTTTACAAATCAATTAAATAATATTGATTTCATACTATTGCAATAAATTCTCAGATGTTTTATCAAAAGCTCAAGCACATAAGGAGGGATATATGTCTATTTCTTCGGACCAGAGCTCTCTTCAATCAAATCCACAGATTTTTATTATAGATGAATCGGAATTTTACATTCAGCAACCTCTTGAATCCTCTCAAGAAAAGAAAATGACTCCAACAGTTGGGCTATTTTCTGTGTCTGTTGCCGAAAAAAAGGATATTAAACAGGATAAATTTCATTCTTATATTCATGAGCACGTTTTCAAATTTTTACATCCTTATGTCACTGGTCAAATTAATGCTGAAAACGAATCTTCTGACAGGCTCACTATAATTGAATCGTTATTTAAGAAATTACCTGCAGAAGCAATTCATCATAAAGATGAAATAAGAGAAATAGCTTTTCATGCGTATATTAAAGCTGCCTGTTATGGGTTATATGTAAATAGAAAAGTCTCTAAAGGGATTATTACTGCATATTCTGCAGAATTTAACATACTTTTGGATGCCTTACAAAAGGGTATAAGCAAAGATTTTCCAGATAAAAAGCTCTCTGAAACAGAAATCGAAGCCTATGCATTAGGAGGATTAATTGATGTCAATGCTGAAAAAAAGCAGACCGAGCAAGACTTAGCTCACAAGACCCATGAAATCACCTATGAACGCGTGCTGAAGATGAATACCTTGAAGCAAGAAGGGATATTATTCTTAAACAAACCATCATCCGCATCTTCTATGCTAAGCTCAAAAATTAAGCAGTTAGAACAAGATTTAGTTGCTCTGCTGGATAACATCACCTTAGAGAAATTGAGCGCAGTAAAAGCACAACTGGCAGAAATTGAATCCCTTTTAGACATAAATGCAGCTACTCTTCCTGAGCAAAAGCATTTATCTAAAAAGGTAGAGCTTTGGAATGACATATATCTTTTTCTAAACAAAAGCATCAGCATGAAATCCAATCGATTTGGAAATCATCAATACGATGTAGAGTTGATTCAAGAAGACCTCCACGAAAAGTACAAATATTATTTAGAACACAATCAAGAAGACCCTTATTTTTGCTTATTTGTAAATAATATCCTAAAAACCTTTCAACTAATTGAAAAGATAACTGACTTTCAAGATAAATTAAAGCTGCTGAATTTAGCAAATAGCGAATTATGCCAGCTCTTAGAATCTATACAAAACACTCAATGGTATAATATCGTGTATTCTAGCCCTTATGATGACCAAGAAACTATACAAGACATGACAGACAAAGCAACAAAATGCTTTGATGCCATGATAGAAGGATGCAGTCAATTGCAATTGCTGCCCACTTCAGTTTTGAGTGTTGATACTGTAGCTAAATTTTTAATGTGCTGTCTAGATGGTCAGAAGTCCCCTTCAGACATCCAAGATTTTTTTAAACAGCAACAGCCACATGCTAATGCCACAGAATGAATCTAAGCCGATGTGTATACAAGAGCATGTGTATACAAGAGCATTGATATTTATTCCCAAACCTTTTATACTAATTTTCATTTAAAACACCCACTTGGTAATCGCAACGCTATACATAATTGAACGGGCCGCGGGCCTGAAGTGTAGTCGAGCTATTACCCTCTAAGAAGAAGAACTTATGTCTACAGAACAACCAGCAAGCCCTGCAACAAGCAACTCCAGCTTGGCAAAAGCCTATGAAGCTAAACATATAGAGCCCAAATGGTATACATTCTGGGAAACCCGCAATTTTTTCAAAGGCAATCCCGAGTCACAAAAACCGGCATACAGCATAGTGATTCCTCCGCCCAACGTGACGGGAGCTTTACATATGGGCCATGCCCTGGTAAACACCTTGCAAGATATATTGATTCGATGGCACCGCATGTCAGGTTTTGAGACTTTATGGGTACCTGGCACGGACCATGCAGGTATTGCCACTCAAACAGTTGTGGAAAGACATTTAATCAAAACACAGCACAAAAAAAGAAGCGACTATTCACGCGAAGAGTTTTTGGCTCATATTTGGAAATGGAAAGAAGCCCATGAGCACCAGATCATCAACCAGTTAAAACGCCTAGGCTGTTCATGCGACTGGTCTCGGCAACGTTTCACCATGGACGAAGGCTGCAATATCGCCGTAAAAAAGGTGTTTAAGCTTCTATATGATCAAGGTTTGATTTATCGAGGCGATTATTTAGTCAACTGGGACCCTGTTTCGCAAACAGCGATCGCCGATGATGAAGTGGAGTATGAAGAGAAGCAGTCCTTTTTATGGCATTTCAAATACCCCTTGCAAGACGGTTCCGGATTTGTCAAGATAGCCACTACCCGTCCAGAAACAATGCTCGGCGATACCGCCATTGCCGTCTCGCCAAGCGATAAGCGTTATTCACACCTAGTTGGAAAAATGGTCCTGCTCCCTCTTATGGATAGGGCTATTCCCATTATCGCCGACAGGCTCGTCGATCCGGAATTCGGAACCGGAATGGTCAAAGTCACACCGGCACATGATCCTAATGACTATCAAATGGGACTTACCCATAGCCTACCTTTCATCAATATCATGACGCCTGATGGCAAAATCAATGAAAATGGCGGCCGTTTCCAAGGCTTAACCATGGAAGAAGCTCGCAAAGCTGTGGTCCAAGCCATGAAAGACCTCGGATATGTGGAGAAAATAGAACCTCACACTAACCGTGTAGGTATCTCTTATCGTTCCAAAGCGGTCATTGAGCCGTACATGTCTAAGCAGTGGTTTGTACGCATGGGGGAATTTGGAAAAAAATTACGCGCAGCCGTATCGTCTGGCCGCGTGCAGCTTATACCTGAAAATTGGAACAACACATATAATCATTGGATCGACAATTTGAGAGACTGGTGTATAAGCCGCCAATTATGGTGGGGACACAGAATTCCGATTTGGTATTCTATTCAGGACCCAAACACAATGATATGCTACGACGGGGATGGAATGCCTCCCGAAGTTGCGGCCGCTCCGCATGAATGGCGTCAAGACGAAGATGTCCTTGACACATGGTTTTCATCGGCATTATGGCCCTTTTCTACTCTTGGCTGGCCGGAACAGACACCCGATCTAAAAAAATTCTATCCTAATGCTGTTTTGGTCACCGGACATGACATCCTTTTCTTTTGGGTAGCGCGCATGATCCTTATGGGCGAACATGTGCTTGGAGAGGTACCTTTCCCAAAAACATTTTTGCATGGATTGATATACGGCAAATCCTACTGGCGCAACAATCCGGGAGGAGGCATCACCTATGTATCTGAAAAAGAGAGGCATGATTACGAATTCGGAAAGCCCGTGCCCAAAGACGTGCAATCTAAGTGGGAGAAAATGTCAAAGACCAAGGGAAACATCATCGACCCCTTAGAGATCATCGATTTATACGGCACCGACGCCATGAGGATGGCCTTATGCGCAAGCTCTCCGCAGTTACGCGAAATTGATTTGGACCTACGTCGATTCGAAGAGTTTAAGAATTTTGCCAACAAAATGTGGAATGGGGCGCGTTTTGTATTCCTTAATTTGGAAGGAGATGCCCAGCAAGGAACCACCCCGTTGACCGCTGAAGAATTCAGCCAGGGGTTGGATGTACAATCTCTCACCCTAGAAGATCAGTGGCTGCTTTCGGTTTTGAACCGCACCATCCAAAGTGTGAATGAAAAATTGGGTTCTTATGCCTTCGACCAGGCAGCTTTAGAAGCTTATGGATTTTTCTGGAATGAGTTCTGCTCATATTATCTCGAGATTTCCAAGCCGGTGTTATTTGGCAAAGCAGGCACCATAGCCCAGCGCAAAAACAAGCAAAAGCTCTTGACCATCGCACTGTGCATCTCAATCCGCTTGATTCATCCTATGGCGCCATTTATCACCGAAGAACTTTTCCAATTGTTAAAAGACAGATTGGAAGGCATCCAGCTGGTCGACGGTGTAGACGCCTACACTGCAGAGGCTCTCAAGGCACTGCAATCCGAGGCATGCATCATCGCCCCCTATCCTCAGGTAATCAGCCGGGAGGATATGCATGCTGACATCGAACAGACATTCCAGATGATGAGCCAAGTGGTTTATATGATCCGCAACATGCGCGGAGAGCTCAAACTGCCTCCTGGAACGACTACGGATATATATATTGTAGGCGATAAGCATGATGCAAACTTTGTGAAAGCTGAAATCAACCGGAACATCATCACCTCACTGGTTAGAACAGGCAAGATCGAGTTTCTAGCGGAAGAACCAGCTATCGGCTTGAAAAGCATGGGCGTGGTAGACTCCCTCCAAATATTCATTCCCTTGCCGGCCGAATTCGTGCAGCAAGAGCAAAGCCGTCTGACCAAAGAATCTGAAAAGCTTAGCCAGCAGATTCAGCGCCTGGAACAGCAATTATCGAATGAGGAATTTGTGAAAAACGCCCCTGGAGCTTTAGTTGAAAAGCACAAGCAAACCTTGGAGCAAAATAAAAACGAGCTGAGAGTCATAGCAGAAAAACTAGCGACCTTTGAACGCTAAAAAGCTAGTGATTAAGGCAAGCTAGCAAAGCTATAGCAGCGATGATGCGCAAGGAAGGATAAGGTTCTTGGAGTTTGTCTACGAGAAAGGGGATGGATGAAGACTCCCCTATTCTGGCTAGACCTTCAAGTATCTTTTCCTTTTGGGTTCTGTCAGATGCCGCGTAGCCTTCATACAAAGTCGCTAAAGCTTTTTCCCCTCCGCCCCAAATAGCCAGCACAAGAGCAGCTTGCAGGCGTATCTTGGCGTCGGGATCCTCCAGAAGATTTTCGACTAAAGCCAAGGACGATTCGTCGCCTTCTGTCAATAACAGTACGGAAGCCATACCGGAAACGCCTACTGTTTTTTGGTTGAGAAAACTACGGATAGCCTCTTGAGATTTAGGGAAATTTTTGATGGCTAGACTGTTTAGAATTTCAAGACGAGTGGCTTGATTCACGGCTTCAGGGTAATTAGGCGAAAGATCGTCGTGCCTGATTGTGCTTGGCGCCAAAAATCTGAAATATCCGCCCTCATCCCACATCCATTTATCCGTGTTAGCTTGCAGAATATCATACATGGAAAGACAAGCTCTGTCTATATCTTGCCCTTGTTGCAGTAAGCCTACAGCCAAATTTAATTTGACATATGGATCAGTGCATGTTTGAAACAATTCACGCATAAGAGGAACACCCTTACTGCCGGTTGAAGACAAAGACCCTGAGGCCATGCGCGCTAGTTCCATGTCTTTTTGCAGAATATATTGTTTAAACACTTCTGATGTTTGTTGAGGGCATTTCGAACACAGTGTCCACGCTGCTGTTAGGGCGACTTTAGGATGAATATCTTTAAGATTTTCCCGGCATTGCTGCATGAGGCGGTCATCCTCAAGTAAAGGATTCAAAACGCCCACGGCGTGCAAAGCAGCAGCACGCACCTCAGGATGCGAATCCTTAAGCAATTTCAATAACATGTCCGCATCGTCTGAAAGGTCTAAATACTCTATGATATTGCAAGCCAGCAACCGCATGGATGCTTTAGAATTATCGGCCAGTAGTTTTAATTCGGTATTTTGGATAGTGTCGTACATTTTTACCAAGGAGCGGATGGCCGCCCCCTTTTCTTCTGCTGAATAGTGGTCATTAGACAAGATACACATCAGTACAGGCTTAGCTTCTTTAAGCTGCATTTCGCCGGACGCTTTGATGGCCTCGTTTTTTACGTTCCAGTTTTTTTCCTGTTTGAGGATAGTTAAAATAGAGTCTTTAAGTTTAGCATCCCGAAGGTGCGAGGAGAGCTGCACAGAAGCCCCTCGAACAAGTGAATTGGGATCTTTCATACTCTTAGCAAGGATTTCGACACCTTCGGCATCTTGGCCATAAAAAGCTCCCAAAACAGCTAAAAGGCGAATTAATGGCGATGCAGCCTGGCTGGAGGAATGCAGAATTCCCCAAGCCATGATTTCAAGGATTTCTCTGTTATGAGGGGCGTCGAATTTCGTGCTATAGTGTTTCCAGGCCAGAAGCATTTTCTTTTCTTGGCCAGCTTTAGCCAGAGCGTATATGTAGGCTTCATAAATGGGCTTTGAGTGCGGATAGAGTTGAATGAACTGCTCTGCTTCCACACATGCGGAGTGAGGATCTTGAATAGCGACATGCGCGTAAATTTTCTTTACGATGATAGCCTCAGAATCAGATTCTGCGGCCTGTAAGGGTAGAAGAAAAAAAACAGCCGCATAAAACACAGGCTTGTTGAAATTAAACCTCATAGTGGCACTAACTGCACGGGCAAACAGCTTGAGCTTGCTTAATGAGGTTGCTGATGCTTTTAAACTCAGGAGCTTTAGAGTTTTCTAGCAATTCAAATAATACGGTTTCAGCGCTGGTGACTCTGACACCCATATCTCTCATTTCAGCTATAGCCGTAGAAAAATCATAGATGGACCTAGAAGAGATCGCATCATTAATTACGGTCACTTTCTGTCCGGTTTTAAGGATATCCTTAGCCGTTTGTAAAATACAGACATGCGCCTCTATGCCTATTAAAACCCAATACTCCACTTTGGAAGACAGTATCACCTGTTTAAAGACTTCATCTTTCAGGCAGGAAAAACTCGTTTTGCCAATATATGTGGCATTTTCCGCAAGGATCGATTGGATGCCTTCTAAAGTAGGACCTAAGCCTTCTGGATATTGCTCGGAAACCCACATGGGGATATTGAGGATGTTAAAGCCCTTGATCACCTGACAGATTTTTTTATAAACCTCGCAAGAATGGTCTACCAAAGGGAACAAGCTTTCTTGCACGTCAATGACCAACAATCCCGTTTTGGAACGATCGAGAGTAAAATTTTCCATATTATCCTAATCCCTTAAGCTGTCGTCCGCCTATTAAGTGGAAATGAAGATGGAAGACAACCTGTCCTCCTTCTGAACCGTTATTAGTAATCAGGCGATATCCATCGGCAATTCCAAATTGTTGGGCAAGTTGTTGGGCCACAGATATGATTTCAGCCATCAGAGGCAGGTCCTCAGCTGTAACGGCTTGCAAGCTGGGTATTTCTTTCTTGGTGATGATGAGTATATGTACCGGAGCTACCGGCCTGATGTCCTTGATAGCAATGAGACGTTCATTCTCAAAGACTTTTTCTGAAGGAAGTTCTCCTTTGATGATCTTGCTAAACACAGAAGTCATGATACGGCTTCTCCTAGGTGCTTAAGTGTGTAATTTAAAGCTTCTAAGGCCGCTTCTTTTGTTTTCCAAACAGAAATAAAACGCCCTTTATGACAGAATACCGCCCCAGAAATCCCGGACACTTGCTCCAGATCTACATCCAATAGTCCCGCCCATTCTGCCGGCAGCGGATAACGCACCTGCATCCTTCGGTCAAATGAGGGAGGGATGGCACGGAGCTTCCAATGATTACCTGAAGGCATAATTACAAATTTGGCAGGATGGTGCTCTCCATTTAGCTCAAAAAAAATCTCCAGCCAGGGAATACCCCTATCGAACATCAGGCATTCAGCATTCTTGCTCATAGCTTCTACAACAATCTGACGGCACGACTGCATATATTGATATCTAGCCCAGAGACGTGTAAGATGTTGAATGGCAAAGTCAAGAGCCTCAAAAAAGGCATTGTTTTGCAGCTTTGGGTCTACATCATGTTGAATGGGTGTATAATTTGAGATCACGTGAGAGTAAGTGCACAGTCCAGGTATTTGCGGATCCCTGCCGTTGTCATGGGCATCGACGCCGGTAATTAGGGAATTATTGAAAAAATTATAGACTGAATGGTTGATGATCGAGGAGTTTTTCAAGTGCAAAAGGATCATTCCGGCACTGCTAAGAGAACCCGAATACTCGGACTGATGGTGGTCAAACAATTTCTCAGCGGGATCATAAATCCCCCCTACATCACAGACAAACTCGCAGGTATCGAGCAGTTCCTTGTTACGTGTGCGGATTATTTTATCTTTATCGACCAGATCAAACACTATGAGCAAAGCGCAGGCTGTCACTTCATCGGCATGAAAAGTTCCGTCATGTGTGCCACAACTGCGCCGTTTTATTGTATCATCTATCTTGCGAGCCTTTTGCATAATTATCTCATTTAACCCGTAGAATCCCTTATCTTAACAAATATGCTCTTTTAGCAAAAGATAGATTTTGCATCCAATAAATACAAAAACACCTTGAATTAATTAAGCAGTTTCAGTAAGATGATAGGCATGAAAAAACAATCCATCTCTTACACCTATGAAGCAATATCCTTCCAGGATAATGCGCTAACAGCGGATGTATTTGTTGCTTTTGTTATTTCTTTTATTCTCGTGTTTATTCTTGTGCCGGCAGGCACATAATCATTTTTTCATCCTACATCTGTTTGTTTTAATTTTTTGAACTTAGGTTCAACTGAATCATTCACCTATGCTCCGCTGAATCCAAAGCACCTAAACTTAATTTGCTTGGGTTTCGAGTGGGTGCATAAAATTTATCATTATTTAAGTAATAAGGAGTCTATATGACACAAGTTTCCCCTTCAAATTCACCATGGACTAGCTCTAATTTTATCAGCTTGGTCCGCAATATCAAAGATCCTCTCTGCGCAGGAGCTGCTATATTTCCATTTTTGCCGCTGATGATCATCAAATCCGCCATGCAAGCCGATGACCCTGCCAAACGCAGAACTTTTATGCAGATCTTCAAAAATGAATTTAACGCGAACACAGCCTTATCTGTGCTTACAGGATGCATCAAAGCCTCCGGAGCTTTGGGGCTGACCTTGGGTGTTCAGCTGAAGCTGCAAGAAGGTCTAGTCTCTTTATATAAGAAGCAGGCTACATCTCCGCAGTATGACAATGTTGTCAATTCAGCAGGGATACCGACAGCTGTTGCTATCTTGACAACTCCCGGCTTAATAGGTTTCAATGGCTTGACCATGAAGCAGGGATTTTTCAATAGTATGAAGAAGATAACACGCGAGCAATACATTGCCACGGTTGTCAGGGAAATGTTCTTTTTGGCTTCGATACAGTTCAGCGGACTAGCCACTCAACAAATACAAAATACCTTTGGGGAAAATAAAACCGCAAAACATGCCAGTCATTTTGTAGTAGGATTGTTTGGTGCCGCGTTTGGACATGCTGCGGACACCTATTTAACCCAGTTGCAGAAAAACACTTTGCAGCAAGGGGTTAAAATATCGTTGCGCAATTTACGGGCAGGTTTTGTTCCCAGAACCTGTGCTGTTGGCGGCTTCAATACGGCCTATCAACAGCTCAAAAGCACTGCTAATAGTCAACTGGAGTTGTATTCTGAGAAGAAAAGCTCTGATAACAAAACCAGTTCTGTGTAGTCTTTGATTTCATCTACGGGTAGATTATATGAGACTGCTAATAATCAATATTGCCCTATCATCAGCCCAAAGGGCTGGAACCTCAATGCCCAGGGCATCGCCCTGGGAGAGGAATCTATCACAATTAGCACCCTGTAAGGGTGCTACAACCCTAGATGAATATTTCATGTCTTATGTTGCAGCCCTTCAGGCTGCGACACCTTATCTATACACTACCCAGGGCGGTGCCCTTGTCATTACCCAAATTATTCAAATTTATTATAAGAGAACCTTTAAAAAAAAGAATCTCTGGAGACTATTCACAAACCCTCATAAAATAATAAAATAATAACCACAGAGCCCACAGAGCACACAGAGGAATATAACAAAGAGTTTGCAGCAAAT
>CAYMKI010000057.1:0-17177 GCA_964390695.1 uncultured bacterium
ACGTGGACTTTCTAAGGGATATCGGTAAATACTTCCGCATTGGCCCTATGCTGGCTAAAGACAGCGTCAAGTCCAGGTTTAACTCCGAAGAGGGCATGAGTTATACTGAATTCAGCTACCAGATTCTGCAAGGTTACGACTTTCTCTATTTACACGATCACCTAGGGGTCAATATCCAGCTTGGCGGAAGCGACCAGTGGGGTAATATCACAGCCGGCATCGAACTGATCAGAAAGACCCGTGGTGAAGCTGCCTACGGAGTGACCTTCCCCCTTCTCACCCGAAGCGATGGGCAGAAGTTTGGTAAATCCGAAAAAGGTGCCATTTGGTTGACAGCAGAAAAACTAACTCCATACGAGTTTTACCAGTATTTGGTGCGCGTCTCTGATTCTGATGTCATTAAATTGATGAAAATGTTAACATTCATGGAATTAAATGACATCTATCATTATGAAAAAGCCATGAAGGAGCCTAATTACATCGCTAATACAGCTCAAAAGCGTTTAGCCCAAGAGGTCACTGAGATTGTGCATGGCAAACAAGGGGTCGAAATAGCTTTGAAAGTAACAGAAGCTGCAGCTCCTGGTTCTGCTACAGTTCTGAATGCCGAAACACTTGAAAGTTTAGGCAAAGATCTTGAAAGCCGTACAGTTTCCCTAGAGGATGTTACCGGCGTAGATTTGATCTCATTTTTAGCTAAAACGGGTTTGCTTCCCAGTAAAAGCGAAGCCAAACGCCGCATACAGGGCGGTGGCGTTTATGTTAACAACGAAAAAATCAGTGATGAAAATTTCATTTTGTCTGCAGATCAATTGATTGATCACAGATTGATGTTGATTGCTCTAGGCAAGAAAAACAAGTATCTTATCAAGATAAGCAAAGCAGGTTGAAGACTGGATGGTCACAAGGGACTTGTCCCTAAATACAGATAACATCCATAAGAAATTTACATTCAACACACAAAAATGTAAAATTATTCTTGAATCGAATTCGTCATTGAATATGATGTGATACTACAGCACTTAAGCAAAAAAGACACAAGACTTAGCGTTCATAAAGAAGTCTAGGTGTTTTTTGCGGGCTTCAGAAGTATATAAAGTAACGTTGCGCATTTTATTATAAGGAGTTCTAAACTATGACAACTGCAACAAAGAAAGGCACCATAACCAAGAAAAAGTTAATCAATGCCATCTCACAGGATAAAGGCATTCATCCTAATGATGTAAGGCATGTAATTCAAGCCTTTCTTGATAAAATGACCGAGGGTCTCTCCGATGGATCTCGACTAGAATTTCGCGATTTTGGAGTATTTGAAGTGGTCGAAAGAAAACAAAAAATTGGACGTAATCCTAAAAAGGCAGCCGAACCTATTGTCATACCCGCTAGACAAGCTGTTAAATTCACTCCAGGCAAAAGAATGCGTAAACTCATCGAAGGTCATTCCACCTATACCTCGAAACTTTAGGCAGTAGTCAAATCACTCTTCCAGGGCTCTCGCCCTGGATATTTAAACCCAACATACTCTATTTGCGCACTTATTGTAACGCGATTGGAGTATGTTGGGTTTTAAGGAATAAGGATATCTTGCAATTAATTTTCTAATAAAATGGGTAATGACAAGGCCTGTGCCCATACCCGATTAACGTAATTTTGAGACATCTTAATCAGTATCGATACTATACCAATCAGTAGTTCTCTTCTATTGAACAAGCTTTTTAGCCTCTCTAACCTACATTGAATCAGACAACTGATCTAACGCATCTAATGCCTTGTCAAGGGAATAACCCTTGACATCGGACATTAGCGCGCTATCTCAATTGTCTGATTCAATGTGGGCTAGGATTTAGGGGGTAAGTTGGGTTTGAATTATGAAAATGATTTTTTTGATTTTGGGCAGTCGCACGGGTAAGCAGGGACAAGGAGATCCTTTATGCAAGAGGTTCATTGCAAAGTGGAGTTACAAAAGTATATTACAAAATAATTTTTGTTTTGATAGTATGAAGTTAGAAGAACACCGTATTCTGGTACCTAATCTTTCAACCCGGCTTTGCAAAATTTTTGCACGAAGATGCATAGTGAGGCAAAATCCAGCGAGATGAAGCATCTCTCCGCAACAGAGCTCAAAAATGCTGCAAAGTCGAGTTCTAAGACAAAAATCCCATTTTTTAAGGAGTTTTAAGATGAAAGCCAAAGAAAGTTATCATATTGCTAAAGCTCGAGAAAAGCTCAAACAGCAAATGGACCGCAAAGACAAGCTTTTTACACCTAAAGCTCTCGAACGTATTCGCATCACAATGCATAACTGGATAGCCAAGCATGCCGCCGAAAGAGTCAACTTGAAATCTAAAGACATCAAGCTGTTTGACGAAAATAGGCATCCAGCTAAAATAGAAAATAAGTTTATTTTGAATAAGCTTAAAAATCTAAAAACAAGAGCCGGAACATCGTCGGCTTCTAACCTATCGGGTCGTATTAAACAACATTAACACGTTGAGAGCTATGGATATATCGAATCCAATTTTAAAACGCGATCCTCAAACTATTGCTAAATCAGCGGCTGGTAAAGCAGCAGCGGATCTTATTCAATCCGACATGATAGTAGGCTTAGGCACGGGATCTACAGCAGCTTTTTTTATTGAAAGCCTAGCCCAAAGATGTCAGGAGGGTCTAAAAATCAAAGCTGTAGCTTCCTCTAAAAAATCGTACGAACAAGCCCTCATGCTCCAAATTCCCCTCGTTGATATAAATACTCTCTCGCAAATCGACATCGATGTCGATGGGGCTGATGAAATCGATTCTCAAAAACGTATGATCAAAGGAGGCGGGGGCGCCTTGCTGCGAGAAAAAATTATTGCCTGCATGAGCAAAGAAATGATAGTGCTTATCGATGCCAAGAAACAAGTCGATTACCTAGGAGCCTATCCTCTACCGGTAGAAATAATCCCTTTTGCCCATCTCGCTACGCAGCACCATCTGCAACAACAGGGTTTATTTGGAAATATGCGCATGACCAAAGACAATAAGCTTTACGTCACAGACAATGGCAATTATATCTATGACATCCAGTTGAAACACCCCTGCAAAAATCCTGAAGAGATAGATACCAAAATTCGCTCTATCCCCGGGGTAGTGGAAACGGGTTTCTTCTTTGGGTTAGCTAAAAAAATAATTATCGGCTTTAATGACGGAAAGATAAATATCATCTAAACTTAGGATACTCGAGCATGCACGGCGAACTCATTCAATTGAACTTTGATAAAATCATGCAAACCCGTTCTTATACGGTGATTATTCTGGGAGCAAAAGACAAGCATTTCGCCATATATACCGATCCCAGTATAGGAAAAACTCTCCAAATGTATCTGACAGGTACTGAAAAACCCAGACCTCTAACCCATGACTTAATGGATGAAATTTTCCGAGGCTTCGACATAAAGATAAAACAGGTGGTCATCACGGACCTTCAAGAGACCACCTATTTTGCCAGGCTATTCTTAGAAATGGAACTCGGAGATGTCACTCATATTCTTGAAGTAGATGCCAGGCCCAGCGATTGTATCACTCTTGCGCTTATGAATAATGTGCCCGTATTCTGCACCGCCGAAGTGTTAAACAAAACCGTTCCGATAGAGGAATAGGCCTCTATGTACAGGTACTGTCATCAGGCGCAATATCCAATCTGAAATTCGGTGTCTCCTGCATAAACTGCTTAATCCCCTCATTGCGCAGCCGGCAGGCAGGACATTGCTGGCAACCCCAAAGAGGAATTCCCTCATAACAAGTGATCGTCTCCCTAAAAAGATATTCCAATACCCCCATCTGATGAGCAAGCTGCATCGTCTCTTTCTTTAACAAGCTGACTAAAGGGGTGCGAATTTCAAAATGGAGGTTATTTAAATCTATCCTCAGTATATTTTCTAATAGATCCATATACTTTCTCGAGCAATCTCTATAACCTGAATTGGCAGCTTCCAACTCCATCACCCCAAGATAGATACTATCAGCTCCTTGCCGATGCGCATAAATGGCAGCAAGCCATGCCATTAAACCATTTCTGCCCATGACCAGTGTATTCGGAGCTTGATTGGCTTCGTGTATGATAGGCTGAGATTTATCCATCAACGCATTCGTGGTGATTGCCTGCAAAACACTCAGATCCATAACGGTATGATGAACTCCCCAATCCGCGCAGATTTTCTTAGCCTGGATAATTTCAGGAGCATGCCGTTGTTGATAGGAAAAAGTCAAACTATGCACCCTCTCAACACCAAACTCTTTAATGGCCAAAGCTAAACATATCGAAGAATCCATTCCTCCGGAATGTACCACCACGGTTTTGACATCAGACATGCCCGACCTCTTTCTGCTTTTTATGAAGCATATCCCACATCTGTTTAAAACCAGGACATGAGCGTAGCAATTCGTCTTTAGTGCCTTCCGCGATTTTTTGACCGCTTTCAATATAGACGATCTTGTCCGCATCTTCGATCGTAGACAAGCGATGTGCTATGATAATCTGCGTCACTTCGCCATGTAATTCTTTGATAGCCTGCTTGATGCGGTCTTCGCTAACCGGATCAAGGGAAGAGGTGGCTTCATCCATGACTAATATAGGCGCTTCTTTGACCAAAGCTCTAGCGATGGCCAGCCTCTGCTGTTGTCCTCCGGATAAATTTCTGCCGCCATCGTTGAGTTCTGTATCATAACCTTTAGGCAGTTTAGTGATAAATTCTTCAGCATGGGCCTTTCTGGCGGCTTCTTGTATGGCCTCCATGGAAAAGTCTTTTCCATAAGCGATATTTTGGCGGATTGTATCCAAGAATAAAAAGGGCTTTTGGGGCACGAAGGCTATATGATCTCGTAAAGAGGCTTGGGTGTAAGTTTTTATATCGTTGCCGTCAATGCGGATTGCCCCGCGATGGACATCGTATAACCGCGGCAGAAGCTGCACCAATGTGGATTTGCCCGATCCTGTGGGACCTACAATCGCTACCATTTGCCCTTTGGGCACTGTCAAAGTAACACCTCTTAATACCCATTCGTCTTCATAGCGAAACCATACATCATCAAAAACAAGTTCCTTTTGAAATTGAGTAAATTCTACAGCCTCTTTGGCATCTTGAATTTGGGGTTTTAATTCCAAAACTTCATACATACGCTCCGCAGCAGAGACGCCGCGCTGGATATGAGTATTTTCTTCAGCAAATTTCTTTACAGGTTCGTAAAAAATCCACAGCAATCCCGCGTAAAACAACACCTCTGACACTTCCATATTTAACACATATAATCCATACAGCAATGTAGTGGCGAGAAAAAACATACCTATGGTATGGACTACAGGCCTTGCTGAAAGATCATAACGCGCACTCTTCTGCTCTAAAGCTGCCATCTTATCATTTTGCTCTTTGTACTTTGTGAGCGAAAACCCTTCCATGGCAAATACTTTAACGGTCTGGATGCCTGTTAAGAAATCTATCAAAACGGAACTGAAGCGCTCTTGATTCTGCTGTATTTGCTTAGAGATGCGCTTGACTCTCTTAGTTAAAAATACGATAGGGAATAGGATACATGGAAATCCAAAGAAAATAATCAACGACAATTGCCACGAGGTCAAAAAACATAAGGTCAAAGTAGTTAAAATCGTAAAAGGCGTCTGCAAATAATTGACCAAGGTAGCATTTACTGCTTCGGCAATCAAAGCTGCATCTCCAACCACCCTAGCAGATAAGGTGCCAATATTATACTGCTGGTAAAAAGACATCGACAGCGACTGAATATGCTCAAAATAGTCTTGCCGGAGATCTCGGCTTACGCGAATGGCTACAAGGCGTGTAGAAAAACGCTGCACAAAGAGCATAACAGCCTTGAATAAGGCTACGATAACGATCAGAAATGCTAAGTTGCGGACATTGCCTTCTACAGGAAAAATTCGATTGAGGCGAGATATCACCTGCTCGATAAAATCCTTAGATTTCTTCTCAGCCAAATAGGCATTGGCCTCCTGCTTGCTGATGCTGCCGTTGTGTTGGATATCTATTTCGCTCCAACGTTTCTCTAAGAGATCTTTATGCACAACCTCGGACTTAGAGAGTTTTCCTTCTTTTTCTGGAGCAAACAGTTCAAAGAAATCAGGGCCCTTTTTTGTGATGACGCCAAAAGCAAATATTTCCAATTGTGTTGAAAACGTGAGCAGACACATAGCTATAATCGTCACACCCAGAAGCAGGCGATGTTTATGATTTTTAAATGCGATACTAAAGAGAAGTTTCATGAATGATATGCTACGCCTGTGTAAAAGTGCCTATTTTTCTGAACTTAAGATAACGCTGTTCCAGCAGGATTTCTTTGGGTATCATACGCAGGATATGCCACTGCTCTATAATGAATTGCTTCACATTTTTATACACCACATCGGGCTTATGATGAGCTCCTCCTAGAGGTTCATTGATGATTGCATCTATGATTTGCATCTCGAGTAAATCTTCTGCATTTAATTTGAGCGCTGTGGCCGCATCCACCTTTTTGTCCGGATCTTTCCAAAGGATGGAGGCACACCCTTCAGGAGATATCACAGAATAGTAGGCATGTTCAAGCATGCCTACCACATCGCCAATGCCTATCCCTATAGCTCCTCCGGAACATCCCTCGCCGATTACAATAACGATGATAGGTGTCGATATGCGTGAAATTTCTCGCAGGTTTTCGGCTATAGCCCAGCCGATACCTCTTTCCTCAGCCCCCAGGCCAGGATATGCTCCTGGAGTATCGAGCATGGTAATAATGGGCAAATTGAACTTTTCAGCCAAACGCATAAGGCGTTGTGCTTTGCGGTATCCTTCAGGATTAGGGTAGCCAAAATTTCTAAACACGCGGCTTTCGGTATCTTTTCCCTTTTCTTGGCCAATGACCATGCATTTCATCCCTTGAATCGTTGCCAAGCCGCCGATGATAGCATGATCATCGCCATATAGCCGATCTCCTGAGAGTTCAACAAAGTTTTCACAGATATTTTGTATATAATCAATGGAATGAGGTCTAGAAGGATGCCTGCATATCTGGATGCGCTGCCAGGGTGTTAATTCAGAATACACTTTCTCCTTTAGTTTCTCGAGCTTCTGTTCCAGTTTGGCAATCTCATTTTTAAAAAGAGGGTTATCTTGATTTTGCTTCTTTAAGTGCTCAATAGTTTTAATATATTCTACTATTTGCTTTTCATGAGGTAAAGTGTCCAAAATTATCTCCCTTAATATTTTTTATAACTATACGAGTATTCTAACACGCCTGGTATGATGGTGATTTACTTTTCAACACCCGGCAGTTTAGCCTGTCTGAAATCCTTAACTAATTATATGGTTGTAGGCTTGGTAATAATGATAGAAAACAACTCTTCCATATCATCCGTGGCCAGGCGAACACATCCATCGCTTTGATACTTACCTAAACTCGATTTGTCTTCCATCCATTGCCCTTTGTCATTCATCCGCCACGGTACACCATGTATACCAAATCCTTTTGCTGGCTGTGTGGTGTCGGCCACTTCCTTGGCAAATGGAATCCAACGTGTGCCAAATATGCCCATCATCTCCACTTTTTGGCCGTTATGGAAGCCCGTGGTCTTCGGCTTGTAGATCGCAATCTTATCTCCCAGCGTATACTTTCCCAGGGGGGTTAACAAACCTGACTGACGTCCTGATTCAACCCGTCCTAGGCCCACAGTATAATCTTTGACGAGAACGCGCTGCTGGGTATCCAGATCAATGTAGTAAAACCATAAGCGAAAACGGGATACATCGACCAAAAGATAAAAATTGACATTCTTGTCTTTACGGAACACGTTGAAGCGATCTCCCTCCATGACATCTTGCTTAAAATAATCCGCCTTCTTGTTCAAACTTCTCGCGATGAAGTGCCTGGAGGTAGAATAATAGCCGGCATAATCGGAAAGCCAAGCCGGTCGACCTTTCAGCCAGGAGACCCGGCTTCGATAGGTTATAGTTTCCACAACAGGAAATTTTTTGCCTTCCAGATTAAAAAACTCCTCGATGCGATTGGCTTTAGGCAAGGGTATATCATCGACTTTGGCTTCTGGGGGTGGAACTGTAGCATTCAGAGGAGGCTGTGGTGCTTGACGGGATACTGTCTGTGCTTCGACAGAAGATTTGACTCCTTCCGATGCCTCAGGCAGCTCTATTTCAACGCGCATGGGGCTAGCTATTTTTTCTTTATCTCTTGCCACTGTAGGCTTATTGATCTTTTTGACGATCGCCCCTATACCGATGACAGAAAAAATGAATATAGAAAACAGAATAACCACTTTGGGTAAATTCATTAAATATACCTCTTTACTCTAAATGCTTTGATCTTATCCTCCTTAAATGATAATATCTTATAGCAAAAGTCGCAAGAAAAGATGTATATATTTGAATAAAAAAATTAGGTAGGAAATCTTTATGCGCCAAACCAGTATAATCGCAGATCCTTTTTGCCTTCAACATCTTACAGGCTCCTACCACCCAGAATCCCCTTTACGCTACCAAGTGATCGATGAAATCCTCACGTCAAACCAAATCAAAACCAAGGCAAATACAATACAACCCCATAAAGCCAAAAAGCAGGAGCTTTTGCTTTGCCACTCGGAAGATTACCTTCATATCCTCGAATTGGATATACGCAAGTGTACAGAAGCAAAAGCGCTCGATGGCTCCTACACTTTAAGCACCGGCGATGTGCAAATCTCTCCCCAATCCCTTGAGGCGGCTCTATTAGCCGCTGGAGCGGGAATATGTGCTGTAGATGCTGTCATGCAGAAAAAAACCGATAATGTATTCAGTTATTTAAGGCCTCCAGGCCATCACGCCTGCCCAAGCCGCGGCATGGGATTTTGCCTGCTGAACAATGCGGCTATCGCAGCCAGGTATGCACAATCCGCATATGCTTTGGAAAAGATCCTCATCGTAGATTGGGATGTGCATCATGGAAATGGCACACAAGATATTTTTGAAGAAGATCCTACAGTTTTCTATTTCAGCACGCACCAAGCAGGCATCTATCCAGGTACCGGCACTGCCGAAGATATAGGCATCGGCCAAGCTCGAGGCACTAAGCTGAACATCCCCATTCCAGCCTCCCCTGCTTCGCGATATCAGGTTTTGGAAGCCTTCAAAGGACCTTTAGTGCAAGCTATGCATTCCTTCAAACCCAATTTCGTGATCATATCCGCCGGCTTCGATGCACATTTTGCCGATCCGCTAGGAGGCTTCAACCTCAACGAATCTGACTTTGCAGAGCTTACACATATTGTAAAAGGCATTGCCGATCAATATGCCGAAGGCCGCCTCATCTCTCTACTTGAAGGGGGTTATAATCTGCAGGCTTTAGCAAGGTCTGCCTTAGCTCACGTCAAAGCATTGCAAGCTTAATCAAACGCTGTCAGAAAATGTCACTCCGCTAATTTTTTCCAACGCTCGATTTGTGCTGCTTCTAATTCACTAGGATAAGTCAAGTAGTTGAAGGTATAAAACTCTAGCCATTCTACAATAACTTGTATCTGTTCTTTTGATAATTTCCATTTTTGCGCCAACACATCTGGCTTGTCCGCTTTTCGTGATTCAGGTATGAGTTTATAAGCAAAAAATGCTAACACTTCTTTTTTGTCTTCTGTTGTGGACTTCAAACTCCATCGCATAATAGCGGGCATCACAAACTTGAATCCTGCATCATCCAAAAAATTGAACACAGGAGGAGCTGCGAGAACCTCATCGGGAATATCTTTATAATCTTCTTCCACATCGGCGGCGCGAGCTTGAGCATAACGTTTTTTATCCTCATAAATGCATCCATGGCAGCCGCTTCACGCAGACCGATTTGACCTCTTGGGGTATTTTTGAATGCGCATTCGATTTTTTTTTCTAAATCTGAAAAGTTACCTCACTGGAGTTTTAGAAAATAGTACTCAGATAGCTTGGGTATACTTAGCTTTGCAAAACAGCAGACACACTAACATACCTATAGATTGCAACACAATCGTTGAAACCAGTAAGCCTAGACAAAACAGGATTCCCGATATTCCCGCAGCTAATTCTGAACCGTGCACGTGACCCTGAAATATTGCCAGCAGACAAGTGCACGCTACCGAAACGACATACTGGACACGCTTTTTTTCTAACCACATCGACATTACCACCGCAACGCCTAAAGCCGCTGAAAAAGCGGTCGTTAGAAAGGAAATTTTTAATAGGGCCATAACAAGGCCTAGTCCCATCGCTGCTACGTAAAAGACAGGCAACATCCAGATAGCAGACCTCCCCTGCCACGCTCCCCAAAATCCAACGCACACTAATAGCAACGAATGATCTATACCTGACCAAGGATGCTGTAGACCCGAGATAAAATTCACGGATTGCCCTGGCATAAGGTGCGCAAAGGCCGGTTCACCATGAAAGAGAAAAATGAGTGCGAACAATATTGAAAATTGTATGCTGATGCTTTGGCTATTCATTGCTACCACCCATTATGTTAAAATTTAACTTAAAATCTAACATCTCCGCATTTCTGTCAAGGAATGTCGGAAGAGATGTCGGAATAGACACAGCTAAAGATAGGGAAAAGACTAATTTGCGCATCAGTGTCTTTGTATTGAATTTGAAGCAATACTGAATTTTTGGACGAGGGGGATGCACAGTCCAGGCCATTCACCTGGACTGTGAACATATGGTTATAGATTATTTTGCAACATGTGCAGCTAAGATTGCCAGTAGCAACAATGCCACAATATTGGTGATCTTAATCATCGGATTGATCGCAGGACCTGCGGTATCCTTGTAAGGATCGCCCACCGTGTCGCCAGTCACCGCGGCTTTGTGAGCTTCGGACCCTTTGCCGCCATGATGACCATCTTCAATATGTTTCTTAGCATTATCCCAAGCACCTCCACCGGAGGTCATAGATAAACCTACAAACAACCCTGTGACAACCACACCGAGAAGCATAGCGCCAAGTGCAGAAAACGCCTCGTTTTGTCCTACAAAGTAGGCTATCACAGCATATAATACAACAGGAGCTAATACAGGCAACAAAGAAGGCGCTATCATTTCTTTGATAGCTGCTTTTGTAAGCAAGTCTACAGCTTTACCATAATCTGGTTTAGCAGTCCCTTCCATTATACCTTTAATTTCTTTAAACTGTCTGCGCACTTCTACTACCACAGATCCTGCTGCGCGACCGACAGCGGTCATGCTGAGTGCTCCAAAAAGATAAGGAAGCAATCCACCCACAAACAGTCCGACCACTACATATGCATTCTGCAAAGTAAAATGAGCTTGGTTACCAGGGAAGTAATGGTTCAGATCCTCTAAAAACGCCGCAAACAACACAAGGGCAGCAAATCCTGCAGAACCAATCGCATAACCTTTAGTAACAGCTTTTGTGGTATTGCCCACTGCATCCAATGCATCTGTTGTTTTGCGTACGTTGGCAGGCATATTAGACATTTCAGCAATACCGCCAGCATTGTCTGTTATAGGTCCATAAGCATCAAGCGCAACAACCATACCGGCTAAAGCAAGCATCGTAGTCGCTGCTACAGCTAAACCGAACAGGTTGGCAAATTGATAAGAAACTAATATACCTACGCAAATAACAATTACAGGTAAAGCTGTTGCTTCCATCGAGATCGCTAAACCTTGGATGATGTTTGTTCCATGACCTGTTGTTGACGCAGAAGCGATACTTTTTACCGGTCTATACAGTGTTAAAGTATAATATTCGGTAATTTGCATAAGCGCCGCTGTGACACCCAATCCGGTCAAGGCGCAGTAGAATAAACTCAGACCATTAAAAGTCTGTTGGCCAATAGTAAAGGTAGTGTCCAGACCGACAAAATACTTTGTGACCAACCATATAGCGCCAGCCGAAAGAACTGCTGTGGTATAGAAACCTTTATACAAAGCTCCCATAATATTCTGGCTAGAACCCAACTTCACAAAGAGAGTTCCAATGATGGTTGTCAAAATGCATACAGCTCCAATGACTAAGGGATAAGCCATCATGACATCCATAGTGGCACCCGTAAAGAATATCCCCGCCAACAACATCGTTCCAACAATGGTGACTACGTAGGTTTCAAACAAATCAGCAGCCATACCTGCGCAATCGCCTACGTTGTCTCCTACGTTATCTGCAATCACAGCAGGATTTCTTGGATCGTCTTCAGGAATTCCAGCTTCAACCTTTCCAACAAGGTCTGCACCTACGTCAGCACCTTTTGTAAATATCCCCCCTCCTAAACGAGCGAAAATGGATATTAAAGATCCGCCAAATCCAAGACCCACTAAAGCTTCTAGTACGGTGCGGATAGGCAGTTCATGTTGACGGAGATACATATAATAACCGCCTAATCCTAACAAACCTAAACCCACTACCAGCAATCCGGTAATCGCGCCGCCCTTGAAAGCTACGTTAAGCGCAGGCTGCAGGCCTTGACGTGCAGCTTCTGCCGTTCTTACGTTGGCGCGTATGGACACATGCATCCCAACGTACCCAGCTAAACCGGAAAGTACAGCACCGATTAAAAATCCAACGCTCACATACCAGCCGAGCAAATAGGTTAACAATACAAAGATCAAAACACCGACACAACCAATAACTGTATATTGGCGGTTTAGATAAGCTCTGGCGCCTTCTTGAATGGCTCCTGCTATTTTTTGCATTTGTTCGTTGCCTTGGCTCATAGCTAAAACCGAACGGACCATAAAAAGACCATACAGTAGAGCTAACACGCCGCTGCAAAGCACAAATCCATATGCATATGACATCATGTACTAATCCTCTTCATTTGTTGTTTAGTAAATCAATCAATAATGCTACTAAACATACTTCAAAATTTCAATCAAAAAAATAAGGAGGAAATCGCAAAATACGGAAAATTGGGTTGGAAATTACCCTTCTTCAGCAGATTTCAACTTTCTCTGAATCATAACATGAGCTTCAGCCGAAAAATTAAAGAAAAAGACAACGGAGGGAGATAAAAGCATGGCAAAGGGTATCATAATAAAAAACCACTGTAATACTATATACCTCGGTTCTCCGCAAACCAAACAAACCGAACCTGTCAATATAGCTGCAAGCGTTAAAACCCCCACGCAAAACAGAAGTGGAAATGTAGCTATCAAAGAGAATAGTATATTCGAAAACAAATCACCTTTAAGACGTTTTGCTAATACCCCTACCACTCTTATGCGATTCAACCCATTCAAAGCCACAATAGGCGTGACAAAGAATAACATCGAAATATTCACAATAGTCAATACAAGGGAAATGAAATTAATCAAAAACGGCGCAAAGGAGAGCAGCACGCCAATATATTGACCCAGTCCAGGAATTTCATTCAAGATTAGAAACAATCCAAGTGCCAACCAAAGCAATAAATAACACAAAATAATCGGTATCGAAAAATAGGAGGCACCTACCATAATTTCTAAAGAACGGGACAGGGTATCTGCATACGAAACTTGCTTATGTTTTAACTCATCATGATACAACCTAATCAAAAAAATCCCAGAGGACAATAAAACACCTGTACATAGATAGATAGGCAAAAAGGAAAGGCTCAGAAAAAGCCACTGGCCGGCATTTAAGGATAAAGCTCTAAAGAATACTATCAAAAGCCCGCACAAAGCCAACACCAATGAAGTGGTCAGCAACTTTTTCTTATCGAAGCTATGTAGTATAGCTCGGTTAAAAGCGTATTGTATTTGATTTAAATCCATATATGACTACTTTCTTGCTTTAAATATATACTTAGGCCTTACGATGGGAGTCCCCTTCCCCTCTCGAGCTTCGAGTCTTTCATACAAAATTTGTATGGATATCCCCACGACTCTTGCCAATCCAAATAAAACGGTAAAATACTGCGGATAGCCAAACCCTGCTGCCGTAAGCAATGTTCCAGATATAGCATCAACATTAGGATAAGGATCTGATATTTTGGGATTTTCGCCAAGAACTTTCGGGCCTTCCGATCGCAGAAGGTTCGCTATTTTCACCAAAGGATGGCTGGCATAGCGCTTATTGGCCACCTCATACAGTACGGTAGCTCGAGCATCCTCCACGCGCAGAACGGCATGTCCAAAACCGTAGACTAATTCATTATTAGCCAGAAGCTTGCGAATATAGGCTTCTACCTCCTTGGGCGTAGGATTTTCTCCTAAATCCTTTAAAACCCTCTGTACAAATTCCAAACACTCCTGATTGGCCCTCCCATGCCTCGGACCGGCCAAAGCACACATTGCAGAGGCTATAGACCCATACATGTCTTCAAGGCCCGAAGCTACAGCTTTGCCGACAAATGCAGAAAGATTCCCTCCGCCGTGATCAAAATGCAGAATATTAAATAGACGAAAGACATCCAATAGCTCTTTTTTGTGAGGGTCAGGAACATTGAGCATGTGGGTGAAATTTTCCATGTACCCTAATTCAGGCCTAGATTTCGGCGTTTTACCCCAACCCGCATGATGATTAATGACCGCCGCGGTGATTTCGGGAATTTTGGCTATCAAGTTCATACCATCTTCAATGTAATCTTCTTTCCCCTCAAACATTCCTGCTAAAAGCACAGCGACGCTAAACATGGCCATGGGGTGTCCCTGGCGAGGTAATTTTTCAATGCTCTCGATAATCCCTGCAGAACATACTGCTCTTTTTTGTAGATCGAGCTTGAATGCCTCGATTTCCTTAGAGGTGCCTCTTTTGCCATGATAGAGCAGGTAGATGACGCTCTCTGAAGTCTCGTGCGTCAATTCAGAAACTGGTATACCTGCATAAGCCAATCCCTTCATAGGATCTACAGATGATGTGGTGCAATATCCAACGGGAAATCCTCGTAGTCCTGTTTCAAGGTTATCTTTGGTGATTTCAAACAATACATCCGCCATTTTATCCTGCCTGGTTATAGAGTTGATTTCATATTCAAAGCATCCTGCACTAAATTGCGTTCTTCAATAAGCTCTTGTTCAGTAGCACGGATCTTATGTTTCAGAAAATCATTCCAAGGAACATCCGGCACAATTTGATAGTCCCCATTACCAAGAGATCGACATGGAAATGAAAAGATTAAATTGTCATCGATACCATATGGGTTATTACCACTATAGACACCTGAAGAAAACCATTGACCCGCCGGCGTAGGAATTAAAATAGAGCGCATGGCATCGAGAGCTGCATTTGCCGCTGAAGCAGCAGAAGATTTGCCGCGAGCACTGATCACCTCGGCACCTCTTTTCTGTATGATGGGTATAAACTCTGTCTCAAGCCAGCGAGTATCTTTAATCTCTCCGACTAGTGGGCGACCCCGGATCTTTGCGTTGATATAATCGGGAACCTGAGTGGAAGAATGATTTCCCCATATTGTCACCTGTGTAACATCTGTGACATCAACTTTTGCTTTTTTGGATAACTGATAGACGGCCCGGTTTTGGTCTAACCGAGTCATAGCGTGAAAATTTTCTCTAGGGATGTCTGGAGCATTCGAAAGTGTGATCAAGCAATTGGTATTGCAGGGATTGCCTACGACCAGAACTTTGACTTGCTGCTTGGCGGATCTGTTTAAAGCCTTGCCCTGCTCTATGAATATTTTGCCATTTTCACTAAGGAGGTCGCTGCGTTCCATACCGGGACCCCGAGGTTTAGCACCGACAAGAAACGCGTAATCTATGTCTTGAAATACTTCATAAGGATCGGTGCCGATGATAATTTCCTTCAGCAATGGAAATGCACAATCGTCGAGTTCCATTTTAACGCCTTCCAGAGCTTTCAGCGCCTCAGGAACCTCCAATATATGTAAGGCCACGGGCTGTTGAGGCCCGAACAGATCTCCATGTGCTATCCTGAAAAGCAGGCTATAGGCAATTTGACCTGCACCACCCGTTACAGCTACTCTTTTAACCTCATTTCGCATGATAAGCCCCTCAAATATACATCTGATAAAATGCTTATAGTACGGGTAGTGAAAATTATGATCAAATAATTATTACAACTTCTTTATCTTATTAGACATCTTGTTGATAATAGTACGCCTGTTGAAATTTGTATGAACGTGCGTTGGGTTTCAAGCGTGATTTAGGGGGGGGACTTGGGTTTTAAGAGTTTTGCAATTATCTCTTTTGACTGTTAATATACAACGCCGCCACTACTACATTCTGATCTATTTGCAAAAACTTGTCCAATAATGGTTTTGGAGCAGTTGCAATTAAATCATACCAACCTGAACCATTGATATGGGGTAGAAGAGAAACCAACACCTTACTAAAACCTTCAGAATTCATATCTACAAAATCTTCTTTTCTAAGTAAGTCATAAAATTCTTCTACTTGTTCCCGTGTGGAAGTAAAACTTTTCGAGACATATTTAAACCATTCAGGACAATGTTTATCTATAAGGTAGATATTTTTTAATGCTGATTCATCACAGGCTTTTATCGCTAATAAATCCACAAGGGCAGCGTTGAAAGGGTGTTCAGGTGAAGATAAAAAGAATGTATATAATGAATCGGGCAAACATGTTGCGTGAAAATGCACGTTAATATTACTAGATTTTAAGGTTGAGCTTATAACTTTCTGATCTTCTAAGCTCAATTTGTCATATATTTCCTTGACTTTAGCAGCTTCCCCTAAATATATACAATGGATCAATAAACTTACAAAAATAGGATGTTGACGAAGAGGCAGCAATAGCTTGGGATCATCCGAGACGCAGGCTAACCACTCCAATACTTTTTCTTTTTTTAAAGGTCTATAATCTCTTAAGCCTTCTTTGAAAGCTATGTCATCCGTCATTATTTTATCACGCAAATCGTCGACAAATCGATCTAATACGGAACGATTTATTTTTGAACGCGCGATTTGTAACTCTTTATCAAGCTCGGATTCTATTCTAACTCTTTCTTTCTCAAGATGATTTTTAGCGTTGCCAACAACCATATCTATCAAGGGATTATTGATTTCTTTCAAAGCAGATTCAATTTCATCAATATTTATAAAATTCAGGGTTAATTTATTTGTAAATTCATTCTTTAAAGAAGAGAGAATTTCAATAGGTTTAGCTCTCATGAAATTAATATAATCAAGTGCTTCTATATGCATACCCATCAAAATTGAATCAGCTTTTCGAAGAGCTTCTAAAGA
>CAYMKI010000058.1:0-17118 GCA_964390695.1 uncultured bacterium
GGCATAAACCATAAGTCATCAGCATCTGTAAACCTAAATGTTGAAAATAAATTTTGCATTTCATGGCCATTAAACAGTAAGCATCTAGCTTGAATACAAGTTAAGGCAAAAATCTGCACTACAAAACAAGCTAATACATACTTTATCCATTTAGAAGAAGTTGGACGGGAATTAAGTTGAGTCTCTTGCCATCCTCCCAAAAACAACCCCACCATAACAAGAAACATTCCAAATATTTGCTGCTTTGTGCAGACAAAACCATATTCGCAACCAAGCAACAAGTATAAAATGAGTCCAGGAAAAATGGCGCTCGCATTTAGAAATGCAAAAGTTAACCCTGAAGGTCCATGTTCAAGAGCTCTGGAAGTCAATCTCATCAGCATAGAGCTCAAAATTCCTACTACCACGCCGATAGCTAGAATCACATAATTAATATCCGTGTCCCAAATGGTCTTGTCGATAACAAACGATAAACAAAATGAAAATAAGTAAAAGACAATCAGATAACCTGTTGGAGAATTTTTTTTACCTTCTACTTTACTAGTATTTACGCGGAAACACAAACTTGAAACTGCTGCACAACCTGCTGCTAAAATAGAAAATGCTACCGATTTCATAGATACAGATAAAAAAAATTAAGATTTGGAAGTTTATAATTAAATTTATGATACCAAAATTCCAAAAGTTAAACAACATGAAATAGTGCCATATGCACCGTCTTCAAAAAAAAAGGCGGCTAAATTTTAGCCGCCTTCAAACATTTTTTCTTTCTGAATTTCTAGAAAGAAACTGTGACTCTGCCTCGAACCTTTACAGGCACCGATACAGAGCTGACATATTCCGTTGATAGCTTATTGATGATGAGATTAAATTCTGGATCTAGTGTTATTTCTTGATCTTCAACATGTTCTCTAATATCATCATAAGCCAGTGAGCTGTTATTTGTGCTCAAAGTCAATCTCCGTCCCCTTCTCGGGGATATCTGAGCAATCGCTGCTCTATTTCTAATCTCTCCTGGCAGAAAACTGCCCGGTGAGTTCCATTTCTACTTATTTTCCAAATCACCCAACCTTGTGGTTTCGAGTCCATAGCAGAACCTTTCAAGCTACGTAAAATAGCAAGAAGTATAGGTTTTGCGTGTTATCGCCTCCTGTCACCTCCTTTTTGGCTCATAGTGCTCCACTGTTTTGGGCTTAGAAGCTCGTACATGTAAAAAAATCACTAGCACAAGACCTTCTGAATTATCTCTAACATTTTTTTAATATTGCTGCAATTTCTTTATAGCTGTCCTCTGGGAATAGAATCTATTATGGCTTTAGTGCTTGCAGACGCCATTTAATATAGTTATCCAGAGAAAATTTACCTTCAGAAAAAGTGCTTATAACAGAACGATCTGAGTTTGAAGCATTTAGTTTAGCAGATGCAGCTAGTTCTTTCCAACTGTTTATTTCGCTTTGTCTATCGCCGACTAGACCCGACAGAGTGGCGATTCTCATCAAATTCAATTGAAAAAGGATGTCGCCAAAGGCATTTTTTTCGGTCTCTTCTGCAGCAGATGCAGATCTATTAGCCATTTTACTTTGGAGATCCTTGGAAGCAGACAAGGCGGAGGTGTAATCTTTCTTTACGATAAGCTCTGAGGTTTTAGCAAAATCTGCATAGTATGCCAGATGATCCGATTGGGTTCTAGCTAAAGTGCGCGCTATATAAGGTTGAGCTTTAGGTAGATCGCCTCGATTCAAGAACCACTGCCCAAGAAATCCATCGTACTTCGCCTGAAGATCGGGATGTTTGAGCACAAGAGACTCCAGATTTTTAAGGTAAGTTTGTTGATTTTGAGCATTAGCAGCACCCTGAGAAGCTGAATTCAAGCCTGTAAAATCACGCTCTGCCCTGAAATAGTCTTCTTCGGAAGAAGAGCTGCCTATAAACTGAAAATAGAGGGTAAAAACAATCACGACGCCCAGAAGGACGACAGCGATGATTTTGCCGTTGTGTATCATCCTTTCAAACCAAGGGTATTTTGCAAACCAATCGTTGCATTCATCAGGATTAAATGTTTCTTGGGGGTGATTTGTCATAAGATATTCATGAAGTTAAGTTTGTTTGGAGAGTACAGGGCACTTTCGCACGCAGACACCTGCAGATGATTATTTTATCTTGTGAAGATTATAGCGATATTTTTTTTAGTGTAAACAAAAATCTGTAACAATATCTTATGTGTACGAGGGATGGTTGGGTTTCAAAGAAGACCCTCGTTTGCTGTGCAAACGAGGGTTGGCGGTAAGAGATTGCTATTGATTTTTTGTTTTTTGGGTATAAAAAAACGAAGTTAATGACGGTCTGTTCAGCTGACAAAATGTGAAGATGTGCATCGCGTATGCTATGATCTTTCGTACTGTTTCTAGACGATTTCCTAAGTTAAGTTGTCTATCGACTTCCGCCGGTTCTTCTAATTTCTTCCAGGTAAAATCTTGTAGAGTCGTTTGTCGACGATGTGCGCTACCCAAAGAAATAATTACACTTTTTATCATAGTGTAAATGCTCATATCTTGAGGGTTGGTCCATGGCCTACTAGAGCGCGGTTGAATATACACAACTTCGACTTTGCATTTATCTTTCGGTGCGCCGTGTCCTAGATGCACTCCACCCACGGCTGGGATATAATCTACTTGTACAGGCTCGCTGCCTCCGTTGCGCACCACTTGAATTTCAAATGGCGATGTTCGACGAGGCAAGATTTCCTTTTTGAAAAGGTCGTTGATCTGACTTCCTGCCCCTACACAAGCAAAGGTGACCAGCTTATTGACTTTTATGCCCTGAATACCCTCTATTAAAACAGCAAGATTCTGTGCATGGGCGCCTCCTAGGCTTTTACCCAAAATATCCAAGGAGGTGACTTTTTTCTGCTTAAGATAGCTGGATAACTCCGGCCACACTTCTCTTACCCCCAAGGAGCCTATCTCTAATTGCACATCATTGATTCCCGATTTTAAACCTCCGGAAGCTGAGGCCCTCATAGCCGTTCCCCTGCAGAGCAGTTTAGGGATTTTCTTCTCTTCCACATCAGCCAGCAGATAAATGAAAGCTCCTCCACCCATAATTATTTTTTCCAAATAATAGTAGCCTTCGGTCAGATGGACTACAGAACCTTCAGGGATCTGTCTGTCAGCAAAGCGAGAGGTGAGCATTTCAATGTCACGCAATACCCCTGCTTCCTTATTAGTTTCCTTTATTACATCAAAATGATGCTGCATCGCAACATGTACTCTTTCGACCAAACCCTTAAAACCTAACCCTGAGGTTTTGACATAATCTATAAATATGGACTCAGGTTTAGCATCCATCATCGCAGATTGTACTTCCTGCATATTTTCGAATACAATCATCTGTCGGTAGGCTTGATCCACAGATGAGGACTTGGCTGCCGCACGAAGCTGTTCGACACCTACATCCATCATCCCGATGAATAAATTTCTGACGACAGACCTTGTTAGACCTAATCTATTTTGGCAAATTTTGCTTTCATCCAGCCCTAAATCGGGGTGCTTGGCTATTGCTTCTAGACGGTTTTTACCTAATATTTCCCGGATGCAATCCCAGGAGGGTGTTAAGGTCAATGTAGAAAATTTTTCTTCCACGGACACGTTGTAACCGTCTTGTTGTTTTTCCAGGGAAAGAGTGCTGTTTTCTGATTTGCCTTGAAACTGATGGATTATTGAATTCAATGTAACGTTCATAAAAATACCTTGGTGTAAATGATGACTTTAACCGAGGTATTTTACGAATGGTGGATATTTTGTGATACATTTATATTTTACAGCCTGCGAATGCATGGCATCTTTTCATAACTAGGTTGTGATATTACGCTAGATATCGTTTATCTTGACTGTATATTCTGAATCTAGTCTAAACAACCCTCTCACTAGCCCAAAGGGCTGATGAGAGGGTTGCCATCTAAAAATTAAAACTCGTCTGCATTGAGCAAGATCTCATACAGGGCATAGTTTTCTAACATAACCGCGTAATCCAGCAGAGTTTTACCAGAAGCATCGCGCAGCTGAGTCAAATGCGGCACGCGCTGGCACAGCTTGCGCACAAAATCCAGCTCATCCTGCTTCATGAAGCAGATGGCGATGGCGGGAATTTTGAAAGCTTTAGCGGTAGTGTCTTGTTGTAATATTTGGTCGAGGTTGAGCTTTTCGTCTGCTGTAATAAATAAATCTGCGCCTTCATTTATCAACATCTCGGCTACATCGAGATTGTAATTTGCCACCGCACCCATAATTGGAGACAGGCGGGTCGTCGCATGGATATTTAATTTAGGATGCTTAAGCAGCTCATGCACAAAGTCTGTTTTCCACATCTGCGTAGCCAGATACAGTGGCGAAACTCCCATACTATCTGTTTGGTTTGGATTCGTTCCAGGCTGTTGCAACAAGAATCGGAAATAATCAAAGTCATTGGCATAGATGGCAATGTGCAGCGGAGTAAACCGGTTGGGCGACTGATTGCCAGTCTTCCATTGACGGATGGCCGGAATCGCTGTGGGGATATAGGGATCCAAGCCTTTCTGCACATATTGATAGGCCATGATTTCAATATTCATCTTTTCATGCGGCATACCCAAAAGCTTGTACTTCGTTTCCTGGATAAGATAGGCCAGATCTTGATAAGAATCATAGGGCCTTAAACGCGTAGGGATATTCGGATCGTAGTAGAAGATACTGCCATCGGACAATACTGTGGAGCTGGTGGCGTGACGCGAACCTCCGAACTCTACAATAGTATTTGGATACCAGGACCATATTTCAAGCAGTTCTGCCAGCTGAGCTTTAGTCAGGGCTGAGTAGTTGATAGGACTGCTCAGCAAAGCAATCTCGCGATACTCGTCGCTTCGCTTGATCATTTCATATTGCTGAATCCGACGTCTTTGGTGCGATATTTCATACGAAGGCAGAACAGCTATTTCTACATAGGTTTGTTGGAACCATGAAATATCGTTAATCCACTGATCAAAAAGATCGGACAACGTAGAATATTGGTAGGGAATTCGAGTCGGCATTTTCAAACTTGCCTTCGTTTCATTCCATGCAGCCATCGATTCTAGGGCTATGAAAAATTCGTCCAGCATCCCTAAGCTATTATAATATTGCGCTAAAAAGGCCAACCCATTGCAAACGCCGCCTTTGTTGATAACGGCTGTGTCACGTTGATTGATCTCCAGGTAGCGGATCATTTTATTGATGATCCCGGCTTGGTCAATATTCACAATCGCAGCCTCTAGATCACTCTCGGTTTTACCCGCTATGAGGGTTTCATACGTAGGATCTAAAGTGATCTTGTCCTGCATTTCCGTGTCTGCGTTTAGGTGAAAACAAAGACCGACTAAGATAATTAAAAAATATTGCATAATTCCTCTGAAATTTTATGTAAAAACAGTTAATATAATACAGTATTGTTAAGTTAATATTAAAGTGATATTAATTTATTAAAAGAATGCTCAACTCTTAAAATGTTCAGTATAAATTTGCTGGTTGAATAATACTCATAAATGTTAACCTCCCGGGAGAAAGTACAGCCTAACATTTTGAAACTCGTATCGTAGAGGATTATGTTACTTACCCCAACGAAAGAAGAGACTGAAACATTACTAAAGCCGGCAGAAAAATTGATGGAGGTACCGTTGGACCTAATAGAAGTCAACCGCTACCAACCTCGGCGAAACTTTTCCTCAGAGGAATTGCATGAGCTAGCCCAATCCATCAAAGCCGTCGGCTTGATACATCCTCCGGTCGTGCGCCCTATAGAAGACAGCAAGAATTACGAACTGATCTCGGGAGAGCGAAGATTTCGCGCCTGCCAACTGGCGGGACTTTCAAGCATCAAAGTCGTCGTAAGAGAAACCTCAGCTATCACTTCCGCGCATGCCGCACTGATCGAAAACATCCAGCGGGTCGATCTCAACCCCATCGAGATCGCCAAGGCCTATCGCCGCCTGATCGATGAATTTGGACTCAGCCAAGAAAAGCTGGCGGAGACCACGGGAAAGAAAAGGTCCACCGTCGCCAACTACATCAGGCTGTTAGGATTGCCCAAAAACATCCAGGACGCCATCGAAAGAGACGAGATTACCATGGGACATGCCAAAGCGATTTTATCGCTGGACGGGTTTGACAAGCAAAATCTGCTTTTAGAAATTGTTTTGAGAGACAACCTCAACGTACGAGACACAGAGGAAGCTGCGGGCAGATTGGCGGAAAAAGCCAAAAAGAAGGAGCTTGTCTATGTCAACCGAGACATCTACCTCGAACATCTAAGCCATAAAATCGAACAAAAGCTAGGAACCAAGACCTCAATCCAAGGATCCGGAAAGCAAGGTCGCATTACCGTGCATTATTACAATCTGGATGACTTGGATAGATTATTGCAAATTTTTGGGGTGGAGCAGTAAAATGTTTTTTTGATAAGGTGAAATTTTACAGAGGTCGGCCTATGAATGAACAACAAAGACGCCTAGCTGAAGAATTGTTTTTCTCCACTCCGCAAAAGCCAAGCTTTGCAAAAATGCTGTATTTTGGTCTCTTGGACACTTCTCAAATTTTTCCTTTTCCGCGCATACCCCCCGAAGATAAATCCACGCAAGACGCATTTTTAGATAAAGTCCAACGCTTTGTTAAAGAAGAGATCGATCCCGCAGCTATTGACCGCAATGCCGCCATACCAGACAGTGTCATTCGCAAGATGTCTGAATTGGGCATCTTGGGCATGACCGTTCCGAAAGAATTTGGTGGGTTAGGGATGTCTCAGCAGAGCTACTGCAAAACGGTGGAAACAATAGCCCGGCAGTGCAGTTCGACAGCCTTATTTATCAATGTGCATCAAAGCATAGGCCTTAAAGCACTGCTACTTTTTGGCTCAGACGCCCAAAAACAACGCTGGCTGCCTCCACTAGCTAAAGGAGATATTTTTGCCGCGTTTTCTTTGACAGAACCCAATGCCGGCTCTGATGCTAGCGGCGTGGAAACGCGAGCCGTTTTTGACCCTTCAAAAAATGTCTGGAGGATAAATGGCCGTAAACAATGGACCACGAACGGAAGCATCGCCCAAGTTTTAACCGTCATGGCCAAGACCGAAATAGACACCCCTAGAGGTAAGGAAGATAAAATCACGGCCTTTTTAGTGAATCCCTCCATGCCCGGATTCCATGTTGAAAATGCCGCTCTTGAAAAGCTGGGCATGCGTGGAACTAAAACCGCCAACCTCTCCTTCAAAAATCTGGAAGTTCCCGCAGATAATGTCTTAGGACCCTTAGGCGGCGGCTTAAAAGTTTGTTTGACTGTGCTGGACTATGGACGCACCACTTTCGGCGCCATGTGTACCGGATCAGCCAAGGAACTCCTAGAAAGAGCCACACGACATGCCGTTGAGCGGCATCAGTTTCATCGCCCTCTCGCCTCGTTTGCTTTGGTGAAAAAAAAGATAGCCACCATGTCGGCCTTGGTATACGCCATGGATGCCGTGACATACACTACGGCAGGTTTGGTGGATGCCCATGTGGAAGATTTCATGCTAGAATCCGCCATGCTCAAGGTATTTACCAGCGATTCGCTGTGGAGCATCCTGTACGACACCATGCAGATCCTTGGCGGACGCTCTTTCTTTACCGATCAACCCTATGAAAGGATGTTGCGCGATGCACGCTTAAACATGATAGGAGAAGGCTCGAACGAAGTCATGCGTGCATTTATTGGTGCAGTCGGCATGCGCGACGTAGGCTTGCAGCTGAAAAGATTGCAAAGCGCTTTGTTCAATCCCTTCAAAAACGGCAAAACCATTCAGGAATTTTTACAGCAGCGTTGGAATAGTTGGAGAGGCGTACATATCCCGGTAAACTCGTCACTCCTCCAGCAAGAAGCACGAGAGTTAAGTCAATTTATTCGCCGCTTTGGAGGGTGCATCACACGGCTGCTGATCAAATACAAAGAAAACATCGTAGAAAAACAGCTGATCCTAGACCGCATCGCCACTGCCGCTATGGCCATCTACACAACGGCTTCAGTGTTAAGCAAGCTAGATGCCGATCTGCTGCTATTTAAAGGGCAAGAGGAAAAATTGCAGCAAGATATAGCTACTGCCAAGTATTATTGCCAAATAGCCTTTGATCAAATACACCAAAACTTGAACTCTCTGCAAAAAAATCACGATAAAGACCTCGAGTCCCTATCCGACCTCATTACCGGAATCAAATCACCATGAAATCCGCTTTATCCTCCCCTAAAGATTCATCGTCCCATTCTTTGAAGCATTTAACAGATGCATTTCTGAAGCAGGAAGATGAAATCCGCCAAGGGGGAGGTCCTGCAGGCAAAGAGCGTCAAAAACGCTTAAATAGATTAACGGCAAGAGACCGGCTGCAGCTTTTATTAGATCCCGATTCTGCTTGGTTTGAATTAGGCATCTGGGCAGCCTATCAGATGTATAGCGAATGGGGCAACCTCCCTGCCGCAGGAGTCATCACCGGACTGGGTACAGTAAACGGCAGAACCTGCATGCTTGTTGTCAACGATGCAACGGTGAAAGCCGGTGCCATGTTCCCTCAATCCGTAAAAAAAGTGCTGCGGGCCCAACGCATAGCCTTTCAATGCCGTCTGCCAATTATCTATCTGGTCGATTCCTCCGGGGTATTTTTGCCATTGCAGGAGGATATATTTCCCGATGAGGATGACTTTGGCAGGATTTTCCGAAACAATGCGATCCTATCGGCTGCAGGCATCCCTCAATTTGCGGCCATTATGGGCAATTGCATCGCCGGGGGAGGCTACCTGCCAGTCTTATGCGATAAATTATTGATGACCAAAGGCAGCGGCCTCTATTTAGCTGGACCGGCACTTGTCAAAGCAGCCATTGGCCAAGAAGTGGATCCCGAGGAACTTGGAGGAGCTCAGATGCATTTTGAAGTCAGCGGCACGGTAGACTTCCTTGAAGCTGACGACCCCTCGTGCTTACAGCGCTTGCGCAGCTTGGTAGGCATGCTTCCGGAAGATCCTGCATCTTCGCACACTAAAAATTCTACGATACGTCCAGTGGAAGATATCTACAACCTTGTGAGTGCAGACGGCAAAAAAAATTATGACATCAAGGATGTACTGGACTGCATAATCGATAAGAACTCCTGGAATGAGTACAAGGCAGGCTACGGCAAAACGCTGGTAACAGCCTATGCAAATATACAAGGACATGCTGTGGGAATCGTTGCCAACCAACGCATGCCTACACAAACCTCTAAAGGCGAAATCGAGATCGGCGGGGTTATCTATTCTGATGCAGCCGACAAGGCAGCCCGTTTCATTATGGACTGCAATCAAACCCAGGTGCCCTTAATTTTCCTTCAAGACGTCATGGGATTTATGGTAGGCAAAGATGCCGAGCAATCAGGCATCATCCGCAGCGGGGCCAAAATGGTCAGTGCCTTAAGCAATTCGATCGTACCCAAAATCACGCTGATCATCGGCAACTCTTTTGGGGCGGGCAACTATGCTTTGTGCGGCAAAGCCTATGATCCTCAGTTTATACTAGCGTGGCCGAATGCTAAATATGCAGTCATGGGAGCAGAGCAAGCCGCCGACACTTTATTTAGTGTGCAGGAAGCCGCGGCCAAACGCCAAGGCAAGTCATGGAACCATCAAGAAGCTGAACAACTAAAACAACACCTCAAAGAACGCTATGAACATCAAATGGATATCCGCTATGGAGCAGCTAGAGGATGGGTAGATGCCATCATTCCCCCTCATAGCACAAGGGATGTGCTCGAGCAGATATTGGCCTGGACAAAGCGTGCCCCTACCCCACCGCTCCGCTTCCACACAGGAGTCTTTCAGGTATAACCTATGGACAGCCATAAAATCATTAAAATCGGAAATGCCCAAGCCTTCTGGGGAGATCAACCTCGGGCTCCGTTTGAGCTAGCGCAGCAGCAGCCGGACCTGGACTATCTGACCCTAGATTACCTCTCCGAAGTTTCTTTATCTATTATGGCCATACAAAGAGAAAAGGATCCTGAAAAGGGTTACGCACAAGATTTTGTGGAAGTCATCCGCTCGCTCATTCCTCTTTGGAAGAAAGGCAGAAAGCTAAAAGTGATCGCCAACGCAGGCGGCTTAAATCCCCAGGGGTGCGGTATGGCATGCCTGTACCTGCTTCAAAAGGAAAGCTGTTCGCCCCTGAAGATTGCTGTTATCAGCGGAGACTCTGTGCTTGGAATTTTACAAGCTGAAACCGAAAACCCGCTCTTTAATAACCTGGACAGCGGTCAGGCTATCCAGACTGTAGCAGATAAGCTCGTCACCGCCAACGCTTATCTGGGAGCAAAACCCATTGCCGAAGCTCTATGCAATGGCGCTGATATTGTCATTACCGGACGCGTCGCCGATCCCAGTTTAACGGTTGGCCCTTGCGTGGCTGAATTCGGCTGGGACTGGACCGATTACGACCGCCTAGCCAGCGCCACCGTCGCAGGCCATCTGATCGAATGCGGCACGCAGGTCACCGGGGGCATATCAACAAATTGGATGGAATTGCAAGACACACCCCCTATAGGTTTTCCGGTGATTGAAATGAGTGCGGATGGCAGCTTTGTCATCACCAAGCCAGAAGGAACAGGCGGATGCGTCAGCATAGAAACCGTCAAAGAGCAACTGCTCTACGAGTTAGGAGATCCTGACAATTACCTGAGTCCAGATGTGACCGTATCCTTTCTCTCGCTTCAGCTTAGTGAAGAAGCTTTACACCGCATAAAAGTCGCAGGAGCCAAAGGCAAGCCACCTCCAAATAACTACAAAATCAGCGCCACCTATCAAAATGGCTACAAGACAGAGGCTTTTTTAGCCGTTTTCGGTGAAGGCGCCAGGGAAAAAGCGCAACGCTGCGGTAAAATCATTATAGATAAAGTCAAAGCGGCTGGCTATGATTTGCACAGATATTCGATAGAATGCCTTGGTGGTGGCGATGTGGTGCCGGGAATCTTTTTATCCCCCCCCTCTCAACAAAGGGAATGTCTATTGCGCATTGCCGCTGCAGATCCAAGCAGAGAAGCTTTGGAATGCCTAGGGACCCTGATAGCTCCTATGGTCACCTGCGGACCGCCAGGAACCACAGGATACACCTCAGGCAGGCCCCACGTACGGAAGGTGTTTGGTTATTGGCCATGCCTCATCCCGGCTTCTCGAGTATCTCCATTTGTTGAGTATATTCATGTGTATAACAAAGACTCTTAGCCATAGAATTAGCCGTTGTGGTTTTTGTTTTATACTATCTTTTTTGATGGTGGATATGGATTTATTTAGCTCACCCCCACAGCACAATAAACCTGTGCCATGTCTTGCCAGCAAATACCTATCTAACGGCCTACTGGTAAATCTCCATGAAGGAGATATGTTTCAGCAAACGGCTGATTATATGGTGGTAGCCTCTAACAAACACCCTAAAGGACCTCATGCCGGAGGGCAAGCCAAAGGCGCATGGGATGCTCTGGAAAATGCCGGAGATTTTTTAGGGTTGCGCAATTTTCAGGAATTGTCGCAGCAAGGCAAATCCCTCAGAGTCGGCTATGATGTAGCTGTCACACACGTGGGAAAGGAATTTACCAACCGCACAGGCTGCAGAGCTTTTTTGCATGTTGCAGGCCCTGACTGTCGCATTCCCGAGGAATCTGCCAAAAGACAGGAGCTGCTTCAAGCCGCTTATCAAAATACCGTTTTAAAAACATTGCATGAAGCCACCGCCTTAACGCCTCATCTTTTGAAGCTGCGGATCGCTTTCCCCTTAATTTCAATAGGCATTTTTCAATACCCTTGTGAAGAATTTATGAAAGCCTGCCTAAGAGGTCTGAGTCAAATCAGCTTAAATAGCTCTATTTCTATCGTTATAGATCTCTATATCTACAAAAATAAGCATAAAGAAGAATTGCTCCGCGATTTCATCACCGATTTATAGTCACAAAGATAAAAACATTTTTTTTACTTCACTTACATGCGCATATTTTGGGGCTAAGAAACGAGAGAAGGCTTTAGTAGAAAAATAATCGTTGCAGCTGACCACATCTAGACCCTTCCATAATACTTTCTTATCATTCTCGTGCAGCATTTTATAGAGCTCCATAACTTCTGACAGTCTGTCGATGTAAATCCCCTGGATCAAAACGCACACAAAAATTGGCTTTTGCTCTAGCCCGGTTAAGATTTTGGGATCTTTGGAGGCAGCGTCTAACCATTCCAATACTTTTTTATTATCCAGAGGGGTATACGCTTTAAAGGTCTTGAGAAGAACATCTTTTTCGTAGCCATGTTTTTGTTCAAGACCGCTTGCACATAATCTATTTCTGATATCATCAATCCATGCATATCGATTAGAAATCGACATCTTCATTGCTTCCAAAAGCGCCCTTTCACTTTTAAATTGCTCTATCTGAATATTCGATTTAAATGCTTCCAAACACGAATTAAGACTAGGGTTTTTCAAGGCTTTAAGCTGGGATTCTATAAGATCTAAATGAATGAAATTTTCTTCTAATTTCATCAAAAATAATTCATAGAAACCTTCAAGCGACCTCATGGGATTTTTTACAGCTGTCACTGTAGGCAAAGTGAACCCTAGAATGGCAAAAGCTGTTATAAAGGCATCTACTGTAAGCATCCATTCATTGTGAGCCACAGCCTTTAAAAACATTCGGCTTAATTCCGTTCTATGAGACCTCCTCATCTGCTTCTTTGAGGCCAGCATCGTAATCTTCGAGTTGATTTTCGGATTTCTCAGTAAATACTCACCAAAAAAAAACTTAAAGTGCCGCCACTCATTTATACCAACTTCAGGATCTTCATGGTAATCGGATAAGCACTGTTGTTTCAAAGCACATAGCAGCCCCCTGAAATGACAGGTGTTTTTTTCTTGTGCCCTCACTGCATCCACTGGCCCATCTTTTTTTTCGAAATGCCCATCAAAATAATTTTCCAATTCATCATGCTCACTTTCTCTAAATTTGATCGAATACACCTTATCCCAAAACTGAAGATCTAGCAGTAGATTTTGTCCCTCAATCCCGTAGACTTTAATTTCAGATTGAGCGGAATCGAAATAGCAAATTTCCCATTCAGCATCTTTTTTTTCGATGCTAATGCGGGTGTCGTGCATTAAATCCCCCAGCAAATAGATTCTTCTCTCTCCATTTTGCAGCTTTCGCAACTCATTAAGGGTATATTGGCTTAAACTTCTAATCTCCTCGGGGTCGATGTGGACTTTCGCTTGCACCGCGTTCCCTGTAAGGATCAAATACACAAGTTTTAAGTCTCTAGATCGGATGAGATCTATGAGGTATCCTTGCGTCTCAGATTTTTGCAAGGTCTGGATAAAAGCTTGTATTCTGTGAATAAACTCTAAGGATAAACTTGCTGACAATGGAGATCCAAGAAATTCTTGCAGACTCACCGCAAACTGCTCTGCAGTGAGCGAACCAGCAAACCATTCAAGTTTATTTAACGAATCTATTGCGGCTTCTTCTGCCTTATTTGCAGGTTCAAAATTGTCCAAAAAAAATGCATAGGCCAATTTATTTATTTTTAAAGCTTCATCAATAAAAAAAACTTTCGATCTCGCTTTAATCAACTCTTGAGGAGATATGTTTTTGTAAAACAAACACTTGTAAAATGATGATATATAATTCATATAACATTTATTATTAGTTTATATTATATTCTCGACCAGAAGACCAAGTCTCGACTTGGCCTGCGGCACTTATCTTTTCACTTGCCAAATTCGGCTAAGTTAAAGCTTGATTTAGGGACACAAGTCGGGTTTAAAAAAATCCCATTTTACGGCTGTGCCTTTCTTGACAGGAGCTTGCAGCTTTAAGCCTATCAAAAGGTCTTTGTCAGCCGGAGGCAAGCCCTTTGCAGGCCGAACGGATCTTATATGCTCTGAGCGTATAATTTCTCCTGTGGACAGATCTTGAACAAAATAGAGAGAAGGTCGATGCGAACGTGTCACCTTTTCCGCCGCTAAAGGCGCGTAGTTAACACTGCCGAGAGCACTCCAAGCGTGGAGAGATGCAGCAACCATAGCCTTGAATTCTTCGGGTTCAGTGGAAAAGGCATCATCCACTCCCCCTTCGTGACGATTTAATGTCAGGTGCTTTTCAATCACGCATCCGCCTAAAGCTACACTGGCAACAGCAACTCCTAAACCCAACGTATGGTCGGACAACCCCACTAAAGCACCAAAAGTCTCGGCCATGTGAACCATAGTTCTGAGATGCGCATCTTGCGGTTGGGCAGGGTAGGCAGAGGTGCATTTCAGCAATATCAGATCTTTACATCCTGCGTTGCGGGCGCACTCGACAGCCTGGGAAATTTCCAGCAGACTCGCCGCTCCGGTAGACATCATCAGGGGTTTTTTCAAAGCCGCTACTTTATGGATAAGGGGTAAGTCGACGATTTCCGGAGAGGCGATTTTATAACAGGGAACGTTTAAACTTTCTAAAAAATCAACGGCCGTTTCATCAAAAGGCGTGCTGAAGTAGATCATTTCTAATTCTTTGCAGAGATTGAAAATCGGCTCATGCCATTCCCAAGGGGTATAGGCTTCTTTGTAGAGCTCATACAAGTTTTTGCCTACCCAAAGGCTGTTGGGATCTGAAATCAGGAACTCTCCGTCTTTTACATCCAACGTGATCGTATCAGGAGTATATGTTTGTAATTTTACCGCATGGGCGCCGGCCTGCTTGGCCACCCTGACTAGCTCGAAGGCGCGCTCTAGAGAATGGTGGTGATTACCGGAAAGCTCTGCAACGATAAAAGGAGGACTATCGGGGCCTATGCTAACAGGTCCTATTCTGATTGCAGGCTTTGTCATTAGAGCACAACTCCTTTATAAATCAAACCTTTATCAGGGCTGATCGTCACAAGTTGCCCTTCCTTCAGGATTCTCATAGCTGCATCTGCGCGTAGAATGCAAGGTTTATTTAGCTCTTTAGCGGTTTTTACTAAGTACTCTTCTGAGGCGAGATCGTCTGTATCGTTTTCCAATATGATGCCCTTAGCTTCTTTGATCAATACTTCATAGCTAGCATCGCATCTTAAAATCAGAAGGATCGACCCCCTAATCGAGTAAGGTTTCACATCATCTGCGGATAAAACCATCGACACATTGCCATGCGTCTGCTTGCCGAAGCCTTGATGTCCCCTGACTAAAACTTCTCCGATACTTTCCACCACCATGATATTTGTCGTCCCGGATATTCCAAAAGGCGACCCTGCAGTCACAATTACCAAATCGCCATATTCCACCCATCTACTTTCCAACGCATACTGACTGAGACTAGTAAAAGCTTCATGCATATCCTTGCATTCAGGCTTGAATACGGGGATTACCCCCCAGTTGAACGCCATTTGGTGATAGCTTTTTATATTGGGTGTCATCGCTATGATGGGCATAAATGGACGCAACCTGGAAAGCAGTCGAGCCGTAGACCCCCCCTCGGTGAAAGCAAAAATGGCAGAGGCATTTAAGCTATAGGCTGTTTTTACCGCCGCTAAAGTCAAGGCGGAGGGCACGTCCTGATAGACCAAGCTGGAGTGGTGGTCAAAAAAGAGCCTGTATTCAAAATCGCCTTCCGCCTCCATGATGATTTTTTTCATCATCTGAACCGCCTCCAGCGGATACTTTCCGACAGCAGTCTCTCCGGAAAGCATGACAGCAGAGGTGCTGTCATATATGGCATTGGCTACATCCGAGACCTCAGCCCGGGTAGGGCGCGGGTTATGGATCATCGATTCCAGCATCTGTGTTGCCGTCACGGAGGGTTTTCCGGCTAGATAGCATTTGCGTATCATCATTTTTTGCAGTCGGGGCACTTCACTTAAAGGCAGCTGTACGCCTAGATCTCCTCGCGCGATCATGATACCGTCTGCCACCTGCAGGATGCCATCAAAGTTTTGCACGCCTTCGCGGTTTTCTATTTTGGCGATCACCAATATCTGACTTTTATGTTCCTCTTGTAGTAGTTTTTTGATGGCAATGACGTGATCTGGAGAACGCACGAAGGAGGCTGCAATAATATCTATGTCATGCGCGCAGCCAAAACGGATATCTTCAATATCTTTTTCTGTCACAGCAGGTAGATTGATCAATTCTCCAGGGATGTTGACGCTTTTTCCCGATTTTAAAACACCGCCATTCTTTATTTCTATTTCCACTCCCCTGCTATCGATTCTTGTCACCGTAGAATTCACATAACCATCATCAAACAAGATCTCAGAACCTATCCTTAATTGATCCAAGACGTTAGCGGGGTAAACAGAGACGCATTGTGCATCCCCCTCAAGTTGTTCCTTAGTCAAGAGCCAACGGTGCCCAGCCGGCAACGCGATTTGCCCGTCTTTGATTTTACCCAGTCGGATTTCCGGACCCTTGGTATCTAGCATAATTGCTAGAGGCACACCCAGCTGTTCTCTTGCTTGTTTTAACCTATTGATGCTTTCCAGATGGTCATCATAGGAACCATGGCTGAAATTCAACCGGGCTACATTCATGCCTGCTTGTATAAGCTGGATGACTTTTTCTAGAGAATTGACCGAAGGACCTAAGGTACATATGATTTTTGTGCGAATAGTCATAATATTATATTTTTTAAGGTTTTTTATCTCTGTTAAAATCTGTTGTGCACGTTTTGGCGAGATAAACTTGAATTACCTTTAAAATACCATAAAGTTAGCTATTATTAAATGACAATTTTCGGTGACGATTCTGGTAACGATTTAGCATCCTTCATCATGTGTGTGTTTTTGAACCTCTGATACGTTGTGTGTTTCTTGACTTGTGTGTTTATTTTTGAACCACAGAGATAGGGAGAGCAGTGAGGGGGTGGTAAGAGAGAGGGAATAGCTCAAAATAAAATGAGGGTGTTTGAATTAGAGATACGTTGTGTGTTTCTTGACTTGTGTGTTTATTTTGAACCACAGAGATAGGGAGAGCAGTGAGGGGAAAGCTTTCTTAAAAAAAAATCGCATATCGCGGGAGTGTCCAGAATTTTGTGTAAATAAATCTTGAGGGATGGAATACTTTATC
>CAYMKI010000059.1:0-16956 GCA_964390695.1 uncultured bacterium
CTCCTCGCCAAGAATAGATTGACTGATCGGGGTCGCCTAAGAAAAATAAATTTTGTTTTTTCTCCACGAGTAGACGCGTCATCGTGTATTGGGCCACATTGGTGTCTTGATATTCGTCGATCAGCACGAATGGCCAGCGCTCTTGATAACGGGCAAGCAACTCGGGTTGTTCTCGCCAGATTTTAGCGGTGAGAAACAATAAATCGTCAAAATCGACTGCTTGATACTCTTGCAGTCTCTTCTGGTAGAGGGTGTAAACGTCGGGAAATGCTTGTTCGATATCGGTCGTGAGTTCGGCGTGTAGGATTTGGTCAGGGGAAATGAGGGCGTTTTTAGCTCGGGAAATGAGGCGCCGAAAGGGTTTGGCGTCCATTTTTTTATCTTTTAAATTGAGTTCGACAAGGCAGATTTTCAGGAGCTTTTCGACATCCTCTTCGTCGTAGATTGTAAAATTGCGCTCATAGCCAAGGGTGTAAATGGATTCGCGCAACGCGCGGATACCTAAACTATGAAATGTACAGATGAGGACTTGGTGCTGGGTTAATTGTTGCACACGGTCGCGCATTTCGCCCGCTGCTTTATTGGTAAAAGTGACACCCAAAATGCGCGAAGGAGGTACGCCACTCTCGATCAAGTGGATAATGCGGGTGGTGACTACGCGGGTCTTCCCTGAACCAGCTCCTGCGATGACCAAAACAGGACCTTCTAACGCCTGCACCGCCTGTTGTTGCTCTTGATTGAGGTCGTTGATATCGAACATAGCAAACGCATGTTGAAAAAAAACAGTATTTGTAACAAACTCAGAATTTTAGTAAAAGTTTTTTATTTTGGGAAGCAGCGTATGCGCAAGTGGTGGTGGATATTCCTCGCTTTGGTGAGCGTGGATAGTGGATGGGGCCTTCATGGGCAGGGATTACGGCAGGAAGAGATCCCTTCTGTTATGCAGCCGCTTCTCCGTAAGCATGTCGATAAAAAAAATATGACGGGGAACATGCTGCAGCAAGCTCTTTCGATCTACATCGACCAATTCGATCCCCAACGCCTCTATTTGCTTGAAAGCGAAGTCTCTCCATTCCTAAATCTTTCCTCCGAGCGCAAAAGCGAGATCGTACAGCAGTATGCGGAGCATGAGTTTACCATTTTCAAACAACTCAATCGGGTGATTCAGGCTTCGATTGAACGCTCTCGTAAAATCCGTGAAGAGCTTGAACGGCAACAACAGAATGTCCTTTTTGATTTGCTCTCAGACAAAAAAGCTGTCGCAGTGCAAGAGGGGGGACGGGAAGGCGTTTTTTCCGCAACCACACAAGAGCTCAAGTTGCGCCTGATACGAGATCTACAAGCGTTCATCGAAGGAGAACAAGTACGTTACGGTTCGACCCTCTCTTCGAAGAGGGAACGCATTTTGCGTCTCTATGAGGAACGGAGGCGCGAATTTGAAAATCGTTATCTCTATCAGGACGAAAATGGAGCGCCTCTGCCTCTCCAGGAACAGGAAAACCTATTTGTATTGCATATTCTCAAAGCGCTCTCTAAGAGCTTGGATGGTCATACTGCGTTCTATCAAACGAATGAAGCATATGACATGCGCGTCCGCTTACAGAAGGGTTTTGAGGGTATTGGCATCACCTTCCAGGAGACGCCCAATGGGGTCGTGGTGACCCACCTATTGGAAGGAGGACCGGCGATACGCAGTGGGCAGATTCAAATCGGTGACCGCCTGTTGAAGGTGAATGATCGTTCGGTGGAAGGACGTCCCTTTGACGAGGTGATGGATGGGTTGCGCGGCGAAAAAAATACGGAGGTGACGCTTGTATTTGCCGCAAAAAGAGATAACAATCGGTATAGCGTCAAGTTGAACCGAGAGCGCGTGATTGTGAACGACAAACGAGTAACCGTGACGTCGGAAGTATTTGGCAACGGTATTATCGGGAAGATCACTTTGTACGGTTTTTATGAAGGAGAGGGAATTTCCAGTGAAAAAGATGTGCGCAATGCGATCGAAAATCTGAAAAAAGAAGGGCGCTTACGAGGGTTGATTCTCGATTTACGAGATAATCGGGGAGGATTTGTATCGCAAGCCGTCAAAGTCGCTGGTCTTTTTATCACCGATGGCGTCATTGTCATGACTAAAGATGGAGAGGGTGAAGAGCGTTTTTATCGCGATGTAGACAGTAGTGTTGTTTACGATGGTCCTTTGATCGTGTTGATCTCAAAAGCGACCGCTTCGGCCGCGGAAATTGTTGCCCAAGCGTTGCAAGATTACGGTGTGGCTCTGGTGGTCGGTGATGCACATACCTACGGGAAAGGTACTCTACAGGCGCAGACCGTTACAGGAGATCGGAGTACTTCCTATTTCAAGGTGACCATTGGTAAATACTACACGGTATCGGGTAATACTCCGCAAAAACAGGGGGTAAAGTCTGACATTGTGGTACCTGGTCGGTGGAATCGCGAACAAATTGGCGAAATGTATGCAGTCGATGCCTTGGAGCCAGACACCGTGCCGTCCGCCTATCACGATCAACTGCAAGATATTTCCTTTATTGATCGCTTATGGTATCTGAGGTATTACGTGCCGAACTTACAGAATCGGGAAACTCTTTGGCGTGAGCTAATCCCTACCCTACGCGAAAATAGCGCCTATCGGATTGCGCACAACAAGAATTATCAATTCTTCCTAAAAGGCGGACCAGTCGAAGAGGATCAAGAAGAAGAGGAAGAATGGAATCTGATGGGCAAACCCGATAGAACGTATGGCGAAGATGATTTGCAGGAGGAGGAGACCTTTAACATTCTGAAAGATATGATTTATTTGGATAGTCTGAGAAAGAAGCAGGAAAAAACCGTTGCTTAATAAATCTTTCTCGACTATCGTGCTCGATTTGGCCAGATAGCTCAGTCGGTAGAGCAGAGGACTGAAAATCCTTGTGTCGCTGGTTCGATTCCAGTTCTGGCCACTTTTTGCAGGAAAGCATTATTTATTTCCTACTACTCCTTATATGGTACAAATTCCGCGAAGCGCGTTTAATAGAAATAGCGATCGAGTTTTGCAAAATTCATGGCTTAAAGCTCCAGTCTTCGCCTATATATATTAAATAAATTATTAAACCTCTTGCACGACCTAAATATCGAGTGTATGCTCCCAAATTCAATTTTGGATATGGTATGCACGAATACAAAATCGTGATATATTAAAAAAACACAAAGAAGCGAAAGGCGCAAAGAATGGATAATGAAATTTCACACCAGATTATTAGAGATCCATACGTGATACATTAGCCTATATCGTCTGACGAAGCCGTCCTGAACCGCGATAGCGGCAAAAGAATATAGCCCCAGGTGTAATCCTGGAGCCACTATGGTTATAGAATATGAAAGCATCGTAGGGGTGATGAACTCCTTGCCAATGCCCGATTAACGTTGAAATGATAATGATCTACATAGCTTTAGCAATTCGGGGCCGATAATATCCTTTATCCACGACTTCTAGTAACCTTAAAGCTGCATGGCTCGGAACACGAGCTCCAGATTCCCAAGACTGGACAGTTTTAATGCTGACATTTAAAACTTTTGCAAAAATGCCCTGAGAATAGTGATTTTGTTCTCTAATCCTTTTAATGTCTTCGGCACTGTATTCGATAGGGGGTTCTGGAATCTCAATGGTTTCCGATTTAAGGGTGATCTTTCCTTCTGCATGAGCCAGGGCTTCTTCAAGACCTTTTTTAAGACCTTTAAACAGTTTACTCATTTCTAATCCTCCTTTTAATAGAATCTGCCAACTGCTTCAATTCAACTTTTTCACTTTGAGAAAGATCTTCTTGTTCATTTTTTGCATAAATGAAAAGCAAAAACAAAATCAACCGACCTTCGATATATAAATAACAAACTCGAAAACCGCCGCTTTTGCCTTTAGTTGCTGATTTTAAGCGAACTTTCCGTATTCCCCCAGTCCCAGGAATCATATCTCCTTGATCTGGATTTTCTGCTAAGCTTTTCTTGAAATCCTCAAAATCTTCTTTTTTGAGTTTTCTTTTAGCTATAAGAGCTTCAATTGAATCTTCGAAATCTCGCGTCTGTATCAGTTGGCATTTCATATTCTTATATATACCACACAGTAGGACAGTTTGTCAATGGTGTCATTCAAACCCAACTTAAGATTATTGGGGATCCATACGTGATAAAATAACCCATATCGTCTGACGAAGCCGTCCTTAGCCGCGATAGCGGCAAAAGAATATAGCCCCAGGTGTAAGCCTGGGGTGGGTATGATTATAGAATCGGAGCCGTGAAGACGGCGACAGAATTTCCCGAATGTTGCAATAATCTCAATTTTGCAATATCATAATCGAACATGCATAAAAAGCTAATGATGGAACTGACATGACCAAAGTAATTGTGTATATCGCCACCAGTCAAGACGGCTACATCGCCGATGACAAAGGCGGTGTGGACTGGTTGCCGCAAACGACAGAAGATACAGGCGGTGAAGATTATGGCTATCCAGCCTTTTATGATTCCGTCGATGCCATAGCCATCGGAAGAAAAACCTACGACCAAATCTTGGGATTTGGAGACTGGCCTTATCCCGGCAAGACCTCTTATATTTTTTCTCGCAGTCCCCAGGCTTCTCACCGTCCGGACATCCAATTCGTTTCCGAAAACATCCCTGATTTTATGAGATCGCTCGCGCAAAATAAGGTGAAGACCCTCTGGATGGTAGGCGGCTCCGCATTGATTGAAGCTTTCTATGAAAAAGGCTTTATAGATGAATTTATTGTAACCGTCTTTCCAAAGATGCTGAAGAGCGGTATTCCCTTCACGACCCTAGACAGCGCTTTGAAAGCCAACGCACTCTCTCAAGAAAAACACATTGACTACGGCCTGGGAGTCTTTCAGGTACACTATACGGTCAAGCACACACACACCCTCTGAAAGCATCATAGGGGTGACTATTCACCCCCTCATAAAACTTAAGATTTTTTCTTAATCCCGAGGGGCTATTTGATGCTAAACCACCCTCTTCTTGATACTGCCTCTCAGTAGAACAGCTCCCATGCCCATCAGAGTTAACATCAGGCCTGGTTCAGGCACAGGCACAATCATCATATTCGGTCCAAACCAACCATAGGTAATTCCGCTCGTCTCGCCATAGGGAGAAAATTGCAATACACCTCCAGTTCCTGAAGCTTCCACGTTAAAACCGAAAATCACACTGGGATGAAAAGCTAGAGAAGCTGGATCATGCGTATAGTTATCGTTAAATCCCACCACCGCCATCAGTTCATAGGTACCGGGCGCAAGGGTCAAAGGTGCTATATTTTGAAAAGTAAATTGGCCAACCAAAGGATCGCTCGGCAATACCACCGCCGAAGTCAGCAAAGTCCCTGTATTATCCGGATTTACAGCATATAATCCTACGCTATGGGAATCAAACAGTAATCCCCCATTGGTTCCGGTTCGGGCATTATCATTATAAAAACCCAATTGCGTAACGGTAATGGGCTGATCTACCGAAAAGATATAACCCAGGACAAATCCTCCATTTCCTCCGTACTGCTGGCTATAATTAAACGTATAAGCCGGCTGCACATCCGCAGCGCTAAAGTTGACCAGGGCTCCATCGGCACTAAGCACACTGTTAATCCACAGTAAAAAAAATAAACCAACTGAAAATAGAATCTTCATAGTAATAAACTCCAATTAAATAAAATTCGCATTATTAAAATGTCACTATTTATACTTTGATAATAATAAAATAATATTTAATTTACAACTAAACAAGACCAGTGCGGTTGCTTGGCTATAAACAAAGCCGCCGTCGTGCCCTCTGCGTTGAACTTGGAGCAATAGTATAGATATCGATCTTTTAGCCTTTTCTCTCTGTCTTGTACTCATTTGCACGATGAGCCGTTTTTCCCCCTCTGTGGGCTCTGTGAGCTCTGTGGTTCAACTATTTACACACTTTTTACTGTGCTGAATAGTTACCCGTCTTCTTCCCCCCTCAAAAAATCTCTGAGATCTCACTCTGTGGTTTTATATTTTAATATTTTATTTAAGATCAGTAGAAATACGCAATAACTGCTAAAAATGGATCAGCTGGCGCATATCTTTGAAATTGCCATACACGAACTGCCGTAAGTTATACAAAAAAATGCGAAAAGCCGTCCGCTCGGTAGACTTGGGACGGGGCGACACTTCCGGCGTAATCATCACATTCGGCAGATGCCACAAAGGAGAATCGTCGGGAATCTGACTGCGATAAGTCGCATCTATGAGGATGCCGCGGAATTTTCCACTCTTGGCTGCCATAGCCAGCTCTTCTTCTTTGACTAATCCCGTCGAACCCAATAACACCAGAATAGCCCCCGGCTTTATCTGCTCCAAGAGAGAGAGGGGCAATTCGAGACTGGAATCCCCTTTTTTGGAAGCGTGGACAGAAATCACATCTGCCTGAGGCAAAACATCAGAAAGAGCTTCGTAACCGAGGATCTTATGAAAATGGGGATGAAAGCTGGGCTTAGCTTCAATACCTACGACACGCATGTTAAAATGGCGCGCATGCCTAGCGATTTCCTGTCCAGGCCGGGTCGTTCCGATCTGCAGCATGAGTTTGTCTTGAAGAGTAAGCATGGAATGCCGCCACTTACTGTCCCACAGCAAAGACGGCGTCGCCTGCATCTCCTTCCAAGCGAAGAGATTTTTAGAGAAAGCCAGCACAGCGCTCATGACAAATTCCCCTATCTGGGGGATATTTTCTTCTAGGGTGGTCGAAAGCAAAATGTGGCGTTTTTTCTTTATATCCTCCAAGCACAGGCGGCTGAGATTAGAAGAAGGACAGTGGACCCAATGAAGCTGCTGAGCCCGGGCTAAATCTTCATGGGTCAAACGGGAGCCGAAAAGAATTTCAATATTCTCCCAATACTGGGGTGTTAAATTTTTATAAGCAGCTTCGCTCAAAGAAAAAATGAGATACTGCGGAAACTCTTTCAGCAGCAAATCTAGCTCGTGTGGAAGTAGTGCAATTTGAACAAGAATGACTTTCATGACTTTGTTTTCAGTTTATAGATCTGAGTATCAGGATTTTTTTCATTGATTTCAAACCTAATTTCATGTATTGTATATATTAAAAAAGAAATCTTCATAGGCGAAGCCGGAAGATAAATAAGTGTTCAGACCTCCTGCCCCATTTCAGAAGGGATCCACAGCGTGGCCTATCCCAATGAGGAGGGGGTGTCAACACTTATGAAGAATAAAGTACTGGAGCATGAAATGAACGCAGAAAATAAAAACGAATTGTTTGCCATCATCAAATCGGGTGGAAAACAATATCGCGTCCAAAAAAATGATGTGATTGATGTCGAATTGATCGACCAACCTAAAGGTTCTCAAGTCGAATTCGGCGAAATTTTATTTGTCGGCAATGGCCACGAAGTAAAATTCGGCGCCCCACACCTTACCTCGCATTATGTAACAGGTGAATTAGTGGATGTCGTCAAAGGCCCCAAAATCACCAGCATCAAATACCAGCCCGGAAATCATTATAAGAAATTCGGCCACAGGCAACAGTATTGCCGCGTGAAAATCACTGACATTGGAAGCAAAGACAAGAAAGGAGAACACCATGGCGCATAAGAAAGGTCAGGGGTCAACCCGTAACGGAAGAGACTCTCACTCAAAGCGTTTAGGCTTGAAAGTTGGAGCAGGTGAAGTTGTGAAAGCCGGCAGCATATTAATCCGCCAACGCGGAACCAGCTGGCATCCAGGAAAAAATGTAGGCCGCGGCACCGATGATACTTTGTATGCATTGACCGATGGCGTCGTTTCTTTCCGTAAAACAAATAAAACCACCGTTTCTATTCTGTCCGCAATTTAAAATAGGTAGATTGATTTATTGTGTTTACGGATAGAGTCACACTGGAACTTGTAGCAGGCAAGGGAGGCAACGGCGTTGTCGCTTGGCGCAGGGAAAAATACATTCCTAAAGGAGGTCCCTGCGGAGGCAACGGCGGCAAAGGCGGCTCTGTCATCCTGCAGGCTGATTCTCAAGTTTTTTCTTTAGATGCCTATCGCAATCGCCGGCTGCTCAAAGCTGAAAATGGACAATCCGGCGGTTCGAACAATCGTCAAGGCAAAAACGGCAAAGACATCATCCTCAAAGTTCCTTGCGGCACCTTAGTCAAAGACCTCAAAAGCGGCGAGATCATCCATGATTTCACCAAAGACAAAGAAGAGTTTCTGATTTGCCGCGGAGGAAAAGGCGGTAAAGGCAATGACACCTTCAAGTCCCCCACCAATCAAGCACCCAATTTCTGCACCGAAGGCAAAGAAGGCGAGATGATAGGCGTTGAGCTGGAATTGAAACTCATCGCCGACGTCGGCTTAGTGGGATTTCCCAATGCCGGCAAGTCTACACTCATCTCCTCTGTAGCAGACGTAGAAGTAAAAATTGCGCCTTATCCCTTCACCACCCTGCAGCCAAATCTAGGCTTCATTCAATGTGAAGACTACACCCGCATCTACATTGCCGATATACCTGGAATTATCGAAGGGGCTCATAGAAATAAAGGCTTGGGCTTTGAATTCCTGCGACATATCGAACGCACTCAGCTGCTCATATTTATGCTGGATGCTTCAGGCATCGATGGACGCACCCCTTCGGAAGATTATGCCGTGCTTAGAGCTGAACTCAAAGCCTATAATCCCGAACTCCTCGAACGCTTCTACCTGGTCGCCCTAAACAAAGTCGATACCGAAGAAGCTCAAGAAAACATTGCGCACTTCCATAAAACCTTCCCGGAAGAGTCCGAACGCCTGCATGAGATCTCCGCCTTAAGCGGCGAAGGTTTGCCGGCTTTGGTATCCGCCATCGAAACCTATATCAAATCTAACAGTTCATAAAGTTGAGGTAATATCTCTCGCTACGCTAGAGATTTCACCTCAATTCTTGGACAGTTTTGTTTGGGTTTAGATATAGGTTAAACAGATGTCGAGGGCAGTTGACTTTCATATTACCCCCATTACCATCCAGCCACTATGAGCACGATAATAAAGGGTTTATGGTTAAATGCTAATGTGTTTTATTGAATGTAACTGAGAGAATTTGCTTTTCACTGCACCCATAGTGCACCACAGATTATCTGAAGATAATATGGTTTTTCAAAATTTAAACAACGATTGCATATGAAAAAACTCCTCATGGTATTTTCTTCTTTAGCTGTATCCTTATCCTCTTTGAATGCAGATGTCTCCTTAAGGCATCTTATCGAATACGATAAAGAAATGTGTTTGGAAAAATTAGAACAAGCTACTACTGAAGAGTTGTGGGACGTCTTTCTTGAAGGACAAGCTGAACTTTTTTTTGAACCTGAATTTCAATGGATAGCGAGTCAAAGTTGGTGGACAGAAGTGACAAATATTTTAGAGTTTGGAAGTGGAAATGGAGCATATCTTTCTAAACTATCAGACCAATTTCATGAAAAAAACTTTTTCGGAATAGAAAAGCTGTCCTTGTCAGTAAAACAAGCAAATGAGCGCTATGCAAAAGATAAGATAAAATTTCAAGAAGGTGATGCTGAAATTTTTAATGAACAACTATCCAATTCTGCTGAAGTAGTATTATTTCGTTTAACTTTACAGCATCTTAAAAAGCCATTGTTAGCATTACAAAATGCCTGGGACTACCTTCATTCAAACGGATATGTCCTCATAATCGACTCATGTGATTCAGCTAAGAAAACTTCGCATCCAATTACTGCTATTAATAAAGCTTTAGAATTGGTTGCTGAATCTCAACGTAATAATGGGATAGGAAATCGTCAAATTACACTTGAAATATTACAAATGATAGAGAATCAACAACATCCACTCAGTGAGTTTTACAAACTAATTTTTAGTAATGTGGATACAACAGGAAAAGTCATATATGAAAACATTCGTTTGGAAGGAGAATGGGTTAGAGAACGTTATTTTAATCATAACCTTTTGTTTGTGACCTTATTGCATCGCACTTATCATGTCCAAATAGATATTCAGAAAGCTTATGATGAGTTAAAGGAATATTTAGAGGATGAACATGCTTGGACGGTTTTAGGGATGCACTATTTAGTTTTGAAAAAGAAGTAATTTCTTGAAAGTGCTGTTCGTTCGTAAAGCCTAGAGTTGTATTCGACCTCTATCCATTGTCCGCACGGCATTTTGATTTTGTTCAAACTAAATAGCATGTTTGTGTGCCGATCTGACCCACGACGCGGTTTAGGTGGGCTTGTGTCACTGGGCCTTGGCAAATCCACTTCTTATCCACCGGCAGATCGCCTATGATCTGCATATAAGCATCTACACAGGATGGACTGGTGAAGACGATCTCCTCGATTTTATCCAGGTTGGGTTGGGGATAATCCCTATTCAACACCGTATCATAAAGATTACACTCATAAAAGCGGATGTGCTTCTGCAAAAAATAGTCTCTTAGAAGCGGCCTAGACAAAGAAGAGTGCGGCCACAAAATATACGCGCAGCTTAAATCCAGCGATTCCAGCACTTCAATAATCCCTTCAGCGCATTCTTTCTGGGCGCAGACAGACACCTTTCCTCCCAAACGCTCTATGAGGGCAGCCGTAGCTTTTCCCACGGCTATCAATTGCAAATCTTTTAGTGCCTCAAGGCCATACCGCGATAGTTGTAGATACTCAAAAAAAATAGTCACGCTGCTTTTGCTGGTGAACACTGCATGCGTAAATGCAGGCAATCCATGATACATCTGCTGCACTTCCGCCTGTGCTAAGGCCCGCGGCTGGATGTTTATGATCGGATAGTGGACATACCGCTGATCTCTATTTTCCGGAAGTTTCAAACCTAAATACAGCACCACCGGCGAATCAGCTTGGCGGCAATCCAAACAGCGGAATAAATCGATGATGCCTTGATCTTCCTCCCGGGCTATAATCGCTAATTGTCCCTGATAACGGACAGTCTCCCCAGGAATTACCACACGGTTCAAATGGGTAAGCCCTAAACGGATCAAAGCCGCTTCGGCCACTACCACTCCATCCGCTTCTCCTTTATCCAATTTTTCCAGGCGCTGCCCAATGGTGCCGCGTAAATCGATAAAGCGCAGGTCTGGACGCATTTGCTTGACGGCCTGCTCGCGTCTTTCGGAAGAGGTTGCTATCACCGCTCCTGACGGCAAGCTCTCTATGGATTCCCCCGGACGTATGACCAGCACATCCGCAGGATCAACCCCGCGCGTCAACGCCGCCATCACTAATCCCTTGGGCAAAGGCTCGGGCAGATCTTTAGCGGAATGAATGCCTATGCGGCACATCCCTTTTAAAACCAATTCATCGATTTCCCGAGTAAAAAAATCGGTCTTATCCAAAGTTCTGAGCGATGTTTTGAGGTCTTTATCCCCTGTGGAGGCCATAAATACAGGCTCGAAACGTATGGAAGGATAAAAGGCTCTGAGCTCCTCCCACACCTCTTTGACCTGCACCTGCGATAGAGGGGAATTTCTGGCGCCCACAGTGATTGTATGCATAGTTTTTACCGGCTTATCAGTGCCTCGATAGCTTGATCCACATATTCTACCCCCTGGATAGAAATGCGCTTGCGCAAATCCTCGCTGAGGCCTTTGAGATTACGGGACGGAATCAAACACCGCGTAAATCCCATGTGGATGGCTTCTTTGATGCGGCTTTCGATCCTCGACACGCTGCGTATCTCTCCACCCAATCCCACTTCGCCGACAACGGTCGTCTCCGGATTGATCAAGCGGTTGCGCATGGAAGAAGCTACCGCCAAGAGTATCCCTAAATCTGCGCCAGGCTCTATCACCCGCAAGCCGCCGGCGATAGAGACAAAGACATCGCAGCGGTGCATGGGATAGCTCATCCGTTTCTCTAACACCGCCAGAAGCAAAGCGAGGCGGTTTGTGTCCAAACCAGTACATCTTCTGGAAGGCGTAGGGAAAAATGTTTCCGTGACCAATGCCTGAGCTTCTATCAAGATGGGCCGCGTGCCTTCCATGGTCGTGATGATGACCGAACCGGTGACTTCCTTGCGGCGTTCCTCCAAGAAAATCTGCGAAGGATTCGGCACCTCTATCAATCCTGAAGTCTGCATTTGAAAGACGGCGATTTCATCTGTAGGCCCGAAGCGATTTTTGACCACTCGTACCATGCGGTAGTTGTTTTGTTTGTCTCCTTCAAAATACAGCACAGTATCCACCAGATGCTCCAACACACGCGGGCCGGCGATCTCCCCGGCTTTGGTGACATGTCCGATCAAAAATGTGGTGATCCCCTTGCCTTTGGCAAGGTGCATGCACTCGGTGGCGGTCTCCCTGACCTGCGATACCGAACCCGGCGCGGAGGTGATTTCGGGCTTATACACGATTTGAATGGAGTCTATGATCAGCACATCGGGATTGAGCGCTTCCACCTGGGCTTTGATCAAAGCAAAGTTCGTTTCATTCAGCAGCAATAAATTATCCACCTCTATACCCAGCCTAGAAGCTCGCAGAGAGGTCTGCTCGACAGATTCTTCGCCGCACACATACAGCACCAGCAAGCCTTGTTTAGCCAAAGCTTGAGACAGCTGCAAGAGCAGGGTAGACTTCCCTATGCCCGGATCCCCACCCACAAGCGATAAAGAACCCGGAACGACTCCTCCGCCAATCATGCGGTCAATTTCTTTGATATGCGTCTGGATCTTTTTGGTCTCGCCGACAGCTATTTCTTTTAGGCGCATAGGTTTCTGCGGGGTAGTTTGCAAACTGTCGTACCGTTTTTGAATTCCCGAGAGATCGACTTCTTCCTGCAAAGTATTCCAGCGCGAGCATTGCGGACATTGTCCGGCCCATTTAAATTGTTTGTGACCGCATTCTTGGCAATACCAGCAGCTTTTTTGTTTAGCTCCCATAAGTTTCAAAGCCCATCGATATGTAGTTTAATCACGGCATCTTCGGCTGCCGACTGCTGGGCAACTTTTTTGGAAGAGCCAACACCTTCTCCCACTTCTGTCTCCCCCAAAAAGACCACCACCTTGAACTGCTTGCTGTGATCCGGACCTGTCTCGCTGATGACTTTGTATACCGGCGGTTTTTGATGTTTTCTTTGAGAATAATCCTGCAATAATGCCTTCCAGTTCTTTTGCGGGGTCTGCAAGATAGCTTCAATCTCTTTATGGAAATTGGTAAAGATAAATTTCTGCGCTGCTTGCAAGCCTCCATCTAGATATATCGCTCCAATCACGGCTTCAAAAAGATCGGCTAATATAGTCTCCCGCCCGCGCCCATCGTTGAACCGCTCACCTTTGCCTAACAAGAGATACGCCTCCAGCTTCAGCTTTTGCACGTAAGTGACGCATGATCCCGCCTCTACAAGGCGCGATCGCAGGTTCGAGAGATCTCCCTCTGGAGTATTAGGCAGAATGTGATAGAGATATTCCGATATGATCAATCCTAATACGGAGTCTCCGAGAAATTCTAGGCGCTCGTTGTGCTGAGAAATATCCTGATTTTCATTGACATATGAGCGATGCACAAAGGCCAAAGCCAACAACGACTTATCTTTAAATATATGGCCGATGACACCCTCAATAGAGGGAACTTTATCAAATAAGTGGGCAAGTGTCTTCATAGCATCTACATTAGCTCAACCGACATTTTTTTTCTAGTTATAATCCCTGGAAACGGATATACTGCAAATCCCTTGGAACTTCTAAAATCCTTTAACCCGGACTTTTGCAAATTTATGGCTATTACTTCCTCTCAAGCAAATGCTCATATCCTTTCCTCTAGCCCCTTTCAGCCTGCTCTAAAAAACGAACTTCCCAACTCCGCGACTCCATGGCTTTTCAGCCCAGAGGTGATGAAAAAAATCTCTTCAGACTCGGCAAATAAAGATAAAATCAGCAAAAAAACCTCGCTATTGCCATCCGACGCTGAAGCCAAGTTTGTCTCCCGCTATTTTTTGCATGCCAAGCCGGCAGGCTATAGCATTGCAAAAATTACGGCCTTGTACAATGAAACCTTGAAATTGGCGTTTGAAGCCGAGCTCTTGAACACTGAGCACGAAGGCTCTCTCTTCCCTCCCTCCTGGAAAGATGAGGAACATGCCGAATACAAAGGACGCGTCATCCGCAGCTGGCAAGAGGCCACCCAGATCTTTTACCCGTTTTCAATTCCCAACATTAACTCCACCAAAACATTTAAACACGCCCGCATCCTTCCCCTGTTTCACGGTACCCACTTGAAAAAAGCAGAAAGCATAGGCACTTCTGGCTTTACCTATTTTGGAAAGCATGAACACTTTGCCTCTAGCAGTATGATAGTAGATTCTGCCTCTACGGACATCGGGTGGTTTGGCAGCGGCATCTACTTCACAGAGAAAGCAGCGTATGCCGCTAAATATTCCCAAGGATGCTTGATCCTATCTTGGGTATCCATGCGCGAACCATACCCTGTCACCAGCGATGTACCTCATCCCAAGAAGTGCACAGAGATGGAAAAACTCAAAGGCAAAGGCGCCTATCAAAACTATAATGCCCATATGGTCCCTGTAGATGCTATCTACCCGAACCAACCCGATTGCCTTGATTACTACCCCTGCTTCAAAGACCAACCTCCCTCCTGCACGGAGTATGTAGTTTTTCAAAGAGCCCAAGCCCTCCCTTGTTATATTCTAGAACTCGCGACCGACAGCCCTGCTTTACAGATAAAATCGAATTATAGCTTCGAAGAAGCCGTTATAGCATCTAAAAACAACTTGAAGGATCCTTTGGTAGATTGGCTGAAAGAAGACCCGGCAAGAGTGACAAATAAAGGCAGCCATGGAGAAACCCTCCTTCATGCAGCAGCTTCAGGAGGACACTTGCCGCTCATCCAATGGCTGGACAGCCTGGATGCCTCTTTAATACAAACTCACCTGCATGATGGCACAACCCTGATGCATATTGCTGCAGCCAAAGGCTTCGATCACATAGCCCAATGGATACACGCTAAAGATCCCAAACAAATCGTAGCCAAAAACAAAGCCGGGAAAACACCCCTCTACTATGCGGCTTTATATCAGAGAATACCTGTGCTAAAGCTGTTTATTAAAGAGATTTTACAAGATCCTTCCTTCCTCTTTCAACAGCTCGGAGAACCTATCTCCGACACCTTGCAATTTTTGCTTAGCCAAGGTTTACCTGCCAATACTGCCGCACCGTTCAAACAAACCCTGCTGCATCTGGCCGCTCAAAAAGCCCAAGAAGAAAATGTCCTGACACTTTTGAAATTCCATGCCGATATAAATTCCATCGATTCTTCAGGAAAAACACCTTTGTTCCTAGCCGTCATCCAAGGTCATCGCTCGATGGTCAATCTGCTAGTCAAAAACGGGGCTAGTGTATCAATAAAAACTCATGAGCAAGAAAATGTCCTGCATGCCGCAGCTTTCTACGGTCACACCTTAGTGCTTCGAGATTTGCTGCAGCACACAGAGGCTCTCGATCTCGTCCACGCAAAAGATGCGGACGGTAAAACGCCTCTGCACAAGGCATGCTGGGCAGCCATACGCGCTGATTCACAGGTAGACCTATTATTAAATCACGGCGCTGCAGTAAATGCGGTGAACAACTACCTCTTCACGCCCCTGCACTGGGCTAGCAAACATGGACACACCCGAAGTGTTATCAGCCTGATCAAAGCCGGTGCAAATTGTAATCTAGTCAATAGTAACGGTCATACCGCGTTGGACCTTGCCATTGAATACGGACAAGAAGAAATCCTGCATCTTTTTTTGAGGGCCACACAACTTCCCTCAAAAAAAAGACAGCACAAGGATGATACGAAAAAAATAATACAAGATTATCAAAATCGATTAATCCAAGCTCAATCTCAAGGCATGCCGGCCGAGCAGGTCGTCTGTCTAGTACAACTTAGCCGCATTTATCAACATGCAGGCATGAAAAATCACGCTAGCATAGCATTGAATGCCGCACTTACGGTGCTACATACTATGCAACAAAGCCATCCCGCATATACCTATTTTGCCCTGTTTAAACAAGCGATATACAAACGCTTGGACAATCTGGCAAAATCCTAATTATGAACTCACCTTATCTCTCATTTGCTCATCTACCCTTTCTCGCGTAAGGTGAGTTATGAATATCTCACCTTGTCCATGTATAGCCGGCATAATGTAAGCTTGGGATGAGGACTTTTCAAGTGTTTCTTGAAGATAACAAACGCCCTCATCAAGTGAAACAACGCTTCCTGCTTTTTCCCCGCTTTTCTGTATGCCAATCCGAGATCATAGTGATCATCCGCCAGCGAATGGTCATCCTTACCCAAAAAATCAGCCCTAGTCTGTAAAATTTTGCGATACACCTTGCAATAGTTTGCATCTTCTCCCTGGCGCTGGAAGCACGCAGCCAGCAAATAGTAGATATTCACGAATTCGATAGATTTCTCTTCAGCAAGCGCCGTCCTCATAATCCTTAAAGCCGATGATCCAAATTTTAAAGCATTTGGAATGTCCTGCATGAGATATAAAGAACGCGCAATCTTGTTCAAAATGCGACCGACTAAACTATGCTTTTGCCCATATGCTTTGCGAGCTATATTCAGCGAACGACAGTAAAAGCTGATGGCCTGCCGGTATTTTTCTTGAGAATGATACAAATCACCTACCGCCAAATAAGATTCTAATAGGTTCACATTGTTTTTATTAAAGACATTCAGATTCAGCGCTAAAGCCTTCTTGATAAATTTCCATGCAGCGTCATATTTTTTTAAGATCCTATAATACAAGCTGGCTGATTTATAAATCTCTGCAAGAGCAAGCTGACTCGAATTTTCAGCATCGCTCTTATGAATTTTAAGAGCTTCTTGCAGCCAATGCAGGGCTTTGGGGATATCGTCTAACATGTAACAAATATCTGCCAAGCCCTGATAATAAATAAGCAAGGACT
>CAYMKI010000060.1:0-16941 GCA_964390695.1 uncultured bacterium
GATCATCCAACCAATTGGAGGTGGAGAGAATTGAACTCTCGTCCTAAGCAAACTACATATCAACTCCTACATGCTTAGTGTTCTGTGGGTGAGTCGATCTCGATGCAGAACACGCCACTAAGATCGACTTGCTTCGTTTAGTCTTGGTGAGGGGATCCTGGAAGCGTCGGATTCGGTCACCATACCAAGAGGATTACGATAGGCTCTAAAGTCCTTGGTCCAGCTTTAGACTATCGCGCTTTTTTCAACTGTTAGGTTGAAAAAAACTAGCAAGCAACCAATTCTGCTTCAGCAGAAGCGAAGAGATCGATTACTTCAGCACCTTTTTTGTTGGCACTTAATTATTTTTCGGCTTTTTTAGGAGGCCAACCGAAGTCCTCCGCATGCAATCAATACTTGATTTCCTAGTCGAAACCGGGGCACCCCCTTAATGATTGATTAGTTACAGTATTATAATAGCATGAAATCTAGATTATGGCAAGAGGGGAGGTGGATTTGATAAAAATCCTTTTACATTTAATGGGCGAAGTCCTATGCATAGTGGGTAAACAACAATGAAGGATGGCATATGCAGCGTAGTAAAAAGCAGGATTTTTTGAGGCAGATGGGGATGATAGCGGTATTTTCGGTGGCCACGTCGGTGGGGGTATTGCGGGCGGATGATGAGGTGTCTAAAAATATAGGTTATCCTACGGTGGATGCTGTGCCGTTGTGTTCTGAGTGTTTAGCTCCACAGGAGGTGTTTGATCAAGATACGATGATCTATACGGGTTCGGCGGCTGAACCGACTGTGGCGGTAAACCCTCAAAATGGTAAGCATATAGTGGCGGCATGGCAGCAGGATAGGATCAATAATGGTGGTTCTTTGGAATGTGGAATAGCCTTTTCTAGAGATGGCGGGAGGAAGTGGAGAAGGACATTTGTACCCTTTCAGAAATGTTTGGGGGGTATCAGTCAGCGGGTATCGAATATGTGGCTGAGTTATGCCGAGGATGGAAGCCGCGTGTATCTGAGTGTATTATTCTTCAACGCCAATTATGATCTTGAGGAGGGGGAGCAGCAGTCTGGAGTAGCGGTGTCCATTTCATGCGATGATGGGGAGAGCTGGACAGAGCCGGCGATTTTGTATTCTAGCGAGACTTATTTGAACGAGCCCGCGGACCTTGCTCCCATGGCGGGAAAGACCAGCATTACGGCGGATCCGAACCTGTGTTTGAATGCCTATGCCGTTTGGAATGTTTTTGACAATTTGGAATCGTCGCATGCGGCCACCTATTTAAGCTGGACATCTAATGGGGGGAAAAGTTGGAAGCCGGTGACGTTGCTGTATGATCCTGCCTTTGATCCATCCTTGGAAAGCAATAATGATCCTTTGGACTGTGCGACCACGGGGAACGCTGTGGTGGTGTTACCCAAAGCGACGCCTAATGACAAGGTATGGCAGGAGGATGACTGGGGGGATGATCTCAACAAAGCCAAGCGATTCAGCGGGGATTTGTTGAATTTTATGCAGCGTATCTATGCCGCTCCAGGGGCGACGGATAACCAGTATGTGAATGACACCTGGCCATTTAGCTATACGATATTTGATATAGCGGTGACGCGATCAGCAAACCAGGGAAGGCTTTGGAGTCAGATAGCCATACAGATCAACGATATGGGCGTGGACGATCCATTAGTATTTACGGGAGGGTATACCTATGCATTTGGCGAAATTTCTGGAGGCATAGGGCAGCTTTTGCGCACGGGTAGTACTTTCCCATCCTATAATGTCAATCCCAAGAACGGGTTTTTATATGTCGTGTATCAGACAGGGCAGCTGAGGTCGGATGGTTTGCCCTCCATAGCCATGCAAACATCAAGAGATGGGGGGTATACTTGGTCCGATCCCGCCATGGTCAGCAAGACTCCAGCCATAGCGCCGAATCCACAGGCTTTTACACCCTTTGTAGCTATCGACGATGAAGGCAGGGTCGGGGTGTTGTATTATGACACACGTTTTGACAGGTTGAGTAATCCGGCGAATACCCCTACCGATGCTTGGCTAGCCATCTATAAAGAAGTAAAAAATGCCAAGGGGGGAAGTACGGGTATAGGTTTGGACTTTGTCAAAGAGGTCAGGCTGACTCCTCAATCGTTTAACGCACAGAATGGACCGCAGACCTCGGATGGCATTATGTCTGTGGGGGATTCGATATCCTTAGACGCGCATGGCGATGACTTTTATGCTGTGTATACTGCTGTCGAGCATGGGCCTTATAGTTATCCGATTTTATTTCTTCAGGATGAGGAAAACAATGCGACGATCCAGTTGGATGAGAATCTGAGGCAGTTTCCCTATTTCAGCAAAGTTGATGATGAATAGGGAAATGTATTAGGTTTATAACTCGGTTTTTGAGCTATATATAGAGTTTTATTTTATGAAAGAAGATATCGGGGATGTTGTGAGCATCGTAAACTTGGCTGAATTGGTTTTCGATTAAAGTCCAGTTGGTGTCTTCTTTCATGATTTCATGTTTAAAAATATTTAGCATTTTTCCTTGCAGCCCTTTTTCTATGCATTTTTTCATGAACAACTGACATTCTTGTATATTTCCTATGCACTCAAAGGAGCGGTGGCCTTCGATTCCGGTCATGTTTTTGTAATGAACGATAAGGTCCTCATCCTCGAAAGGATTTCTGCCGAAAATTTGATCGACTAGATTTTTTTCGAAGTGAGCCAGGTAGCCTAGCCAAACATAGGCGCATTTGGGGCATTTTTTGCACCAGGGTTTGTCAACATTGCATGAATGTGTATCTTTAATAAATTCAGGGTAGTGGGCGATATGACTAAAGATTCTATAGTCATATATCGGTTTTAAGATGCTAAAGAACTTAAAATCTTTAAGAAGGAATTGAGAGATGTAGTATTGAAAATACAGTTCGGCATCCAGGCTTTTCACCCATTGGTGGTTGACTTCACCTTGCATATCTTCCCAATAAACATTGCCAGTATCTGAACTCTTCTCGTTGGCGAAGCACAGTTCGGAATAGTGATTATGCAGCATGAGGGGAAGTGCTTCAAAGATGCATTCAGGAATACCTAGAGTAAACGCTCCTTTTAGGTGGGGGTAGTAGAGCTTCATGAAGGGGCTTTCGGTGAAATCATCAAAAACAGAGACTTTATGAATTTTAATTGGGGACGCGTGTGGAAGCAATTTGGAGCACAGTTCGTGTTGATATTGAGATCGCCCATATTCGGGCCGAGTCCACTGATAAGTAGAATAAGGGATTTGGGACTTTTCAAGCAGCTTCATAGCAAGGAAACTATCTTTTCCACCGCCGTTTCCGACTAAAACAGTTTTGTTGTCAATATCATTCGATGGGGAGATAGCTTCGCAAATAGAGAATGTTGTTGGGGTATCTGTGGATAAACCGTCATGAATATAAACTAGCTTGTATTCCTTTCCAATGCCGTTTTCATATTTGCATTGTGCATAAGCGTTTTGGAATACGTGTGAAAAAAACGTCAGTGTTTGGGGAGATATATATGAGGAAATATAGCTAAGGTCTATCTTTGCGGGAAAGAGGGAACAGTATTTAAATGTTTCGCATAAAGCTATGTGGGCGTAGATTTTGTTGAGTAGCTTCGGGCTGTATTTTTCAGGCAGTTTAAATAAGTCTACATCCGGGTAGTAGATTTTTGTTTGAAAATTATAATGGTCTACTTGGTGTAGAATTTCGATGTGAAATTGACAAATATTTAAATCAACGAGCTTGACGATGTTTGGAAATGTTGCAGTAGACAATTTTACTCCTTAGGTTGAATGTTAACACAAGCCAAAAGGCGGCTTACACAGCATTTTCATGGGGCCGGTCTTGCGGGATTCTATTACAACGGGTTTAAAGTGGTTTTGCGGGATAGGAAAGTCCCATTTTTTTTCTAAAACCACGCTTGCTGCCAAGCGCCCGATCTCATCGGAGCCCCTGGCTCCGTGGCCGTTACCTCCCACCACTACATTTAAGGAACAGTCATCATTGATTTGACCGATGTAGGGATGATGAGAGGGGGTTTTCTCTACAATACAGCAGGCTTCTTTGATAGATTTTGCTTTGAAGTCGGGCATAAGCATTTGCAGCATGTCAGCTAAAAAGGTGCGTTGTTCCTGCGTGATTTGCTGTTGGATATACCATGATCGCATGGATTCATGAGAATCCAGCTGTGAAACTATAGGCTGCATACCGGGTCCAATACGGATATACCATTTGCCATCAGGATACTGGATCGGAGGAAGTAGGTAAATGGAGACATTCTTATTGCCCACATCGTCAGGATCTACCGTGATAGTGGTAGGCATTTTCTGAAAGGTATGACGATCTTTTTCATCGACTTCGAAAAGAAGATTAGGTTCTGTAAATGCATGAAGATCCAGCTGATGACCGTCGGGCAAAATTCCGTTATGATTGACGAAGGCTCCTGCTGCTATCAATATGTGTTTAGCGTAAATATCATGGGATTGACCCTGTTGTGATACCGTGAGTTGCCACAGGTTGGACTGTTTGTTTTTTACTACATGGTGTACGTTCCCTCTTAAAATCGAGCCTCCTGCACGCTCAAAAAGACATTGCTGAGCAGCTACAAGTCTGCGTGGATTTAAATAGCCGGCCATCTGCTCTTCAAAAAGCCCCTCTACACCCCCAGAGAGTTGCGGTGGTTTAAGATAGGGCCAGCGGTCTTTAATGTCCTCTGAATTCATTCTATGAACAGGAATATTTGCTTCATGGCATTGACGTAACATCAATTCGGTACGGCTGGCGATGGTTTTAGCCATAAGTACCAGAGATCCTTGCTCATAAAAAAAGGGAATATTGGAATCAGCTTCGATATCTCGAAACCGGTTTAAAGATCTCGAATCGGTTACAGACCAGACCTCATCCCATCCCAGGCGTCTGGTGATCCTGGCTTGATCATAATATGACCCAAAAGATTTCTGAGAGGATGCTTCGTGTTTGTTAATAGGTTCATCGGGACCGATGAGAGCAACTCTACTTGCGTCTTTACTCAAATATTTGGCCGCAGCAGAGCCGAACATGCCGGCACCGACAACGGCAACATCAAAATACGTCCGTTTCATAACTTCATTTATATTGGAAATGTGAAATGTTTGCGGATTGTAGCAAGGTAGTGATTTTTTGAATAGTACAAATTAGGGGAGTGAATGGTTGTCTTTGAACTTGAAGCAATATTATAGATAGCGATACAGCATCTGATTTATCAAAAACGTTAAGGATCGCAAGATTATTTGTTCGTTAAAAGGGATATAATCAATATATAACGAATTAAAATGCCTGGCTAGACAATAGGGTGGGATTGGTTGTATTTGAGCCAGTTGCCTGTAAGGTATCTGTGCAAATAGAAGCTGAAAGTCACTAGCGTGGAGACGACGATGACTGCCCAAGCAACATCGGCGCCGCCTTTATTCCATCCTACAAACCAAAAGGTCAGGGGCAGGTAAGCGGCGAGATTTGTGATCAAGCTAGTCCAAAAGACATAGCGTGTGTCTTTGGCGGCCGTTAAAAAGCCCACCAGGATCCAACACCAGCCATCAAGCAGAAAGAAAATGCTGACGCCTAACAAAGCCCTTTTGAAGACGGCTAAAAGTTCAGGTGTCAAGTTGAGGGCTACCCCTTCTTCTGCGCTGAACAAGGCAAATATTTCTTCGGGAAATAAGGCGACTACGCCTAAAATTATCGAAAAATAAATAAGCTGCAAAGTAAATCCTGAGCGAAGTACTTTTTCTATAGTTTTGTGCTGATGTGCTCCAAGTAAATTGGCGACGATGGCGCTAGCGCCTTTTGCTTGGGAGTCGATGACGAAAGAGGAGAGAATGTAAATGCTTTGGGCGATAGCCACCAAAACCATTTGTTCCGGTCCAACAGACATTACCAGTCTAAAAAACACAAAATGTGCTATTACCTCAATGCTGCGGCCAACTCCAGAAGGTAAACCCAGCCTTAAGCCTTCCATGAGAAAGGGTTTGTGTATGGATAATGCGCCGGTATCGTAGGTAGTTCGATGCGAGTGCGACCAATAGACCCACAAGAGAAATATTACCTGTACGATCTGAGAGATGATAGTGGCGTAGGCGGCACCGATTACGCCTAGTTCAGGAAAGGGACCTTGGCCAAATATCAACACGTAATCGAGGGTCATATTGACGATGTTGCCGATGATGGCGGAATAGGAGACTATTTTCACATTTCCGATGCCTATGAAGAATCCCGACAAGCTGAGGGTGATGCATTGGAACGAGGCGAAGTACATCAGGGTCTGAAAATATTCGGTTTCATAGCATTCATTGCCTGTTCCGCAAAAGAGAATAGAAGGAGCTAGATAGCCGATAAGGGCGAAAATGGGGAGCAAGAACATAGCCACCCACACCATCTGCCAGGCTGCCGAGCCTATTTCTTTGTTTCTGTCTTCGCCATGTAAACGACCGACTAAAACTTCCGAAATCTCTACTACACCCATGGGGATGACTAGAAATATGTAATAGGCCATGCCACCACTGACAGCGGCATTTAAGGCTAAAGGGTTCCAACGTGCCAAAAAGAGCCTATCGACAAACAACATGACAGTGGAGGATAGGAGTCCGATCATCAGGGGCCATGTCAGAGCCCAAAACTCCCGTTTAGAGCCGCTTGGATGTTCCGTGAGTTGATAGTTTGTGCTCATAACCGTCTTTACATTCTCTACAAATTACCTCATCATATGCACTATACACATACTAATCAATGATTATCTTGGATAGCGAATATCTCATCATCAAGCTGTCAAAGTCGGGTCTACAAAGAACGAGTAGAATGACAAAATCTCAACAAAGCGTCAATATGATTGACTTATGTTGAGTATGCGTTGGAAGGGCAATTAAAAGGTCGGAAGAGGTAGGATTCGAACCCACGGACGGGGATTACCCGCCTTCTGTTTTCAAGACAGACGCATTCGGCCACTCTGCCACTCTTCCAAGACTTAATTTATAGCCTATAGAGGGTTTTAAATGCAAGAGAAAAGGTGAAAAACAGCAGGGGGCTATTTACTTGTTACATCATCTTTATATTTTGAACCACGGAGCGCAGTGAGAACAGTGAGGTTTAGTGAAGCGGGTTGCGTTACTAGTTACATACAGTGCACATGCTTGAAATTTAAACCCAACATAGTCCAATCGAATTACAATAAGCGCGCGATTAGAGTATGTTGGGTTTTAATAATTGAATTAGAAAAAAATTATATCATAATAAATTAATTTTTGTGTAAATAAAAATTTAAATTAATTTGTTTAAAATAAAGAGTTTAAATTATGTTTTTGTGTAATAATGGTTATAGGTAATGACAATGTGTGAGAGATATTAATTTAGTAGAGATTATAAATATTAAACATAACAGTGTTGAGGGGTAAGTATGACTACACATCAAAAACAAGATATAAACACCATTTCCATGACAGAGGCTTTGGATATATTGTATTCATTAGCCGATCCGAAATCGGAAGACCTGAAGCGTAAAGAGCCTTTGGTTGTTGAGAGAGAAGTCGCTCACGGTTGGAATATGGAAAAATTTTCGCAATTATCCTCCCATGACAAAGAAGTATTATTAAAGGAAATCTATGCCCTGATTTATAAGACGCTACGCAAATATTATGATCAAGAATATACCCCTATGAATTCATCTGAAACGGTGGAACAGATTAAAAATATTATGGCTTTAGCCGGGGAGGCAGCGAAAAAGCTGGATAATTTGCATACAGTGCTTGAATCGGGAAATATACAGGATTGGAAAGAATACAAGAAATTGCAGGAATTCTATCTGCAGAAAATTGCCAAGAAGATAGATACCGCCACCTTAGGCGAATGGTTATTAGGTTTAACCCAACGCGCATGGAAGAAAGAAGCCGAACCATCCGTCCTTCTTCCTGAAAAAGCTGAAGTTCAACATGTTTATGTGGACCTCGATGCCGTTAAAAAAGATACCGAATATGAGTTATTTTACTTGAGAAAACAAGATGCCACGCGATTTTATAGTCCACGTCTGCTCAGAAATATGATGTTGGTGAATGATTTTGGAGAAAAGCTTCGCGGTCAAAAGCAACTATCTGATCCTTTAGCCGAAATAGCATCATGGAGGGATCAGGCCTATTTATTTGCTGCTAAGCACTTGCTTAAGCGCGTAAGACATGCCTTGGAAGGGTATGTGCGAGAAGTCATGAACATGAAAGACAAAGAGTTGGTGGCTGAAATCAATAAATGTATCATGGCCTTGCTGTTTACAGTAGATGCTCCTCATCAAAGAGGGGAGGGTTTGGAAAAATCCGTCGAAGATTATTTTGCAGATTTTCTATTTTATCTACATGCAGCCTTGCATCATCCTGATTATCAAAAAATGATGACCTATGAGGCCACGGAATTAAGCCGGTATCAGCGAAGTGTAAAGGATACTTTACAATCTCTGTGTGCAAACTTATTTCAAGAATTTAAATTTTATGATCGCATCTCTGAGCATGTCCAAGAACTGATCGCCAAGGGGCATGAAGTGATGTCTGTGGATCATGAAGATGCGTTGAAAAGAGCCGGTACCTTATGTAATATGGTCGCCAGCGATTATAAAGCGCTGACAAAGTTGTTCAAGAATAGTCCTTTGAGGCATGTAGCTAAAATCCTGGAAGAAATTCGTGAAGGGGATATCAATGGTTTTGATCCTTTCCATCAGAAGGCCTTACCTTCTCGATGGTACGATATCACCGTAGGAGAGATAACATTTGCTAACTTGCATCTGCCTTCGCCGACTTGCCAGGAATTTATTCATAAAGCTTCCGTAATAGATGAATTCAAAGCATTTCTCAGGGCATGCAAATCCTCAACGTCTGGCAAAAATGTCTTGATCATCAACCTTCAGGACAGGACTTCTTGGAAAGAGCATTATCGTTGCAGGGCCTTGGAAGAGTTGTCCAAGCATGAAGAATTTAGAGATAATTTACATGTTGTGACATTGGCAAGGGATACAGAGTTTTATAATCAATTGGAGCCTTATAGCCGCATTAATCATGCAGATGTGTTTTTAAAGCAGTTATATGATCAAGTTGTCGAGGTGGACAATGGCTTTTTCTTTAAAGAAGACGCCTTTTTGAAGCTATTTCCGAATTTTGCTGAAGCACTTATCCAGGGCATCCATAAAGTGTTCTTTTCGGAAAAGAACATATTGCTGCAGGATCATCGCAAGGATTTCATCGAGATATTTTACTTGTTTATGCAGTTGAAGCTCATCGATATGTACCATCCGGATTTCTTTAGTTTAACCTGCAAGGATGGCGTAGATAATAGTGCCTGTGCTAACGCAGAACTATTTGTTTTTCTCAAACTGTTAAGAGGAGACACTTTTACAAGCCAAGACCGAAAGCTGTTATACAAGATGTTGTATGCTCCTGCTATGACTTTACGAGAAAGGCTGATACAGCCCGAACGGTTTAGCAGGTTTTTGAGTGTCCTTAAATGCATGGAACAAGTACGCGAAAATATGGGGGCCGCCGAATTCTTGAGCATTATCAAGAAAATATTCGGCCCCCTTTATGATTCATCCATTACAGCTTGGGAGGTGCATTCTCCGCTTTGATCTCAGGTTTGACTAATGTGGAAGCTAAATAAAAACCTGTCGTAAAGAAAGCTCCAAAGCCTACGCTGAGGATGATACCTCCAATCGACAAGGAGCTGACAGCGATAGCCACTGACCAAGCCGTTTGTAAAAGTGCGGCCGATGCGCAGCTGAGTAATAGTTGTTTCTTGCCTTCCTCAGAAAGGATATCTTTCTGGGTATACATAATTACGGTGGTTAATGCCCCTGCTATGGCCAAAGCTGCCGGTGGGTTCCAGCAGGACAAGGAAAATATCAATAAGGATAGCGGAAGGATTTTTAAGGCGGTGACGATATGTTCAGAAGCCCAGGGAGCCTGGATCAAGTTGGCGAGCTGCTTTCCTTTGGATTCGCATTCGCTAAAATAGAGCGGCTGAATGATTCTATTAAAACCATCTGCTGTTTCCCAGAATCTCTTGATGACGGCTTTGAAATTATCGAGAGCGATGTGATAATTAAAGGGGCTGGACACATTTTTTATATTGCCGACGGACATACAAACCTCGTTATTAAAATTTATAGATCTCTTTGTACTTGCCGATAAGGTAATCGATATATGCCTCAGTTGTAAAGGCTTTTCCTGTAATTTTTTTCAATAAGTCTTTTGACGTATATCTGCGGCCGTGGATATAGACATTTTGAGCCAGCCAGTCTTTGATGAACAGAAGCTGGCCTTGGCTGACCTCTTCTTTCCAATGAGGATGGGCTTTTTCAAAGGCAGGAAAAAGGTGCGCCGCATACATGTTGCCTAAAGTATAGGTGGGGAAATATCCCATAGCGCCCATGGACCAATGCACGTCTTGTAGGCAGCCTTCCGCATTGTGCTTGGGTTTAATGCCCAGAAGCTCTTGCATCTTCGCGTTCCATGCTTCGGGGACATCTCTCACCGATAGTGAGCCTTCGATAAGGCCTTTTTCCAGTTCGAACCGTAAGATGACATGCAGCGGATAAGTCACCTCATCGGCTTCTACACGGATAAAAGAAGGTTCGACCTTGTTGATGCCTCTGTAAAAAGTGTCTATATCGATTTCAGATAATTTTCCTTTGAATTCCTTTTGTAAATGCTGCAGCCAATACGTCCAGAAAGGTTTGCTTTGTCCTATGCGCGTTTCCCACCAGCGTGATTGCGATTCGTGTATACCCAAGGAGATAGCTTCGCCCAATGGAGTGCCGTATTGATCAGAGGGCAGTCCCATCTCATACAGGGCATGGCCGCCTTCGTGAAGTATGACAGAAATGTTGCTAAGAACAGATGTGGGATGTATGCGCGTGGTGATGCGGCTGTCGCTAGGGTGGCTGGAAGATGAAAAAGGATGCGAGGAAAGGTCTAGCCTGCCCTTGGTCATGTCATAGCCCATGGCCGACAGGATCTTTTTACCAAATTCCAACTGCTTCTGTGTGTCGAATTGGCCGTGGATGAAATCATCGTTTACTTGTTTTGACGAGGTGATTTTCTTGAGCAGGGCGACGATGTCTTTTTTGAGCTTGTCGAATTCTGTCTGGATATCTTTGGTTTTGGCTTCGGGCTCGTACAAATCCAGGAGGGCATCATAGGGATGGTCTTTATATCCCAGGTAATCGGCTTTCTTTCGGTTCATCGCGACGATCTTGTCGAGAAAAGGTGCAAAAATATGAAATTGATTTTCATTTTTGGCCTGCCTCCACACAAGTTGCGACTGCGAGGCTAGCTGAGCGAACTCCTCGACAAAGTCATCTGGTAGGGCCACGTCGCGCTTGTAATCCCTATGCCACTCTCTGAGCGCAGCTTGTTGTGCTTCTGCTAGGTCGGCGGCGATGATCTTCCCTGTTTTCAGATCGATCAATTTCCCTAGGGAATCCGTATATTGTTTGCTGGTTTTCTCTTTATGGACCAATCCGGCCAATATTTTCAATTGCTCCGAACGGATGGCAGAGGCTCCTGTGGGCATGTAGGTCTCATGATCCCACTCTAACAGAGAAGATATCCCTGAGAGGGTTCTGGCGTAATGGGATAAAGCTTTCAATGCAGCGTAGTTTTCTTGTGAAGATGACATGCGTGTCTCCTGATATTAATGATTTTTTTGTGATTCTTCATATACGAATATACGCTGGATCCTAGGCCCTAGGCAAGTGATAAGTTCATGCACTATGGAATCGCCCTTGGAAGCGAGGTCTTCAGGGGAGAGGTATTGGCCGTATTCATCCTCTCCGAAAATCAAGACCGTGTCGCCTACGACAGCATTGGGCATATCCGTTATGTCCACCATCATGTAGTCCATGCAGATTTTGCCCACCATGGGTGCTTTTTGACCGCGGATGATCACGTGTCCTTTCCCGCTATAGTTGCGATGGAGGCCGTCAAAATATCCGATGGGCAGTACGGCAATGCGCTGGGTTTCTTTTTTGACTGTATAGGTGCGACCGTAACTGACCGTATCTCCGGCTTTGCAGAGGTTGATGCCCACGATCCGGGATACAAGGGACAATGCCAGTCGTAACTCTAGCGCCTTTCTAGCGGCTTCTGAGGAGTAAAGGCCATACACGGCCAATCCAATGCGCACCATGTTGAACTGAGGCAGGTAGAAGCGGATGGCGCCGCTAGAGTTGGCGGCGTGTTTCCAGGGGATGGTGATGCCGCAGGATTCGATTTCAGCGATGGCTGACTCGAACACCTGCACTTGATGCAGGGTAAAGTCGTCATCTGCCGGGTTGTCAGCGCAGGCGAAATGTGTCATCACCCCTTCTAAAATCAGGGAGGGGTGTTCTTTGATCAGTTGGGCCAAGCCTGGAGCCTCTTCAGGGCGGCATCCAAAACGCCCCATACCTGTGTCTATGTGCAGGTGTACCTTGATTTTTTTGTTTTGCTTTAGGCTTTCTTGCGCCAAAGAGGTGATCATAGCCTTGTCGCTGACGCCTACTTCGAGCTCCCATTTCACAATTTTAAGCACTTCATAGATGGCGGCATTGATCACGAAGATGTCTTGTTTTACACCCGAGCGTTTGAGCGCTATGCCTTCGTCTGTGTAGGAAACACACAGAATATCTATGCCGCAGGTGCCTAGGAATTTGGCGATGCGCACATCGTCCGTACCGTAGGCTAAAGCCTTTACAGCCACCATCATTTTGGTGTTTTTTGGAAGGCGATGCCTTAAGGTTTCGATGTTGGATTGGATGGCAGCCAGGTTGATGATACATTGATTGTTGCAGATGCTGTCGTTGAAAGCTTGGGTCAGGTGGTCTAGGGGTTCTTTCTTCTCGCCTTTGATGAGGACAAAATCGTCTTTCTTCAAGAAGGTCTGTAAAAAATGAAGGGCATCGGAATAGCTTTCGCTGTGCGAGATTTCGGGAGGGGAAGTGAAGGATTTGAGCTCTTCAATCAAAGGTTGAAAGGGGGGGGTGCCGTAGAGCAGCAGCATATCCGGTTTGACCCTATGAATGGCTTTGCCTACTCTTCGGTAGTCTGATTCCAGGTGCTGTTTATTGCCTTTCATGCCTCCAAAGACAAAGATCTTTCTGCTGCCGGGTGGAATCTGTTCAAAGTGTTTTAAGGCCTGGTCAACGGATTGAGGGTCGGAGCAGTAGCTGTCATTAATGAATGTGGCGCCCAGGGGGGACTTCCATATTTCCGTGCGCATGGGTTCGGGGGTATAGTTTCTTAACACTCCCTTGATTGCTTCGGAGGGAATCCCTAGAAGCCAGGCTGCTTTCGAAGTGATATTGAGGAGGTCGATGATGTAGTAAAATCCGCTATTTATCTGTCCGGAATATCGGTTGCTATCCGGAAATTCTATCGTGTAGGGCATCAGTGCGCAGTGTTCTAATGAAAGCGACTTGGCTTTAGGAAGTGTGGGTTCTTCGCCATGGAAGTTCCAGAAGAAGTACGGCGACTTCAGCGTAGGTAGATGTGGAGCAAGGTGAGTGTCGTGCGGCAGCAATGTCCAATGCGTGGTCCGGGGATTTTGGCCGATCTTAATCATTTCGGAGGCAATAGTGGACAGTCCGCCTAAAGTAGCGGTGTGCTTTTTGCCGATATGCGTAATGATGCAGGCGTGTGGGGCTATCAGGTCGGATAGCACCTCCATTTCCCCTTGCTTGGATATGCCGGCCTCTATGATCGCCAGCTGATGCTCTTTTTTTATAGTCAAAAGACTTAAAGGCACGCCGATCTGGCTGTTGAAGCTCTCGGGGGAAGCCACGACTCTGTACGTGGTCTGGCAGATTAGCTGCAATAGGTCTTTGACCATCGTTTTGCCGTAGGAGCCGGCTATGCAGACTATTTTACATTCCATAGTCTGTCTGTAGGCTTTGGCAATGGACTGGAAGGCTCTAAGGGGGTCGTCTACCCTGAGCAAGATTATAGAAGGTGTGGGGGGGGCTGTATGCCAGTCTTTGCGTACAAGGGCGTAGCGCGCACCGGCTTTGGCGGCATGATCGATAAATTTATGGCCATCTTCTGAGGCGCCTTTGAGTGCAACAAAGAGGGTGTTTTTGGAATCGATGCGGCGCGAGTCTATGGTGATTTGGTCCACGATGGCCGGTGCTGAGCTTTCACCGCCGGCTTCTACAAAACCTTCCCATAATCTTAAATCAAAAGGATCCATAGCATATCCGAATAAATCAATGTTTCGTCAGCTGTTCCCGCATAAAAAAATCACGAGCCCCAGAATGGGGCGAAAGACGGTAGCCCAGGGGAAGGCGGCCCCGAAGGGGCAACGCGCCCCTGGGTAAATGCAGATTTAGCGGGAACTGCTGATGTTTCGTTCACATTATGTATACATAACGGCCACAGAAAAATCCAAATATAAAAGTAAAAGGGGTTAAAATTGCTATGAAAGGAGAGAGTACCTGCCGGCTGCCGAGCACCAGAGCGGCATCCATGATCAGATAAAGGGCTACCAGCCCGAATACGCTGCAAGCATAGATAAAAAACACCGGCAGATGCCGGGTAATTTTCAGGCAAAATGGCGCGGGTGCGATGATTGCCAGCAGGCATAGCCAGGGGAGTACTAGCTTGTAATAAAAGACAGTGAGGACTTGGGCCTCTTTTTCGCTCGGGGCATGCAGCAGGGAGTGGCGCTTTTGGTTCAACTCACGCAAGGATAGCTCCTGCGGCTGGATAAGAGTGTCCAGTAGTTTCTGGTTATTAAAGTGCATCTCCGGCAGGATTTTAGTCGCCTCAGAAGAGGTCAGCCTCAAAAAGCCCGAAGGTTGTCGCTCTAGGTGGTCTATGTGTTCTGCAAGAGGTTTGTCGGCATAGGGGTATAGGTATTTCATGTGATAGATGTCGTCCAGAGAGCGAATCCAGTAGGCATCGATAAAACGCGCTTCCGCGCTATCGTAATCATGAAACAGCAGAGGTGTATCATCCTCCAGCAGCAGGTGTTGCACCGCAGGCCTCTCATTGGCTTTGTTTTTTTCTCTAGACGAAGCGGCATCGATACGCTTGATGGCTTTCAATCCTTGCGGCAGCAAGTATTCCGTGTTGACGTACATGAGCAAGCTGAACAGAATCCCTAAAAATAAAAAGGGGCGGAGCAAGGACTTGAGGGTAACGCCGCTGGCCATCAGGGCTATGCATTCATTGCTTTGATTCATTTTGCAAAGTACGCGTATGCTGGCGATCATCAGCGCAAAGGGCACAATCACTTCGGCGCGTTTGATGAACTCACAGGCGTAATAAAATACTAAAGTCCCCAGCTTAAAAGACATGTGGTTGTGGTGGAAGGAGGTGGAGTGGCTGGAAAAATCTATAAGTACATAGAGGCCATAAAAGCAGACAATAAAGAGAGTGAAGATTTTCAACGTCTCTTTAATGAAATGACGTCCCCAAATTGTGGTCAAGGGGAGTAGGAAGTTGTCTTTAAGTTTACATGTTTTGTCGTTCATCATTCAATGCCTTTAGAAACTCTTCTTAGTGTCCACATCGAAGAGGCGATAATAAAGATATGGGGAACCAGATACAGCAAGGAAGCCGAAATGAGCAGGTGGTCGATGCCTTTGGCGCTAAAGAAAGCTACGATGTAGATGGAGGCTAATCCAATCACGACAAACAACCCTTTGCTGGAGGGATTGCGGCTGATGCTGATGCCGAAGGCTGCTCCCATGAGGGTAAATGTAAATACCGCCAGCGCCACGGAAACCCTGCGGATCATTTCAGAGTAACAGCGGTTGATGGTGCGCTGAATTTGCTTCTGAGCACTGACAGGTTCAAGAAGGGTTTTGGAAGCCTCCAAACGTTGCTTTTCCTCTTGCAGTTTCAGGTACAGGAATGCGAACTGCAGATGGTCATTATTCAGCGTCCACACTTTTTTCTGCAGCATTTGTGTAAAATCTTGAATCGAGGTGGTGGTCTCTGAGATGTTTTCCAAGAATAAATGGTCGGGCCCGGAGCTCTTTTTGGCGTCGGCATTGGATAGCAGGGTGACTTCATGTCCGGTGAACTTGGAGGGATATGCTTGCAACCTCTTGGCCAGCATCAGATTGATGCGGGTGTTGTTTTTATTGGGCATGGCAATGATCACATCTTCGGCGCTTTCGCCAAGTTTAGAATCGCCCAAGGCGTGAAAAAAAATCCCTTTGAGCCTCATTAAATGTTTGTTATGCAGCAGTAATAATGGATTGATGGAGCGCAGTTCATTCTTCAATAAGCTGCTGGAGAGATGGGAATGCGTGGATAATTCGGATATAATGTAAAAATTGGCTGCGGAAAGTAAGATGGATGCAGCTAAAATAGGCGCTAATATTGAGGTGATGCTCATGCCCGAGGCTCTTAAAGCCGTGAGTTCATAGGTTTTGGACAGACGCTGTATCAGGATGATGGCGGAGATCAGGCAAGATATGGGCAAGGCGATGGGGAGGATATAGGGGATTTGATACAGGGTAAACAAAAGGATGTAGTACCCTTCGGGGCTGAGGGTGGCAAAATGCGCTATTTCGTCTAGACGTGTGGTCATCAAAATAGCGATAAACGCTAACACGCAAAATATCAAAACCTTAAAAAAATGTGACAATAAATAGCGCCAAATAATAGGCATGCATTAAATCCTTAAAATCCACAATTCTAATATTCCATGATATAGTAAAATTAATAAAAAATAAACTCAAAAGTATAAATCTATCCGCTTGCCTTTTTTCAATTCTATAGATACAATGCCGACATTTCACAATTTTTGGAGGAGATATGATAAGTGATATGCCTTTGGATGTCACAATGAAATTTATAGGGTATTTAGGCATGCAGGATCTTTATAACTGGAGCTTCACCTGTAAAAAACTATTTGCAGCCATCCACGACAATCCCA
>CAYMKI010000061.1:0-439 GCA_964390695.1 uncultured bacterium
TTTTTTATTGAAATTAACGATGGTAATGCTATACTGACAAATTAAAAATGTATTTGTCTTGTTTGTTATAGGATGATATCGCTGCTTTTTTGATTCCAAATCGGTTTATACCACATTTTGAGATTAGTATCTCCGTTCACAGGTGTGGAGAAGTTAAATCTTAATTTGGTTTAAAGGTCAGCATATAAGTAAATATTAACCCAGGATATAAAGTATGAGTTCTGCGTGTCCCCAGTGTCAATCCAAAGCTTATAAGCGCAATGGGTACACTCGTCACGGTAAGCAAAACCATCGATGCTTGAGTTGTGGAAAACAGTTTTCCCTTGAACCATACAACATTGAAACTATTCATGTAGTGGAAGCCAACAACATGATAGAAGCCACTTTTTCGATCAATTCCAACTAGGTATGACTTTCAAAAGCCTCATAGCTCCAACCC
>CAYMKI010000061.1:449-8617 GCA_964390695.1 uncultured bacterium
CCTATTGTCTGTGCAAAAAATTTGGGACTATGCCTTGCATAATTCTATGACAGACCTTATCCGTTTTCATGATAGATGGTACTGTGTTTTCAGGGAAGCTGACAAGCATGCACAAGGACAAGATGGAATTATCCGTATCTTGACCAGTGAAGATTCCTTGCAATGGCATTCAGCAGGTGTTTTTGCGCTAAGCGGCGTGGATTTGCGTGATCCCAAGCTTTCAATTACTTCTACAGGGCAGCTTATGCTGCTGACGGGAGGTTTGGAATGGCGCGATGCCAAAATAAAAAAAATCCACAGCTTAGTGGCTTTTTCTGAGGATGGTTTATCTTGGAATCCTCTTCAAAGGATACTAGGCGATAATGAATGGCTTTGGCGGGCTACCTGGTATAAAGGCAAGGTTTATGGTGCAGCTTATAGGCTATCTAATTTAGAGGATCGCTATGAGGAGTGGAATATAAGGCTGCTGTCCAGTGATAATGGCTTAGATTATAATGGGGTCGCAGACTGGGATATTCAAGGATATCCTAACGAAACAACCTTGAGGTTTTTGCCTTCGGGGGAAATGGTGGCTTTAGTAAGGCGGGAAAAGAAACATGACAATGCAGCGTGGCTGGGTTTCAGCCATCCGCCGTATAATGAGTGGAGATGGAATCCTACGTCACATTATGTAGGAGGACCTAATTTCTTTATAACCCACGACTGTAAAATGTGGGTAGGCGGTCGATTAATGTTCAGCAATCCCTATGTGCAGGTAGAAAAAATGTTTGTGGGCTGCGTAGAGGCTGTTGACGTTATGCCATTGCTGATATTGCCCAGCGGAGGCGATTGCAGCTACCCAGGAATGGTATATCATGAAGGATTGATCTGGATGTCATATTATTCATCACATGAAGGCAAGGCAAGTATCTATCTGGCCAGAATAGCTATTTAAAAACAGAGTTCATCATTAACAAAGGAGTCATCATGAAGAGTGTAGCAAAATTTTTCACTTGTTTTATGTTTTTGTTCGCGTTATCCTTTACCCATGTAAATGGAGAAATAAATATGTCAAAAGAAGTGCAGAATCCACGGGTATTAGTAAAAACCAATCAAGGTAATATTACTCTAGAGCTTTATCCTGATAAGGCGCCAGTAACCGTTGAGAACTTTTTGAGTTATGTGCGTAGTAAACATTACAATGACACTGTGTTCCATAGAGTCATTGATGGCTTTATGGTGCAAGGCGGGGGATTTACGGTAGATTTCAAGCAAAAAAGCACACAAGCTCCCATTCAAATTGAGTCGGATAATGGCTTGAAAAACTTACGCGGCACAGTGGCTATGGCTCGCACTAGCGATCCTAACAGTGCAACCGCTCAGTTTTTCATCAATACGGTAGATAATTCTTTTCTAGATTTTAAATCGAAAACACCATCCGGATGGGGTTATGCGGTATTCGGAAAAGTAGTGGAAGGGATGGATGTGGTAGATAAGATGTCTAAAGCCAAGACAGGTTCCTATCAAGGCCATCGCGATGTCCCACTCGATGCAATCATTATCACCAGTGTGGAAGAAGTTAAACCCTCTTCCAAGCCAGAAGCTAAATAATAGACTTCACTAGACTAGAGGGAGTTTCAGATTAGATTTGAATATCTACGTTCACGATATTTTGCAACTCCCTCTATAGTTTGAATTTTGATTACAGCAGCCTTGAGGCTGCATTTTTTTTGGAGATTTATATGCAAGTAATGCGCTACGGCACAACAACAAGGTATTCAGGAGCACAGCCAACGGCTCAAACAAGGGTAGTCCGCAGGGCTGCTATAGACATTGGTTCTGCTGAGACAAAGGTGACGATAGCCGATATCGATACAGTCGCTAATAAAATTCTAAAAAAACATCATAGTGAATTTCAATCCGTCGAATTACGTAAAGACCTTGTGGCAAGCCCTGTCAGCAGCTTAAGCTCTCAAATTATCGATAAACTGATTCAAACACTCCATAACTATAAAGCAGCCACAGCAGAGCTAATGCCAACCCAATGGTTTGGAATAGGTACGGCGGTATTTCGCAAAGCTAACAATGGCCAAGAAGTTTTGAATCGGATAAAACAAGAGACCGGAATTACCATACACTTAGCCTCTCAAGAGGAGGAAGGAAAAATTGGTTTCCAATCCGCTGTAGCAGCAAGCGGTTTGAATCCGTCTCAAATTATTGCCTGGGATTCAGGATCAGGTAGTTTTCAAATTACGACATCGCGCGAAGACCATATAGACATGTATGGAGCTGAGTTTGCTTTAGTGCCTGCGCTGGAAGTGCTTGTTAAAGAAATTCGGGCAGAAGCCTTCAACCAGGACAAGTCGCCTAATCCTATTACAATGGAAGAGGTCGATTTATTAGCTCAAATTATTAAAAAAGATAAACTTCCTGCAGTGCCTGACTGGCTGGCCAATACGCAAAAGACCTTGGTGTCTTTTGGTGGAGAGACTTCGATCTTTTCTGTGGGGCAAATAGCCACAGGGAAAAATAAATTTACCCAAGAGGAGCTTTATGAGGCAATCAAACAGGTATCCGGAAAAACAGATGTGGAATTAGCCAGGTTTCCAGAGCCTCATAAAACCGTTGTGGGACTTACCCTGTTATATGCCGTGATGCAGCATTGTCATATCAAGTCAATGGAATTTGCAAAAACGAACGGAGGATGCGAAGGTTTATTGATCTCGGAAAACTATTGGAAATTCTAAAATTACCAGAATTAGCATCTCGAATGAGATGCAAAACACAGAGAAGAAACTAAAAGGTTGAAATCTACAATATTGATTCACCCAACTTGCCTCCTAAATCCTATCTCAATTGCCTGATTCTATGTGGGCTAGAGAGGCTAAAAAGCCTGTTCAATAGAAAAAGAAATAATAAAAATAACCTTAGTGTCATAGAGGCTTAGTGTCTTTGTGTTTAATTTGGTTGAAGTTTTGAAAGAAGTTCAATGTAAGTTGAAATAGCTATCTTCAATTCATATTCCTCTGCGTTCTCACTGGTCTATGTGGTTCAAATAGTTATATACTTTTACAGTGCTATATAGATGTCATTATTTGAATGTTATTAGAATTTATTGTTATAATAAAACGTGTTATAAATGCTTTGTTTTAAATTGTTACGTAATAGGTTTTGTTTATGAATATTAATCAAAATACTAGCGAAATAAATAACGTGTTTGAATTTGTAATCAGTTCCTGTAAAGAAAAAATTCAACCGGAAGAGAGGGAGTGGATCAAACAAGCCATAACCGATATCCATAATCCAGATAAAAGCATTAAACTTGAAGATAGAATATCGCGCCAGGTGGATGGTTTGCATTCTTTCACTTCCGATCAAATTATACACCTGGTCAATATGCTGCATTCAGGGATCAAGAAAGATAATTTTGATGGGCAAGTTCAAAACTACTTTTGTCAAAAAGTAGCAGCCTTGGCTTTACAGAATAAAATACCTATAGATCGCCTGTTTATGGAATCAGTAGACAAAAATTTTGCAATAAAAGTTATCGTGAAGCAGGTGAATCAAGGTAAACTCGATTCCCTGAAAGCAGCTGAGCACCTGCTCCAATGCGGATTGGACCCTAATAGCTTGGAAATTCAAGAGGCATTGGTCGAGATTGCCAAGCTGGCGGCTCAGGAAAATGGTGAACACACCTCCCAATATATCAGAAACTATGGCATCGACGCCACAAAACCTGTGGGGCAGAAGGCATTGATAGAGATCGCCAAGCTGGCAGTTGAGCAAAATCCCATAAAAACCTCCGCATACATACAGTATTATGGGATCGACAAATCTACAAACGAAGGGCAACAGGCGCTGATCGAGATTGCTAAGCTGGCGGCTGTAAAAAGCGGCTGGGGAATTTCTTTTTACATACTGAATTATGGGATTGACAAATCTACACAGGAGGGGCAGAAGGCATTGATAGAGATCGCCGTGCTGGCGGCTCAGCAAGATATCGGACATATATCCGAATACATTGGAAACTATGGCATTGACGTCTCCAGACCAGAGGGGAAGCAGGCGTTAATAGAGATCGCCAAGCTGGCAGCTCAAAATGGTGGCGGGAAAACCTCCCAGTATATCAGAAACTATGGTATCAATGCATCTACCTTGGAAGGACAGCAGGTTTTGATCGAGATCGCCAAGCTGGCGGCTCAGCATAATGGCTGGGGTACATCTCAATTTATCAAGAACTATGGCATCAACGCATCTACCTCAGAGGGGCAGAATGCGCTGATAGAGATCGCTAAGTTGGCCGCTCAGCAAAATGGCTGGGGAACATCAAAAGGTATCAAGAACTATGGCATCAACGCATCTACCTCAGAGGGACAGCAGGCTCTGATAGAGATCGCTAAGCTGGCGGCTCAGCAAGATATCAAACAAATCTCCGAATACATAGGAAACTATGGTATCGACGTCTCCAACCCAGAGGGAAAGCAGGCTCTGATAGAGATCGCCAAGCTAGCGGCTCAGCAAAAAAACAGTAACATTTCGAAATACATCAAGAACTATGACATCGACGCATCAACGTCGGAAGGTCAGCAGGTTTTGATCGAGATCGCGAAGCATGCCGCTCAAGAGAATCTTCTTGAAACTATCCTATTTATTCAAAATTATTCACTAGATACAGAGTCTGTGGAAGGAAAACAGCGTTATTTGGAACTAATCCAAATTCTGTGTAATTGCCTTTTTAAGCAAATACCTAAACTAAAATTCGGTGATTTCATAAGGTATTTTGAGTTTTATGTCACTAAATGCAAAGAAAGTGGCATTAAGTCATACTATATAGACATCCATCAGTTTGATGCTCCTATTAAGCAGCTCAGAGCCGGCGATTTGCCGGGGGCTTTTCAAGAAAGCCTTGGTATAGCAGCGGTGTTATTTGAGATGGGCAAAGATCAGCTGCAATGGGTGCAAGATAGGATGTCTTCCATAAAGGATAATTTTGAAAAGGATAAAATTGGAGAGAATGAAGCTGTAAGGAATCAACAGATTAAAGCTGAACAAGCAGACTTTTTAGAGCAGTGGATGATTCTATGTACACTTTTTGCAAGTCGAAGAGATCTTAAGCAGTTATTCAAGGAAAATGGCCAGCTCTTTGAGGGCGTTTTCAATACTTCGCCTTCATTGCGGAATCGGATGATGGATGAAGTTGTAGCTGCTTTGATAGATCAAAAGAGTTTATTTGTGGAAAGATTGAAAGCTGAGCTTTTAAAAGCATCTTCAGTGGTGCAGAAAATAGCTGTCTTGCCGCGTGATCTGCGTTCGATTGTCATGGAGACTTTTCTTCGGGGGTGTCATGATGCTCAGGCCGAAAAGGTAAAGCATCTTAGAGATAGTTTTTCTGATACCCTTCCCGTGCACGCTCAGCTGGCCTGCTTCATCCTAGCAGAATTTCCGATACAGGGTTCAGAGGTCGATTTAGTGTTGGCTGACATAGCTAAAGAGAGAATTTTCCGCGATGCTAAATATCAGCAACCGCTTTTAGCTGCTTTGGTAGCCATCGAAAAGTCTTCTTTACCGGATGCTGCAAAAATTAAGCTGCTTAAAGGCTTATGTTCTGTAAAAAATGCAAGTGAACGCATACAGGCCTTAAAACTGATCATGGATATCTTGAATTTCAAGGGCGAGTCTTATCTTGGCGAGACAATCGATCTAAATGGTCTCAAAGCAACGCTTGAAAGGCTATTTATCGATAAGTGCAAAGTCAAACTGGATAATTTTGGAGCATTGTATGAAGATACAGTGGGGAAGTGGAGGAACAAGCAAGCATTGCTTACCTATGCCGGTAAACACGTTGGTTATTCGAGAGCTCTTCCCTATTTTCAGCTTTTTCTCACCACTGTTTTGCAGGGCAATTTTTCGCAAACCCGCTATGCTGTGGAAAATAATCCCCACCTCGACCAGATCAAAAAAAGCCATCCCAAGGTCTTCGAAGCTTGGCAAAAACCTGTATCCATGGCAACTGGCGAGATAGCTTCTAAAGATATTAAAAGAGAAATTTCCGTAGAAGCCAGAATAATCGACAACTTAAAACAGGCGGTAGAAAATCGCCATCTGGGCGATGATCAGCAAGAAACGATTTTCCCCATTTTAAATGCATGCAGAGGTAATTGGGGCTCTTTGAACTCGGCTTTAAAGTCAATAGAGCAGCAACTAGGGACTCTGTCCAACCGCCGCCTGAACGCAGAAGAGTTGTCACAAAAGCAAAGGTTGCAGCTGCAAAAACACCTCTTGGAGATGATGATGGACTCAAGCAATTTGGAGAACAAACTGAACGTCTTAAAAAGTATCCAGATTAAAGGCTTGGAAAAGGCCTTAGCTCCCTTTTATCAAGACCTTGAGGATTCTGCGAAGTTGCTGCGTTCCTCCCAAATAACCTCTCCGAAAGAGATGATGTTGGTTGACAGCGATGATCCTAATCATTTCCTGCTGATGGGTACGGAGGTATTGAACAGCTGTCAAAATGTGGATGGCAGCGCCAGTTTGAATGTGGGGCTTCTTGGTTATGCTTTGGATGGTAAGCATCGCTTAGCCTTAGTGTGCGATCCTTTAGGTCAGATTCTGGCCCGCTCGGTGCTGAGGCTCTTGATAGATGTCGAAGGCCATCCGGTGCTTTTTCAGGAAAGGGTCTATGTGGCCGATGCCAATCCAGAATACCCGGCATTACTGAGAAAGATAGCCTTGGAAAAGGCTAAGCTTCTACGTGTTCCCTTGGTGGTCAGTCCTTCGGATTTTGAAAACGAACAAGCCAAACCTTATGATTATGCGTTAGAAGCCAAAGACAAGCCGGTGCCATTCGAATACGTAGATGCGCTGAATGGATTGCAAAGCGGGTCTTATAGGATAGGTAAGTGCCTGCAAATCAATGATATAACACCTGGAAGCTTTTAAAGAGGGTAAATGTAAATAACCGAATTAGAGGGAGCTGAAAGCTGCTGTCTCATTCTGTGAGGTACTCATTGCTGCAGTCCCTGTTGTATCCCACTGAGTTCTCTCTGGGCTCTGTGGTTTTTAATTTATTATGTTATGTGAAGAGGTGAGTGCTCACTAGTTGGACTTTACTCGATTCCAGGCTTTGACATAGTAGGTATAGGCCGAGCCGACATCATCTATCATTTCAGATTTCGACAGGATATCTGCGGTGGGAAACAAAGCTTTGTTTTCTCTGAGCTGCTGAGGGAGCAGCGGGTATGCCTTCAAGTTTGGGCTTAAGAAGAAGGTGTGAGAGATGTTCTCAGCAGCGATTTCACCTTCCAGTAGGAAATTGATGAATTTGTGAGCTAAATCCTCATTTGGGGCTTTCTTAGGTATGCACAAATAGTCCATAGACATTAAAGTCCCTTCCTCAGGATAGAAAAATCCGATATTCGGGTTTTCCTGCATGATCTGCAGGATGTCGCCGTTATAACCTTGCACAAGGAGGTATTCCGCGCTGGCTAAGCCGTTTTTATACTGTTCGCTTTCGAATTTCGCCAGGTAGTTTTTCCAGTTAATGAGAACGTCGGCGGCAGCTTCGATTTCGCTTTGTTGCTGGGTGTTAATGCTATAATTCAAGGATTTTAAGGCAGCGCCAAGCGCTTCGCGGATATCGTTGAGCATGGTCATGCGGCCTTTATAGGCTTTCATTCCAAAGACTTTCCAAGATAATTCAGGAGAGGTTATCCTATCGCTGCGATAAGCGATTCCTGTCATGCTGATCATATAAGGCACGCCATAAGGAATGGCTTTTTGCGGGATGCGTTTCAGGTAAAGAGGATCAATGTCTTGATAATTTTGTAGCTTGCTGAAATCCAAGGATTGGATCATATCTTGTTGTACCATCAAGTTGAAGATATAATGACTGGGAAAGATGAGGTCGTAGCCTGTTGCTCCCAGCTTTAACTTGGCGTACATAGCCTCATTGGAATCGTAGGTGTCCAAAATAACTTTGCATTGATAGCGCTCTTCGAATTTGGCGATGATTTCGGGTTTGATATAGTTGCTCCACATAAAAATGTGCAGTTCAGGTCTATTGGACGACTGGCAGGCGGTCAGAAGCAGGCAAAGAAGCAAGGTGGTCAAATATTTCATGCTGTCCTATTCCTTTTTAAACCATTGCGATAAACAGACAGTTATAAATGTGCAGAACAATATTATTGTAG
>CAYMKI010000061.1:8627-16780 GCA_964390695.1 uncultured bacterium
GACAGGGCGTTGATGACGGGGGTGGATCCGAACTTGATCATGCTGTAGATATATAAAGGAAGGGTAGATGATCCTGGACCTGCTACAAAGTAGGTGATGACAAAATCGTCGACGGATAAAGTAAAGGCCAATAGTGCTGCGGCTGTAATCCCGGGCATCAGCAAGGGCAAAAATATACGGCGAATTATCTTTCCTGTACTTGCGCCTAAGTCTTGAGCGGCTTCAATGATGGAAAAATCAAAATTCTGCAGCTTAGAGAGCATTACCATCGTGACATAGCTGAGGCAGAAAGTGGTGTGTGCCAAAAAGACAGTAAATAGTCCGAGATGGATATTAAAGAGCACGAAAAAAGCCAGAAGGCTGATACCCATTAATATGTCTGGAATGATGAGAGGAATATAGATGAGGTAAAAATGCATGGACTGTAAGCGTGATTTGTAGATATGCAGGGCGCAGGCAGCCAGGGTTCCAAGGAAAGTCGACGTCAAGGTGGCAGATACACCGATGATCATGGAATTGCGCACTGCTATCCACATGGCGCGCTCTTGGAACAATTGTGCATACCATTTGAGGCTGAGCGAGGATTCAAAACCCCCAAAACGAGTGTCGCTAAAAGAATTGAGCACGAGAATGATGATGGGAAGGTATAAAAAAACTACTACGGCCACAGTGAATAGTAAACACATCTTGCTGCGCTTCATTCTCTATTCCTTGCTTGAGTGTCGAATAAGCTGATACCGGCAGCACGGTGAATCAACCACATGGTAGCTGCGACTACAAAACCTAGAAGAAGCGATAAGGCGCTGGCTTGGGGGAGGTTGCGCTCCAGGAATATTTTTTCTGCTATTTTATTTCCGATCATTTCATTGTTAAATCCTCCTACCAAGTCGGGGATGACATAAGCTCCGATGGAGGGTATAAATACCATAATTGCTGCGTTAATGATACCTTTGAGTATTCCCGGAATAAACACTTGGAGAATAGCCTGCCAGCGCGTAGCGCCCAAGTCCATTGCGGCCTCGATGAGCTGGAAATTAAACTTATTTGAAGCAGCGTAGATGGGGAATATGGCAAAAGGCAGATAGGTGTAGACCATCACCAGCAGCACGGCTCCAGAATTGTACAAAAGCGTGGTGTCGGCATTGACAATATGCAGGGTTGTTAAGATAGACTTGAGGGTGCCTTCAGGATGAAGGAGGGTTTTCCACGCAAATATGCGAATTAAAAAGCTGCTCCAGAAAGGGATAATGATGAGTAAGAATAAGAGCTGCCTCCAGCGCTTGGAAAGTGTGGCCAGTTGGTATCCTACAGGCAACGCTAAGAGAAGACAAATAAGTGTGGTGGCAATACTCATCAAGAGAGTTCTGGCTAACAACGTGTAGTAGTAGGGATTTGTCAAGCCTTTAATAGTATCTAAAGACCATCCGCTTTCTATTCCTCCGTAGATATCAGAGGGTTTAAAGGCGTATCCGCAAACTATCAGCGTGGGGATTAAGAAAAACACCATCAACCACAGCATCGAAGGCAATGTCAGCCATCTTTCAGGATAGGTTGTTTTAGATGTTTTCACTATCCCGCTCCTTGTACCGTTCTAGAATAAATCCATCGTCGGCATGCCACCAGATCCAGACAGGATCTTTCCAGCGGATGGGACGTTCGTCGAGGAGAAATCGGCTGTGTTGTTGGGTTACAGAGATTTTATGGCCTTGTACTTGCACCCCGAAATGGGTGTGGTCGCCTTTGTATATAACGTCTTCCACTACTCCGGGCAAAATGTTATGCAAGGAATTTTTAGGAGGCGCCTCTCGGGAGATGTGAATTTTTTCGGGTCTTACGCTTAGATGGACAAGATCATTAACAGAAAGCTGCTTATCGTTGAAACATAATACATCGGCAAAATCTTCGATCTTTAATAAGCTATAATCCTTTTGAATCTTTTCTGAGACTATGCCGTCTAGAAAATTGGTGTCTCCAATAAAGTCGGCTACAAAGCTGCTGGTAGGGGCTTCATAAATTTGCATGGGCGAGCCGATTTGTTCAAGGCGCCCTTGATGTAATACGGCGATTCTGTCGCTAACGGCCATGGCTTCTGCTTGGTCGTGCGTGACAAATACAAATGTAATGCCTACATCGTCGTGGATTTGATCTAAATCTAGAAGCATTTTTTGGCGTAATTTCAGGTCTAGTGCAGCAAGCGGTTCATCGAGCAATAATACTTGTGGATGGGTGATGAGAGCTCTTGCTATGGCGACGCGTTGTTTCTGTCCACCGCTGATTTGATCGGGATATTTATAGGCGTGTGAAGCCATTTGAATCAAGACCAGCATTTTTTCTACTTCGCTTTGGATCAGTGCGGGTGGTTTTTTTGCTATGCGCAGTCCGAATGCGATATTTTCCCATATGGTCAAATGGGGAAATAATGCGTAATTTTGAAAGACGGTATTGACGGGTCGTTTGTTTGCAGGTAGACGTGTGATATCAACGCCGTCTAACAGAATGCGTCCCTTATCCGGTTGTTCAAACCCTGCTAAGAGTCTAAGAAGAGTGGTTTTTCCGCATCCGCTAGGTCCTAAAATGGAAAAAAATTCACCCTTTTTAATCGAAAACGAAATGTTAGATAATGCGTGATGCTCACCAAATTGTTTTGAGATATTCTCAAAAACAACACTTTCCACCATCAACAACCTCCGTAAAATATTATTTAAACAGTCTAGATTATGATTTATGATACTGCAGTTCGTAAAATATAGACAAGCATAAATTTCAGTGTACCAAGTTATATTTTAGAATTGCATCAAAAAAATATCTTGTGTTGACTTAAACTTGTTATCGTAATTAAAATTATCGAAGGTTTTAAATAATAGTGTGGATTTATCTATATAATTAAATAATTTAAAGGAGCAGTTATGTCAGCATTTGTAAGCCGAGTTACCAATTTTTTTAAACCGCATACGTTGACTCCCGACGAAAGATGGAGAAGGGAATCCAAGTACTGTGTAACCATCAATAGAATTTCGAATGTAGCTGCAAAAATTTTTAAAGGACTTTTAGTTGGCATGGGCGTGGCCAGTCTGGTTGTACCGAGTATGGTCATAGGTCTTGGGACTAGCGGATTAGGTTTGGCAATTGGAGCTGCTGCTGTAGCTGTTGCTGGTGTAGCCTTATCGATATTTGTGTTTATTCAATTAGAAAAGATGCGTAAATCATTGGATTTCACGGATTACTCAGATAAGTCTGTCGTCAGCAAAGATATAGATCGCCTAACACGACTTCCCTTAGACGTATTATCTGAACCACGAACCTCTCCTATCTACCGTATTGACAACCTTAAGAGATATGGAGTTATCGGAGGTAAATCTGCCGAGCGCATGCAGGCCCTATTTACGAATTACAAAGAAGCCCGCCAGTTAATGCAAAAATATGCCTATGAATATCCACATGTTGCCATAGCGGGAAATTCTGCAGGTCCAGGGGTTGAATTGTATAAAAAGGCTAAGGAAAGGCTGGAGAAGTCTCGATTGGATTGGGCTCAATTTCAAACAGATGTAGTAAAAGATCTCCCAAAATTTGCCTAATGAGGCAATTGCAAGACTTGCAAAGGCGGTCTTTTGGACCTTTTTAGAATATATCCATAAAAATATAAAAAGGTAATACTTATGCATTTACCGTTTTTATATTTTTTGGATCTATTCTAAAAATCGCTCAAAATCCCGCATTTTCCGAGTTTTGCAATTACCTCTAAATCAAAAATAAAAGCAGCTATCTTGACTGTGGGGAGGCTGCTATGATACAGTTACGCCTATACGAATAGAGTGTATAAGAACATGGGCAACTGTGCTATAGAAAGTCTTCCTCACAATGCTTACACGCATGGCTTTGAAAGCATCTACGCCTTAGAGAATGTAGATCCAACTTCTATTCGTCCTTTTAGAGCTATTGCCGAAGAGGTTGAAAGCAAGGGCTTCAAAGTCCGAAGGTGCGCTCAGGTAAGCTCGAAAAGCCGCCAGCTCGAGTTCGATTTAGGACTTGGATTTCAAAATTCATTAGAGCCCTTTCATCTGTATGAACCTATTCAGGTGTTAGAGCTTAATCGATTCTCTGAAAAAATTCTTGAGCAGCATCACATAAATACCATTCAGGATCTTGTCAGCTATGATTTTCACACCCTTTTTTTGAAAGGAATAGGTCAAGGCCATATCGATGAAATTAAGTTAAAGCTTAAAAATTACTTAGTCGATAAAGACAGTGAAAGAACTGTATGGGTAGATTTTGGTTCTCTTTTGCGTTCTCTATTAGGAGGAATCAGCAAGAAGAAAATTTATGTCTATTTACAACAGCATCAATTGCATGAGATGTTACAATTAACGCCAGCTGATGCCATGGAAGTACGGAGACTTCCGGAGGTTAAACGTGTTGAATGGGTGCAAGAGGTGCATATGCATATCATGCAACCTTTTCGGCGGGATTTTATCCATGCACGCATTAAGGAAATCACTTTCAATTTATGTATACCGTGGGTGGAAAAGCGCTGCGGATTCGCTTCGATTGATGAGATTATTACCTATTTAGAGGCCATCAGCACAGATCCTTGTCAAACGGAAGATATTCTCATATTTCTCAGTCTTCTCTATTTTGAAGGCCATTTTCCTTTAGCCTGTTTTTTAAGGCCAAGTACAGACGGCGTGTATGCCATTGACTCCTGTTATGCAGATATATTTAAAGATATTCTACATAAGGCACTCTCATATTTTTACAAGAAATCGACGTGTTATAATTTAGAAGAATTAATTTGCTGGCTGCAGAGGGAATTTACAAGAGAGTGGAACTATGTGGAGACGAGAACTATAAAAAAAGTGCTTCAGCTTTCTTGTAAATTTTATATTTGGAAAAATGAGAGAGGAGAGACTGTCATTAAGTTGGTGTAGCTGCCAGGGCATCTTGGCGTATCGCACAGGCATCGCAGCGGTTGCAAGGTGTAAGCTCTTTAGAAGGGTTGTAACAAGACCAGCTCATCTCTATCGGTGCCTTCAAAGTTTTACCCAGCGAAACTATTTCTCTTTTATTTAAATGGATCAAAGGTGCTACTAGCTTAGGTGCGTAACCACTGCAAGCCTGTAAAGTGGCTACTTGTATCAAATTCTGATAAGCATCAACAAACACCGGTCGGCAGTCTACATAATTTTTGTGATCTTGAGCATTAGGTCCAAAGTAGATCTCTTGCGCTTGTCGCATTTCGGCCTGACCTACGGCATAAGCCAAGAATAGTGTATTTCTCGCCGGGACATAGGTTGATGGAATGGGAGAAGAATCGATTTCGTTAAGCGTGCGGTTGAGCGGTACTGGTGTGTCTGTGACCAGAGAGGAATTTGAGAAGGTCGAGGGGTCGATGCGAATAATTTTATGCTCCACACCAAGTAAAAGAGTAATTTTCTTGGCATATTCCAGTTCGATCCTGTGCCGTTGTCCATAATCGAAGCTGAGAGCAAGGCATGAGCGTTTTTCAGCAAGAGCTAGGGATAACATCACTGTGGAGTCAAGGCCTCCGCTAAATAAAACAATAGCTTTCATAGCGTCATACTCCTCTTGTGGTGGGAGACCATATGTATTTATGCATCTGTAAATTTAACCTCACCGGCAGTTTATCGGCTAAAATCCATGAGGTCAATTCTTTAGGGTCAAGTTTGCTATGCACTGGAGAAAATAATACATGCGATTTGTTAAAGAGATCGTACTTGCTACAAATTTCTTTTGCGTAGCTATAATCTGCTGTGTCCAGAAGGACAAATTTGACTTCGTCCTTTTGTGTGATGGTATCGAGGTTAGGCCAATAGTTTTTATGGCTCATTCCGCTGCCGGGGCATTTGATATCTAGGATGATATGAACTCTTGGATCTACACGCGAAGTGGATAGAGAGCCGCCGGTCTCGAGGTTGATAATATACCCCTTGTCACACAGTTCTTCAATTAATATATACACGGTGTCTTGTAGAAGGGGTTCTCCGCCGGTAATGCATACATGCCGACAGCCAAAATTTTGCGTTTTTTCCAAGATTTCCGATAGGGAATAAGGAGTCCCTTTTCCAAAAGAATAGGGAGTATCGCACCATACACATCGCAAATTGCAAGCGGATAGGCGTATGAATGTGGTGGGCAGGCCAGAGCGACTCGTTTCTCCTTGAACACTTGAAAACATCTCCACAAGATTCAGAGTAGGGGTATGTATGGGTTTCATAACAGCTATATACAGGAAAAGAGTAATTATCTCGTCTTTGCAATATTTTTGAACTCCGCTTCAGAGAGAGGCGTCATCATCCAAAAATATTGCAAAGTCGAGATTATCCAATAATTAATAAAATAGCTATTGTACATGAAATTAAATAAAAAATAAAGAGATTTGTTTAAGCTCAAAAAGCCCAAGGCGTCTTGTTTGGTCTGATTTGTAGATAGGTTCTACAAATTCGAAGAATGAAAAGTGAAAATATTAAGTGATTTAAAATTAACATATATTGTATAATAATTATACAATAATTTAAAATTACAGGCTTATTTATGGTCTCCAAGTGTTTTGATAATACCCTTTTTTCAGGTGTAGAGCAAATAAACATTCCGCTAGGTGTGAAAAAAAATGGGCTGCGAAAATTAAATCAAGAGTTCACTAAAAATGCATTTGCGAATATTAAAAATAAAGCTAACGGTGTTGAGCCTGGATTCATAGCTCAGAAACAGTGGAAAGATGAAGACAATGAAAAGCTGTTCAACCCAAATCATCCTCACCATAAAAAATACAGAAGTAAGGCAGAGAATTTTCTGTATAAAAAGTGGTGTGACCCTGAAGAAACTTTAGTCAAGGAAGTATTTGCGTCCTTTGAAGTTCACAGTCAGGAAGCTGTCCGCCCGCATCATATTAACTTCTTCTTTGATTGGCTACACCGCAATATGAACTTGGAGATAGGTCAAACGCCAAAGTTTAAAGAATTCATGGAAGAACTCCAAGCCGCAGTCAAAAGGGTCTATATAGTCAAACTCGATTATAACGATCCAAAGCCGGGCAGCGACAAGGTGATGATAACCTTGGATCGAGCACGGGCCCCAGCCGTATTGGGAATTTTAGGCAAGTTAGTGCATCAACATAGCACAGCAGGAACTCGCAGGGAAAAAAATTTAGGAGCCGTGTTAGAAGCTTTAGCTAATGATGTGTATAAAGTGTTGTGCTTGGATAGCCAAGATCTTTGCATCCGTAAATCATCTTATTCTGATGGATATGTCAAACTGCTGCTCGAAAGCAAATTCATAGAAGGTACAGAGGGTGAGCGCTTCAATGTTTTAGGCAAACAGATTAAGCATGCAGCGATTCCTTCAAATCAATTGATTTCTCCGGATGATGGTCATGCTGCCCCTATCAATAAACTAGGCAGGCATAAAATCAAGGCCTTGCTGATGGGAGACCGTGATAAGGTGGGATCGAATGGCGACAATATTGGCTATATTGTGACAAAATGGGCTCCTAGAGAAGCTATTCTGCAAAACATCGATCCCGGAAAGTCCTTACAACCTAAACCCCCGATTGCCCATACGGATGCTCCAGTAAAGCCTATAAACGGAGATGTCATTGCTTTTATAAAGTATTTTGTAGAGAAGATCTTTTTCGATATCAAATTCTTTTTATGCGGACTCACCGATGCCATGCAGCATCGCAACATCTACAGTGATTTTAGCTTTGACAAGCACTTAGGATCTTTATGCGATTTTTTTAGGATTGGGTACGACAATTTTAGAATTTTTGACGACACTCTGCTTTCGGAAAAAATGGAGGGGGTCAGGGAAATTATTCAACACTGGGACAAGGTTGAGAGTTTATTTCAAGAATATAAGGCTGCATTTTCAGCAGGAGATCTAGATTTTTCAGCAGAAATCGAAACGGCCTGGGAAAGACTTCAGGCACGCAAATTATACATAGAAGAGGTGTTTCGTGAGCGTCTTAGACTGACATCGGAGGAACTAGACTTTTTAGACAACGTGGAAAAATTGACCTCTAAAACTTCTCAGTATGTGGGCCCTAGGAATGATCGAGTTCGATTGAAACATCTGCGCGTTGATCCTCAAGCACGACATGAGTGGCATCTTACCAAGACACCCGGCCATTCAATGTATAC
>CAYMKI010000062.1:0-16587 GCA_964390695.1 uncultured bacterium
GTCTGACTCAGAATGGAAATTAGTTGCTCAAATTCCGTCGATGATTTTTTTAAACGATTTAGGGTCGCCATTAGCTTCCACAATCGCATTTTCAACATTAAATTTTTCCAGGCTGACATTGGCTAAGTCGCTTTTTGAGGTCAATCTGAGTGTATAGAATAGCGGTTCATCTTTATAAGGTTTGGTCAGGCTGGCTTCTGTATTAAGGGTCATTCCTTGTTCATCGGAGGTATCACTGCCTTCTGATTTACCTTTGGTGGCATAGACTTTAATCGGTTGCGAGGACAAGATTCCCTCGGATGTGGAGATGTTGAGGGAGGGGATGGAGATTTCACCTTCTACTTTTGGTGTTAAAGATATTTTCCATGTCATGCTTGACGATAATCGCCCATTGGTAATAGTGGTATTGGAATATTGCTGCTGTCCGTTCAGATGAAAGGTGTTTTTTAAAGGCGATAAATCCGGTGCGGCGTTGGCTGAGGTCCCATTTAGCGTGAGGTTTAGGGTCAGGCTTTCATGGCTGTTGATTTGATTGCGATTGACGCTGGCTGTGAAGTCAGCAGCGAGAAGAAGGGCGGGAAGGTGTAAAATCAGTAGGACAAATCGCTTTACCATGGGTCAACTCCTTCTTTAGTAGAGTTTTTCTTAGATTCGATGAAAAACTTATTTTTCATAAAAGTTTTGGGGTCGTCGGCAATTCTATTCAGCAAGGCGTCGGCATCAAAATCTTCCTGTGTTTTTGCAGGATTTTCTTGGGAAGTTTCGGAGGGGTTCTCTTCTACAGCATCTTGTTGTGGTTCTTTTTCGGAGGAGTCATCGCGATTTGCATTTGGGTCATCTTTAGAATCATCAGTAGATGGATCTTCGGATTGGCTTTGATCTTCGTGCGAATCCTTTTGTTCCTGGTCGTTTGAAGCTTCTTCGGAAGGGTTATCTGATGTGTTGTCTTGGGATGGTGGTTGATCTTTCGAGTCATTATGTTCTGCGTCGGAATTTTTGTTATTCTGAGAGGTGTCGTCGTCGTTCTTTTGTTGATCGTCATTTTGATCAGAAGAAGGGTTCTGTTTTTGTTCTTCCAAGAGCTTTTTGACAAGTTCTAGATTTTCTTTGGCTTGAATGTGATCGGGCTTTTGTTTAAGGACCTCTTCATATGCCTGAATAGCCTCTTTCAACTTGAGTTGCTGTGCTAAGGCATTGCCTAGGTTGTATTTAGCTTGACAAGCCACTTCAGGGCGGGTTGACTGTTTGAAGAGTTCTTCTGCTTCAGCATATTTGGCAGCCTTATAGCAGGCGACGCCTTTTCTATACGCATCCTGAAATTTATCTATGGCAGCTTGATAATTGCCGCTTTCCAAGGCTTCCTTACCTTGCTGCTCGCTGTTTTTAAAATAGTCTGAAGTGTCCGCGTGCAGGTTTGCATGCGCGAGAGTGATGAAGAGCAAACTCGCCAGCAAGGCTCCTTGGCGAAGCCATATTAATACCACCGGCAGTGCCATCAGGAGAGGAATGGTGAACTGCTCTTCCCAAAATCGATTGGTTTTACCCATGGCCAGCTGGGCTTCAGCGCGTTGCTCTAATTCTGTCAATAGGATCAATTCCTCTTGACCGGCAGGATTCGCTAGGAAAAAATGCCCATGGCCTATACGGCTGATCTCCTCGAAACGTTCCCTTTCCAGTTTGGAAATGACGGGATTGCCATTTTTTTTAAATATATTGCCTTTTGAATCTTTGATAGGCGCGCCTTGGGTGGTGCCTATACCCATAGTATGGATGATGATTCCCTTTTCTGATAGAGATTTAGCAGTTTTTAGGGCTAACGTATCTTCGTAACCGCCGTCGCTTATCACCAAAATAGCTTTGTTATGGCCGGGCTCTGCCTCCAATAGCTGCTGAGCCTTTTCTAGCGCCGGCGATAAACGGCTGCCTTGGATGTAGATCAATTCTGTATCCAGAGAAGGCAGCACATGCTTGAGCGTTTTGGTGTCTTCGGTCAAAGGAGATATCACATGCGGATCTGCTGCAAAGGCGATCAGTCCCATCTTTACCCCCTGGGCATGATGGATGAGGTCTTCGATTTTCTGCTTTGCCACAGTAAGCCTTGAGGGTTTAATGTCGGTGGCGTTCATGGATTCAGATAGGTCCAGCAAGATCACTAAGCTCTGATCTTTAGAAAAGGTTTCCAGTTCGCGAAAACTCCACCTGGGACCGGCTAGGGCTAAAACTAAAAGTGTCCAAGCAAAAGCCCATAAAAACCATGAGGTCAGGCGGGAGTGTTTACTGTGCTCAGTTTGAACCATTAAATATGGCAAAAGGTGGCGGTCTATGAATTTTTCTAGTTGGTGCAAAGAGTGATGAGTCCTATAAAACAACCAAATGGCTAAACCTATCAAGGGGATGGCAAGGAGCATCCATAAAAAGATGGGATAGGCAAAATGGAAGTCTTTAAGTTCCATAGTCGGGCCTCCTGTGGAAGATCTGGAATAGCGAAAGGCTTAAGAGCAACAGCATAGAAGCAGCCAAGGGGTAGTAATATAGGGGCTGCCGGATTAAAAATACGGATTGATCCGATTCGGTTTTTTCTAACTCGTTGATTTGGGCATATACGGACTCTAAGGCCTGTTTATCAGTGGCGCGGAAAAACTGCCCATCGGTCGTGGAAGCAATCTCTTGCAGCAGCTTTTCATCTATGGGAACTTCTGCCATGGCATAGCCGCCAAATTGAGTCGGGAAGGGCACTTTGCCTTTTTTGCCAATGCCTATGGTATAGATGCGAATGCCGTAGCGCTTGGCCAGCTTTGCAGCTTCTAAGGGCGGAAGGCTGCTGGAGTTATCTTCTCCATCGGTCAACAAAATAAGCACACGCGATCCTTCCGGGCGGTCGCGCAGGGCACGCACCGCCAGTCCAATGGCATCGCCTATCGCCGTGGCATTTCCCGCCATCCCAGAAACCGTGTCGTCGAGCATTTTGCTGACAGACAGCGTATCTAGTGTTAAAGGGACATGGATGTGAGCTATTTCACCGAAGGTGATAAGGCCGATGCGATCGCCTTGCCGCCCGCGAACAAATTTACCTACGACATCTTTGGTGACATCGAGGCGGCTGATGGCTTTGGACGAAGTGGAAAAATCCAAGGCTTGCATCGATCCTGAGATGTCCACCGCCAGCATGAGGTCATAGCCATGATTTTTTACCTGTAAAAACTGGTTCACGCGTTCCGGCTGCATCAAAGCCACAATCAGCAGTGTCCACACTAGCACAAGGCCAGCGTAAAAAAGACGCGAGGCTCTTTGGGGAGAGGGTTCGTAGGATGGAAAGGCTGCTTTTAATCGATCTAAGCCGGGGAAATAAATCTCAGGGGCAGCACCGGCCGGCTGTGTTTTCCTGACAGGTATTAACCACTTGACAAGCAGAGGTAGAGGTAAAAGTAAGGCATACCATGGATTATAAAATTCAAACATCAGCGCACCCAACATCTAATAGCTTTAATAAGTTCTTGAAGGTTATCAGTGGAAAATGTTGCATTGAGGGGAGCATAAGGTATGTCGATTAAGACGGCTCCCTTGTTTTCCCAGTCGAATTCACTAGGATCATGGGCTGACAGCCATTTCAGCCAGGCCTCACCGCTGAGCCCTGCGCATTCTTTTCTGGAATAACGGCGGATGGCTATCCGGCGTATATACTCTGACAGAGAAATGAGCGCCTGTCTAGCAGTGTTCTCCGAAAGGTTTCTTTCTAGCGAGTCTAGCTTGTCAAAGGTGTCGCGCTTCCAGCTCCTTTTAAAGGCTATCCTATAAGCTGCATAGATGGCTAAGGAAGTGACGAAGAGAACACTCACTCCAATCAAGATCCACCATCCGATAGCTAAAGGCCACCAGCTGACGGCATCAATGCTTTCAATATCGTGAAGTTGTTCTAATAATGGATTCATCGTGGCCTCCTCTTGGCTATTGACTTGAGTCCAAAGATAAGGTCTCGGGAGATGTCGGATTCAGTGCTCAACTCAATCAGGGGGATTTTGTATTTGGAGGTGATGGTATTCAATAACTGCCGGTTCTTTTGCCATTGAAGTGCGTAGGCTTCTCTGCCCGCTTTGCTGTCGGTATTGATATAGTTTTTTTCACCCTTTAGCGAGCGGATGCCCAGGGTGCCGATAGGCATAATAGAAGCATCGGCCAGGTCATTGATAGAGATAAATACAAGGTCGCTCTTTTTGTTCAGGCTGCTGAAAGAGGCCGTAGTCGAAAAATCGTCATCCAGATGCAAGAAATCGCTGATCAGATAGATCAAGGCACCCGTGGGAGAGGCTTGGCTAATATGCCTTATGGCGTCGTGCATGCTGATGTCATGCTGTTCCCTGACAGTGGCGCTCAGCAGCTTTAACATCTGGCTAAAGGATTGACTACTGCGTTTAGGGGGGAAATACTGTATGCCTGTGGGGACATCCCCGTAAAGGCAGGCGCTGACACTGTCATGTTGAGCCAACCCCTGCCAGCCCAACATGGCTGCGGCGCGCGCCGCCTGGATGGATTTGAATGTGTTGCGAGTGCCAAAGCGCATACCTGAATTCATATCTATGCAAATGATAACTTGGCGCTCCCTTTCCTCTTTAAAGAGTTTGAGGTGAGGCGATCCCGTCCTGGCTGTAACCCGCCAGTCTATGTTGCGGATGTCATCACCCGGAACGTATTCCCTTACCGCGTCGAATTCCAGTCCCTGGCCGCGAAAAGGGGAGTGATGGTTTCCGGAAATGGTGGATTTAACCGCACGATGGGAAGCGTGCTTGAGAGTACGCTTCCGGTTTTTCAGTGATACCAGCTCATCAAAGTCAGGGTACAGCATGCGGACCTCATGGAATGGCGACGACTTCCAGTAATTTTTTGATGATGTCATTGCGTGAAATGCCATCGGCCTCGGATTCGAATGAGGGCATGATCCTGTGCCTTAACACGGGAGCGGCGATTTGCTGGATGTGTTTGGGTGTGACGTATTCATCGCCCCTCAGCCAGGCCAGGGCTTTAGCACATCGTATCATAGCTAGGGTGGCCCGTGGTGAGACCCCATGGGCTATCCACTTGGCGAGATCGGGATCGTACTTGCCTGGATTGCGTGTGGCCGTAATCAAAGAAACGACGTAGTTTTTTAAGTTGTCGGAGATGTAGTGTGCCGAAGCCGATTTGCGGGCCTGCAGCACTTCTTCTTTGGTCGTTATCGTCAGAGCTGATGAGCTTGCGGCGCCTCTCTTTTCGTCTAGTTCTATGATCAAAAGCTCTTCTTGATGGTTGGGATAGTCGACTTCGAGGTGCATCATAAACCGGTCTAACTGTGCTTCGGGAAGGTTGTATGTGCCCTCTTGCTCGATAGGATTTTGCGTAGCGATGACCATATACAGTTCCGGCAAGGGATAGCTTTGGTGGCCTACGGTCACCTGTTTTTCTTCCATAGCTTCGAGCAGGGCCGATTGCACCTTGGCCGGAGCGCGGTTGATTTCATCCGCCAGCAGAATGTTGTTAAAGATAGGGCCTTTTCTAAAGATAAAATGGCTTTTTTCGTGGATATAGATCTCCGTGCCGATCAGATCCGAAGGCAAAAGGTCGGGGGTGAATTGTATCCTGTGGAAATCGCTGTCTATTCCATCCGCAATAGCTTTTGCGGAGCGTGTCTTAGCCAGTCCCGGCATGCCTTCGATGAGCACATGCCCGTCGGCCAGTAAGCAGACAAGCATGTTTTCGATCAGACGCTGCTGTCCGATGATCTTGCTTTGAATGGATGCAAGCAAATGGGTTAAGGGATGAGAATGGGTTTTTGTATTTTGCTTTTCAAGGGTCTGTATCATAGATTCCTCCTGACATTTACTCTTTTTGAGCATTCTAAATGAAGAGTTTTTTTTGTTTCAAGAGGGTTTAAATTTTTTCGAAAACAAGCAACGTCGCTTTGTCCAAGGGAGGCGAAGCTGTCACCGAAACAACACTGTCATTACAGTGGTACCATTCATTGTCTCTTTTTACATAAGCTGTATAGTGAGGATTGGGGTAATGATGATTGACACTCGCCATCAATCTATAACGCTGAGGTTCTCCAAAGGCTATAGACATGTCTATCTCGGATGGACAATCGATAGATTGATGATTATATCCGTTTTGGATGCGGTGATCCATACGGGCATATTGAAATACCAAAATATCTGGAGCCGGGGTTCTCAATTTGCGGGAGATAGTATACACGGTGACTAACTGCTCTCCCCCTCGTATCAATGTGAATCTCCATTGGTTTCGGGGATCGTTCTGACGTTTGGGACTGTACTCATGATGGATGATCTGTTGCAGGTTAAGGTTATGAAGTATTGGCAGATGCACGACGATAATATCTTCAGGGACGACTATAGGGCGAAATTCCGCCGTTGCAGAAGTCGTGGTCTGAGTTCCTAGGTTGTATCCGCATTCTCCTAATAATGCTTCAAAAGCAGCGGCAGCGTCTTCAGCTCTGCCTCTAGCATTATGAAGGTCTGGATTCGCCCGATCTGCAATTATCAAGTCACGCAAAGCTAGTACAGATTGTTGCAGACGAACAGATTCGGCCGGATTATCCTTAAGGTTTGCAACCCTCTGCAAAGCCTCAACAATAGGGCGTGGATTTGGCATTAATCGCAGAGAGTTTACAAAGCGGCGGCTGGCCAGCAATGCTTGAATTGCAGCATTCAGATAACAGGTATTTCCTAGATTGGGTAGTCCTCCTGGAAGTATGCGCTGGGGCTGAGCTATATTTATCGGAGCCGGTGTGGGAGTTTTTTCTGTTGTGGGTGAAGGGCTTTCCTCATCGCCTGCTTCGGACTCAGACAGCAGGTTTTGGATAGCTGTATTGATTGCTTGGAGATCTTTGTTGATATCAGATAGGATCACTTTTTTTTGTTGTCCGAACTGTGCACATTGGATTTGTTTTTGCACGCATTCCATTTGTACATTTTTAATTCTGCTAAGAATGGCTTTACATTCTTTGGCATTCTTCAACACAGCAGCATGGGCGGCTGCGGGGGGCATTTTTTGCAATGTGACGCTCATACTACATCCTACATTAAGCCTACATCTGCTAAAATATTCCTTATTCTAGCAACTTCGGTTCTCAAACGGTTAAATAATTCTACATCTTGCCTGTGGGCATTGCGCTCAGCGATGAGCTGATTGTTAAGCTGCTCATATTGTCTTAGAAGATTACTATATTCTCTTTTGATTTGCGCGAGCTGTTGTGCACTTCGCTGAGCGGCTTGTTTTGCTTTAGCTGCAGCTGCTTGACGGGCTTCTATTTTTTTCTTCGTCGCATGGTATTTTTTGTGGCAGTCGCTGTACAATGCTATGCAATATCTACGATAGGCCTGTGGACTTAGCGAAGCCTGATAGAGTGAGAGCTCGAGTTTCCCATTTTTACCTTTTACCATGATGGGGGGGCCAGGGGGAATGGGTATAGGAGGATTTTTATAACTTCCGAATTGATTGCATACTGAAGGGTACTCGGCTGGAAGCCATTTGCGGGCAGCCAGGTTGGGTTTCATATAAGCAGGAACATTTATGTTGTTTCCTTTTTTTGAAAATTCAACTAAAAGGTTATGGCGAGCAACTGCGTTGAGTTGCATATGATCGGGTACTATCATATTGTTTCCTTATATTATTGAGGTTATTGTTTCTTTTTACTCAGTCGCGCTCGAAGCGCTTGTTTAATTTTATCTTCGTTATTATCAATAAGAGTCTTTAACTGAGTGACATTCTGATCTAAAGAAGCTCGTTCTGCATTGAGATCTTTATATACAGCGGCCTTGACTTGAGTGGCAGTATCCAGAACTTTTGAAACCGCTTTTACTTCCACAAAAGCCTTTCCAACATCTTCGTATGCCGATATTACTTCAACAGGGGGAATGGCTGCTTTGGGGTGGGCTCTAGGACTCAAGCGCATGATACTGTTAAAATCTCTTTGATCAAATTTGGCTTTGAGATAGGCTGGAAAGTCCACATAATGCTTGCAGTGTATTCGGTTTTCGCGTATGTGCTCCCAGTCTTTCAGTAAATCCTGGTGGTATTCTTCTAATGTTTTGAAAGGTTCAATAAACCAATTCACTTTTGCGCATCCATAAAGTGCCGTTAGGTTGTTCGTGTATTTCTTCATGATTCTGGTTTTCTCTTGCGGACTTAATACCCGAGGTTGGGGCGCTGACCTCTTCTTTTTCCTCTTTTTCAATCCAATCGCGCGCAAAAATCCCTTTACTGTTTCAACAGGTGCTTTAATTACCGATTTACAAAGGAATATGGCGGTTTTTCTCGGATCCCGGATCAAAGCAACGCTCATTTTTGCTGCAGTCTTTACTGTTGTAATAGGGGCTTTCAGGGTGGCTTTGGCCATATGCTTCGGGTCTCGCATAAATTCGATGGCCCATGTCACGCTCTCAATTACTGAGAGTATAGATCCGCAAACGCCCACAGCGCCCATGAATGTAGGGTTATTTAAAAAGAGTTTACCGCCTTTTAGAATGTTTTGAGGGCCCTGCAGTAGAATTTTGATCTTTGTTCCAGGTGTATTTAATATTTGCGAGACGAGTTTGATAGGACCTTGTGCTGGATTTTTAGCAAAGACCACCATGGTGTCATGCAATTTGCGGAATTCCTCTATGGCGGGTTTTATACCTGTCATTTGTCCTGAAAAGTCAATTAGGTTCTCTCGGATTGCTCCTAATTGTTTGTCGAGGTCCGATGGCGTTTGTTGCATAGTAACTTTAGGGGGGACGACAACAGGAATATAGTCGGATGCTTTTACCGGTGATATTAAAGAAATATTAAACTGATCTTGCGAGTTGTAACTTCCGGTAGTTAGTACATGCATCGTTTCGGTGGCGGCAAAAGGTGAGGTCAATTTAACAAATTTAAAGGCTGTTGCACTTGTACCTGCAGCCCATATTGGGTGCTTTATACAGTCTGCTGGATTTGTAAGTGAGCATGTGGTTTTGATCCAAGATTCGTTAAAATCTTTAAATCTCATTTGATATCCACCGCCGGGGCGAATTTCCATGTGCCCGTATTCTCCCATAGCCATTTGGGGTTTTGCCCGTCCATGAAGTACTTGTATTTGTGTACCTCGAGGTATTCTTGCAACTGTAACATGTGATTTCTCTCCAAAAGAGTCAAGCAATGCTAAACGGTCCTTTACCTTATTTAAAGTATTACAACTATTCGCGACGTGTGTAGATGTCCACCAACTCCAAGAATGATTGGCAAAGGCATTTGCGTCATGATAACGAACGACTACAAGATCTCTATTTAGAGTGCCTATGAATTCACTATACCTGCTAAATTCAGCTTTAGATTTTAAATATCCTTTTTCAAGGTCAATTCTTGGCTTGAAGCGAGACACTAAATTAGCAACAACTGAACCACTTGAGTTGGCTGCTAAAGGTGCGGTCAGCTCAAATACGGGAAGTGGCCAACGCGCTCCTGAAACTCCCAAAGGGTGTTGTATTTTATGCCAACCTTTAAATTCATAATGATTTTTAACAAATGCGAGAAATTTGGGGTTCTCGGGTTGGAACTGTAGAAAAATTCTATCCGATCCCATTTGCTTAGCTAGGCTAATAATCTCGGCCATGGCTGCTTTTGAGGTGGCATAAGGGGATTGGATTTTGTTCAAAGGGGTTAAAATCATATGATTAGAGACTTTTCCCTTTTGAATGTAATCTAGATAAAATAGAACAGAATTTTGTGATCCCTTTGCATAATGATAATCAATGAATCCCTCGCCGGGTTTATTTATTGCAAAACGGTGGTCAGGAATATATTCACTCCAACTGCCAGGCTTAAAACGAATATTTTCAATAGCTGGAAACCCTGTTTGACTTCTTTTAATGTATGCTGAAAACCTCATAACGTTCTTTGCGGCAGCTTTGGCGAAAGAACCTATTCCCGCAGTACCCCCAGCCAGTACAAGCTCCTCGACGCTATCAAGAAAATAGGAGGTTCTGCTTTCTGGGATGTCGAGCTTTTTAAAATCATTAATGATAGATAGGCGAGTGGCATTCCAACCTTTTCCTATGGTTGAGTTTTTCCAGCTCTCATCGATCATGCGACCGACTTTTCCGATGGTTTCTTGAGCTACAGGGTGGGAACTGGCAGCCAAATGAACGAGACCTCCTACAACGACATTAAGGGCTCGGAATGGCATACTTGCCACATTTACGGCAGTCATACCGGATTCAGTTTGATTTTTTAATTGTAAGCGCAAGTCATTAATATTCATGTGTGAACTCGATTAAACCATGTGTTTTAAAGTGCATCACCAAAAATTATAAACCGAGGTGACTCTTCACGGTCTCACTGTGGTGTACCAAGTTACACACTTTGAACCGTGGTGATTAGTTGCGAAAGCCAGCGGAGTTGTTGACAGAATATAATATCGGAAGCTTTGTTTTTTGCAAAGCAAAAAATCTATAAAGGGTGTTGCAAAAACTCAAACTTTTTAGTGTTCTACAAGGTCTGTAAATTAATGAATTACAAAGCCTCTCTGAATGCTCTGTGGTTCAATCTTAATTTTCAGAGTTTTGCAGCTTCCCCTTCAGTTTGAAGTTTAAAAAAATCTGTATTTAACGCTTCGGCTTTTGAACGGGGAATAGTAAACATAAAACCTGTATAAAACATTTAAATTTAAGATGCTAAATATAAACATTTTTAATGTACACATGTTTAAAATTTGCTGCACTTATTTTTTAGAGTTTATCAATATTTACTTGTAATTTCGATTTATTGTATAATAATTATTAAATAATAAATAACTGTCAATTTTAATATTTAATATAGGTTAATTTATGGATCCAACGATTAGATATAATAATAAAACAAGTAGTTTAAATGAAGCCGATTTACAAAGTTTAAACTATCTTTCTAAAATAAAAACTGGAGAAGTGGTCGATATTTATGACAATGGTACCATTTCAAAACCTTATGATAGCAAAACCTGGGGATCAACCCTATGGCGAAGCGGCAGATATGCAGCGGGTGTGAGTCAAAACAGAGACGATATCCCAAAAATTAAACTATTGATGCAACGGGCTATTACGGACTATTTAAGAACTAAAGATGAATCTCTTAGGAAGTCAATGCAAGATTCTTTGCAGGGATTAAGCCATCTCAAAGTACACTATGAAAATAAAAAAATTGATAATGCGTGCAGTCAAATACAGGACATTATTAATTTCGTAAATGATTTTTTAACAACTGAAGTTTCATTTCCCGAAACAAAGTTAGACAATAAGCGCTATCATGAGTTGGCTCAGTTAGAAGCTTCTAAAATCGTGATCAGGGCGGATGGCAGAGAAGAGGGGGTAGTGGATGCCTATGAAGGAGTACGCTATTTTATAGATCGCATCAGATTATTTTTATCCGTCGGAGAAGGTTTAAGTGAAAATGAACGCGCATTTTTGTTGAAAATCCAAACTACCCTAGACAATGCGGGCGTTTGGGGCATCAAAGGCTTTTCCTTCTTGGAAGAATGTGCAGAGAAGGGGAGAGTGTTAAAGTCAAAGAACCCAGACCTTGACGTGATGAAACTTTTTGATATGGCCCAAGATGAAGTTATCTCTGAAAAAGTAGCTAAGCTCTTAGACACGCTGGATACCATGAACCCTTTGGATGCGGAACAAATAGGCATTCCCATCCCAATGGGTTTTAAATGGAATGAACAGAATGGAAGTAGGAGTGGTCATGCATTTTTTCTATGTTTGTGCAAAAACAAGGACGGATTGTATACCGCAGCACAAGTTAACGCCGGAGGGTTGACTTTGGCCGATATCACCCAAGTTAAATGGCATTTGAATTTTAACGTTCCCTGTACCCTTTGGTTTCCGCCTGTGGTTGAATTTCCTGCTCTCACTAAAAGCGAAGCGTTGGAGTTTTTGAAGACAGCGGTCAAGAATAGCGACATTGAATTTAAATCTTATGATAATGCCAAAGAGAGATATAATAAAATTTTCGAACCCATAAATGCCAAGGTCAGTGTCAAAAGAATTCCCGAGCGACGATCGCAAGTTATAGGTAACTGCGGCGTGAGGAGTTTGAAAGAGCTTTTAATCTACATGTTTCAAAAAGCTGGCCAGGTAGAATTGGCTAATAAATTTCTGCTATTCGGCATCGATAGAGGAGGCAGTCTCGCTTCCTTTGACCCTGTGCAGCCGCTTAAATCCGACTAAAAATGGCTTCGTCCGAGCAAAGCCCGGGCTAAAGTGCCGCCGTCCACATAATCCAGGGAGCTGCCCATCGGCAAGCCAAACGCTAGGCGCGAGATGGGTATGCCTAAAGAGGCGAGTTCCTTCTTCAGATAAAAGGCCGTGGCGTCGCCTTCCAGGGTGGAATCGAGGGCGACCAAAATTTCCTGGACCTGATGGGTTTGGATCCGGTCTTTTAAATTGTGCAATTTCAGTTGTTCAGGTCCTATGCCTGAAAGCGGGGACAGCAGGCCGCCTAGGTTGTGATAAAGGCCTTTGTATTCGCGGGTTTCTTCGATGGCAAAGGCATCGCGGGCCGAGGCGACGATGCAGAGGGATTTGAGTGAGCGCTTGCTGCTATCGCAAAAAGGACAGTGTTCTGGGGTGACCAGGCAGTGGCAGCTTTTGCAGTGGGCTAAATTATCCGGCAGGGTTTGAATCAGGTGTGCCAGTTCTTGCAGATGTTCCACTTTCCAGTTCAGCATCTGGAAAGCGAAGCGTTCTGCGCTTTTATTGCCCACTCCGGGCAGTTTTTTTAGGGTGTTAATCAGTTTAGATAGATGCAGGGGATAATGCATAGATTATTTGACCTCTAAAGATATGTAAAGTATCAAAATAGCATAATTATAATAATAAAAAAACACAAAATTCTCCTTTATTAATTTGTTCTTGATTTGGTAGAATGGAAATTTAAATTTGTTAACTCGATGTTTGACAGTTGTGTAGCAATTGCCGCAAAAAAATCACGAGCCCCAAAATGGGGCGAAAGATGGTAGCCCAGGGGAAGGCGGCCCCGAAGGGGCAACGCGCCCCTGGGTAAAAGATAAATTAGCGGGAATTGCTGACAGTAGTGTTTGATTTCACGACCTGAATACCTATGGGGAGTCTTGTGAGAAAAGCATATATAAATGGCACTGGTTCTTACTTACCTGAAAAAATTTTAAGTAATGCCGAGCTAGAAAAAAGCATAGATACTTCCGACGAATGGATTGTTACCCGCACGGGAATTAAAGAACGGCGGATTGCTGCTAAGGATGAGTTTGCATCGACGATGGGATTAGCTGCTGCGGTCGAGGCTTTAAAGTCGGCAGACTTGCCGCCGGAAAAAGTAGATTTGATCTTGGTGGCAACGATGACGCCTGACTATATTTCGCCGAGCACTGCGGCGTTGATTCAGCATTTACTGGGCGCAAAATCTGCTGCTGCATTTGATATCCAGGCGGCTTGTTCAGGGTTTTTATATGCCCTATCTATGGCAAAAGCCTATGTAGAAGCGGGCATGTATGAGAACGTTGTGGTCATCGCCTCCGAGAAGATGAGCGCTTTTATCGACTATCAAGACCGCAACACGTGCGTGCTATTCGGTGATGGGGCATCGGCTGCGGTAGTTAGCAGCCATCCTCGAGGCTTGGCCATCGACTATGTATATTTAGGCGCCAACGGGGAGTTTGCGGATCTTATCATCATACCCGGAGGCGGGGCGCGAGAGCCTGCCTCGCAGGAATCGCTGGGGAAAGGTTTGCATTATTTCAAAATGTCGGGCAAGGAAGTATTCAAGCAAGCTGTCAGGACCCTCGATGCGGCGGCAGAAAATTGCCTGGAGCATGAAAAATTGTCCATGGGAGATATCAGCTGGATCGTACCGCATCAAGCTAATATCCGCATTATTGAAGCCATGGCCAAAAGTCTTAATTTTCCATTAGAACGCATATATAAAACTATCCACAAATATGGAAATACTTCAGCATCCACCATTCCCATAGCTTTGGACGAATTGCTTAAAGAGCAAAGCATAGCGGCAGGGGAGCATCTTCTATTGTTGACCGTCGGCGGCGGATTAACATGGGGAGGAGCTATTTTAACTCAAACTGAAAGAGGTATCTAATGGCGAAATTCAAAAGAATAGCGTTTATTTTTCCCGGTCAAGGAGCGCAATATCCAGGCATGGGAGCCGATTTTGTAGATTCCTTCGAAGAAGCTCGTTTGACCTTTGAAGAAGCCGATGAAGCCCTATCAAGGAAATTATCATCGATTGTTTTGAAGGGATCTGAAGAAGAATTAACCGAGACCAAAAACAGCCAGGCGGGCATTTATGTAAACAGTATAGCCATCTTTAGGGTGATAAACAAACTATTCCCAGAGCTAAAGCCCAGTGTATGTGCAGGGTTAAGCTTGGGCGAGTATACCGCTTTGACGGCTTCCGCAAGGCTACCCTTTGTGGAAGGTGCGCGTTTAGTGCAGCAGCGGGGTTTGTTCATGAATGAAGCTTGTGAGTCTACACGGGGAACTATGGCGGTGATTTTAGGGTTAGATGCCGAGGCGGTCGAAAGCATGGTCAAAGAGATGAATATGCCCCAAGACCTATGGGCGGCAAATTATAATTGCCCCGGCCAAGTAGTCATTTCCGGTACTGTCAAAGGCATAGAGATGGGCTCCAAAAAAGCTATCGAAAAAGGAGCTAAGCGCGTGCTGCCTTTGCAAGTGCACGGAGCCTTTCATAGCGGCTTGATGGAACAGGCTGAGCGGAAGCTTGCCGAATATATACGAAATTCCCGTTTGCAGGACAGCTCTATCGAATTGGTCATGAATGTCACAGGGGATTTCGTTAAGGATATTGAGGAGATAAAGCATAATCTGATTAAGCAAGTCACCGGATCCGTGCGCTGGGAGCAGGGGATCAGAAAAATGGCGGCGTCGGGAGTGGACTTATTTGTTGAAATCGGATGCGGAAAAGTGTTGGCCGGCTTCAATAAGAAAATAAATGCAGGCCAGACTGTCAGCGTGGAAAAAATCTCGGATCTGGAAACTTTAAGCAAAGCCCTATCGTAAGGAGAATTTCATGGACAAGCTTTTACAAAATAAATGTGCAATAGTTACCGGGGGAACAGCCGGTATAGGTAAAGCCATCGCCTTGAAGTTTGCGTTGCAGGGAGCGAAAGTCTTTATTTTCGGCACTCATCCTGAACGCGGAGCTCAAGTGGCCGCAGAAATCAACCAGCAAAGCGGCGAAGGGCGAGGTGTGTTTTATGCGGTGAATGTAGCGAATAAAGTAGAAGTGGAAAATGCGATCAAGAAAATAATGGAAGTTCATCCTCATATAGACATATTGGTCAACAATGCAGGCATAACAAGAGATACCTTGCTGATGAAGATGGGAGAAAAAGACTGGGATGACGTCATGTCCATCAACGTTAAATCTTGCTATAACACAGCTCAAACATTAATTAGACCGATGATAAAAGCTAGGCAAGGCAAAATCATCAATATCAGTTCGGTGGTGGGTTTGACAGGCAATGCGGGTCAAACCAACTATGCAGCTTCCAAAGCCGCGATTATAGGTTTTACCAAAGCTTTGGCCAAAGAAGTGGCCTCGCGTAATATCCATGTAAATTGCATAGCTCCGGGTTTTATTGAAACAAGCATGACCGAAGTGTTAAATGAAACGCAAAAAAATGCAGCCTTATCGGGAATTCCTCTAGGCAGAATGGGGACTCCTGAAGAAGTTGCCAATGCAGCTTTGTTTTTAGCCTCCCCGCTATCCGATTACATCACAGGTCAAGTCATCACCGTCGATGGGGGAATGGTCATGTAGGGTGACAGACCAAAATTTCAAGATGTTTCAGTATCTCGACCGGGTGATATTTTCAAGTGATGCATTTCTTTGCAGAGGAGTTCAAAAAAGTTGCAAAGTCGATAGTATCTCTTGCATTGAAAATAAATTTCATGATTAAATTTAACTATATTAACCACAAAAAAAGGAAAAAACATGTCCACAGAACAAGAAGTTATTGATATCGTTGTAGAACAACTCGGTGTCGATAAAGAAGAAGTTAGCTTAGAAAAGTCTTTTGTTGAGGATCTCAATGCGGATTCATTGGATCTGACAGAGCTCATCATGACTCTCGAAGCGCACTTTGGTTGCGAGATTTCCGAAGAAGAAGCCGAGAAACTCAAAACCGTTGGCAGCGTGGTTGAATATATAGAAAAACATAAGAATTCCTAACTGTACAAAATCTTATGATTTATCCCACATTCCGCAAGTGGGCTGTTTTTCCTTCGATTTTTCGATTTTTGTCTGAATTTGACAAATTTTGAGCAATATTTCATTCAATATTGCCGCAAAATTTGCAAATCCAGCTGAAAAAACGAGAAATTCGAATCAAAAATAGCCGACTCGTGGAATGTCGGATTTATGAGGGGTGATGAATAGTCACCCCTTCTTTCAGGTTTTTTGGGTATATAGTTGTGTGATCTGGATCCCATAACTATCATCCACGACCACTATCTCTCACTTAGAGACAATTTGTCAATTCAATTCTATATCAACAGGTTCTCCCGCGAGATTGTTTAAAGCTAG
>CAYMKI010000063.1:0-16205 GCA_964390695.1 uncultured bacterium
GTTTGAGGGAAACCACCTCTAACAAGATATTCGTGAAAATGTCCAATTAGAACTTGTGTTACATTTGAAATGTGATAAATGTCCGATTTAGAAGTTTTAAATAAATCTGTAATCTGAGAAATTTTTGGAATAGAGGGGAGCGGTACTTTTTTAATTTGCAAGTATTCATAAAAGGAAAGAGTAGAAATTTGCAATGTGAACCATCTGCCGACACCAGATTCTTCCCCAGAATTAACAAGGGGCATAGCTGATCCAGTAAATACAATTCGTCTGTGTTTAAAAAAATCTATTTGATGTTTGGTCCAGGTTCCGAAATCTCGTATAAACTGAGCCTCATCTAAGAAAAGATATTCAGGCCCCTCTGCTTTAGGCTCAAGTTCTCGCCATGCTTCTAATACAGCATCAAGTCCTGCAAGTTTAAAAATAGGGTGGTCAAAAGTGGCATACAAAATATTTGCAGGGGGAACCCCACTTTTAATAAGCTTATCTATTGTCTGTAGTAGTAAAGTGGTTTTTCCAACTTGCCGTGGGCCAGAAAGCATCACTGCACGATGTGTAGGAGGTTTTACAACCCAATTCAATAACTCATGAAAAACAGATCTTTTCCATGACGGGAGATCTGGAATAGATTCTTTTTTCCACCATGGATTAAATGGCGTAAGAATGGAAATAAGTTCGTCTTTAGGTATTTTCATATTCCAAATCATGCTTATTTTCCTTATTTAAGTAAAGCATACTTTACTTAATTAGAGGATTTAAGCTTGTTTTTCTTGAAAATGAGTGTTTTATGGCCGATTTAAGACGTAGAGAGAAGAACATACTTTTTGCCAATACCTATAGACCTATAGAAATGCAGATTTTGCTCTGAAATATAATTTTTGGGCCTTATACTTAATAAAGTAGTTTGGGTGTGGTCCAGAAGAATTGAATATATGCTTTAGCTTGCTGTGGTGAGATTGGGAGAGTTCGAAATATACAAAGAAAAACTCCAGTTACAGACCCCACTTCGAACTTTTGATTGGATTGGACTCCCCAAGAACTTGTAACTCTAAACTCACTCACTTCAGTTCTATTTGAATTTTATGCATGAAACTGTCGTTTTATGACAGTTTCTTGCATAAAAAAATGAATCATGCTTTTGACTGGATTGGACTTTCAAGTAAAGTCACATGTGTTGCGCTTCTAATTAGATAAAAAGAGATTATCTATCAAGCATGTAGCAAAATTGGGTATTATCTTCTCGCATGGCCTATGGATTTAAGTTACCATCTTTATTTCAATCGATGATAGTAATTTGAATATACTCGATTTTTTTTATACCTGGTATGTCCGTGCCGCTATTGTAAAGCTGTTTGAGCTTATCCTTGTCGACAACCTCGTCTAGTTTAGTGGCTTGAAATAAGCGTGCTTGATCGAGTGTAGATGAGATAGAAAGGCGAGAGCAGCGTTTAACAACATAGGATCCAACTTTAATGGATTTATCGTTCATGGCGCTTAAAATATTTTCACCGAGGGCTTTTTTTTGTGCTTCAAGCTCCTCGATTTTAAGGCTGATTTCTTTATGCAGTCGAACTTGTTCTTCTAGGCTCATATTTACAACTCTAGTATTTTTTTAAAATATTAATCATTTTCACTTTTCGAAAATAAATCGAGGACTATATGTCGCTTATATAACGTTGTTGGTAGCGAGAGCAAATGAATGTCAGTTTTGATGAAATAAAGATCTTCTAGCCGTTTTTTAAGAGTGTAGACGAACTGCCTTAACACATTAAATTCAGGCATAAATACCTGATATTGTCTTACAGCTGATTGAACATTGGTAATCCGATCAATCGATTGAATATGTTCCATTTTTTCCAATAGCAGAGGTAGCTTTTCTTTTGAAAACCGATAAGAAATATCAGATAATGATTCATCCATCATTTTATGAAAAGGAAAATCAAATAAATGATTTAAACACACTTTCAAATCACTGATGAAACTTAAAAACAGCTGATAACATTCTTTGTATATCTCTTCGTGTCGTCTGACCTTGACCTCCTTCTCGCTTATAATCATTTCTATTCCATCAACACAGTCATCCAGTTGATAAATTTCACGTAACAGTTGAATTACAATTTCATCGAAATCGTTATATACTTGAAATTGCATATGAAAATTTCCTTGTTGAAACGCTTTAAAAATCTCCATGAGACCTTTCCAATCTCGGTCAAAGTCAGGATGATTCTGAAGCATCGGTGAAATAAAAAACGGTAATAAGGATTCTATCTGTATCAAACAATTTCGAAGTATTACCCCTCTTGTTATTTTTGAGCTGCTTTGAATCTCAGGAATTACAGCGCGAATTGCTACAATTGCCTGCAGTATCTTCATCCAAGGAGGGGCAATTTTCGGTAACTTTCCAATGAGTACTTGCAGTTGTTTTGTTTTTTTTAATTCGTAATTTTTTTTATTCCTTATATTTGTTACAGCGAGTATTCCCGATCTTGCTAAATGATCAAGCGCGGTCATCAAGCTTCTTTTAGAATAACCCACCTCGCTAAGATCAGAAGCTGAGAAGTGCATCCCATTTCGTGTCAAAAAATGCGTTAAAATATCAGCCCTTGCCCCAGGACCAAATAAATTACGTAAACGAAGGATAAGCAGAGAAGGTGACTCGAGTGCTGGTAATAATGATTTTCCGCTTACTTTAAGTGGAAAATCAGCTCCCTCTTCCGCACTTGGCCATTTTGCTGATGAGACTGAATTTAAAGCAGCAGCAAAGTGGGAAAAAGAATGCGTGGTACCAGAATCCATTTCTTTTAGAAAAGTACGTAAACGACTTACAGAAATAAAGCTGAATTGATCCAATTTTCAGGCAGTTTAAGTGCTAATCCTACTTCCCTAATAGCTGCAAGCAGGGGTGTGGTAACGGGTGGGCGGAAATAAGCACGTTTTGATCTAGTAAAGCAACAATATTGAAGGGTGAAGTGGAATCGGCTGTTAAGAAATTCAGAGAGGATGCCAAAAAGCACCTAATACAGAGATCTTAAGCACCTAAATATCAAAGGATTTCCGGTTAATGGGTAAACTTCGAACTTTTGACTGGATTAGATTTACACAAGAATTTTCAACAGTTTCAAAATTAATGGCTTAAAATTCACTTGAAAACAGGGAAAAAATTGAAGGATATAAAAAAAAGGACAAGGTACCTAGTACCTTGTCCTTTGAGTAGCGTGGTGTGTACTTCTATGAGAAGTCGAACACTAGCTCTTCAGCTAATTCGCGATCGACAAACTTCTTCACACGTCTATGGTGTTCAAAGCCTGTACCGCCTGGGATGATATGACCCATGATGACGTTCTCTTTAAAGCCCATCAAGTAGTCCGTCTTACCTGCGCAGGCAGCTTCCGTCAACACCCTTGTGGTATCTTGGAAGGACGCTGCAGAGATAAAGGACTCGGTGCCCAAGGAGGCTTTTGTAATACCTAACAAGATAGGTATTGCTTGCGCCGCTTTGCCGCCCTCTTTGATGATCTTCTGGTTTTCGTGCTCGAATTCCTTCTTGTCAACTTCTTCACCATATAGCAAGCCAGTATCACCTGGGTCGACGACGCGTACTTTCTTAAGCATTTGCCGTACGATAATCTCGATATGCTTATCGTTAATATCCACACCCTGTAGACGATAAACTTGCTGAACCTGGTTGACGAGATACTTTTGAAGTTCTCTCACACCGCAGATTTCCAAGATTTCGTGCGGAATGACCACACCGTCTGTCAACTGCTGACCTTTAACAACAAGGTCTCCACGCTGAACGATCAAGTGCTTGGTATGAGGAATTAAATGTTCCTCTTCCATGCCAGTCTGTTCATCACGCACCACAACGATACGTTTGTTCTTTTGAACTCCTCTAAAGTCAATCACCCCATCGATCTTCGCGATTTCGGAAGATTCTTTGGGTTTTCTGGCTTCGAAAAGCTCGGCAACACGCGGCAGACCGCCCGTGATGTCGCTAGTCTTCATGACGGCGCTACGTGGAATACGGGCCAACTGCATACCGGCAGTTGCATACTGTTCTTCCAACACGGCGATGATGGCTCCGACCGGCAGCGGATAGGTTCCGATGATCTCAGCGAATTTCGTATCTTTATAGATAACGATCTGAGGATGCAATTCCCCTCTATGCTGTTTCACGCTGAGTTCAGTTTGACCGGTACGCTTGTTGGTCACTCTTTCTGTCGAGATACCCTCTACGAGATCTTCGTACTTTACAAAACCAGGGCGGTCGCAAATAATAGGTACGCTATGTTGTTCCCACTCAGCGATCTTAGTTCCCGGCTTCACACGAGTACCATCTTCGGCTAATATCTTCGTGCCCAGTTCCAATGTAAATGTTTGGAGAGGCTCGATGGACTTCGTAGAAAGCAGCTTCTTATACTCTTCCAAAGAACGCCCTTCGTCGCGCACAACATTCAAACGGCCGTTTTTGTTCAATACAACCCACTGGCCTTCTTCATTCTTAACCGTTCTGAGGTCGCTGTAGACAACAAGACCATCGAAGTCGGCAGCCAATTCAGGCGTCACGTTTGCGGAAGCGATACCACCCAAGTGGAACGTTCTCATGGTCAACTGCGTACCAGGTTCACCGATCGACTGAGCGGCGATAATACCCACAGCTTCGCCCATGCTGACGTGTCTGCCGTTGGCCAGATTGACGCCGTAGCACTTGCTGCACACACCTCTGCGCGCTTCGCAAGTCAATACAGAGCGGATCTTGACACTTTCAATACCCGAGTCGTCGATAGCTTCAGCTTGCAGAATATTTAACGTATCGCCGGCCTTAGCTAGCAATTTAGTCCTATCTCCAGGCAGGTAGACATCGTCGCACACCGTACGGCCGAAAATCCTGTCTTTCAACGGTAGGAGTTCCTCTTGGCCTTGTTTAATTACGGACACTTCGATACCATTCAACGTGCCGCAATCTTCTTCGGTGATGATCACATCTTGGGCTACGTCCACAAGACGGCGAGTCAAATAACCGGAGTCGGCAGTTTTCAAAGCCGTATCCGCCAAACCTTTACGAGCACCGTGAGAGGAAATGGAGAATTCCAGAACCGTCAAGCCCTCACGGAAGTTAGAGGTAATGGGAGATTCAATAATCGCACCTGAAGGTCTAGCCATCAATCCGCGAAGAGCTCCCAACTGTTTAATCTGCGATTTGTTACCGCGAGCTCCAGAGTCCATCATCATGAAGAGAGGGTTTAACTGGGAATCGGAAATTTCGCCGATAAGAATATTCAGTTCTTCGGATAAGCTTTCGGTGACGTCTGTCCAGATACTGATCGTGTTAGAGTATCTTTCCCCGTCGGTGATAATACCTTCTTCGTACTGCTTTTTCACCTGAGCTACTTTAGCGCGAGCTTCTGCAAGCACGCTCTCCTTGCTCTTAGGCACTCGGATGTCTTTAACCCCAATGGATAGAGCAGCTTTGGTAGCTTCGCTGAAGCCGAGGTTCTTCAAGTTATCTAAAAATCTAACGGTAGCTTCCAAGCCTGCTTTTTTATAGCACTGCATGATGAGCTCACTCATCTTCTTTTTAGGCATGCTATAATTTTGGAAACCCAATTCTTTCGGCACAATTGTGTTGAACAGAACACGTCCAGGTGTTGTTTCGATGATGCTGCCATCATCCGTGCGCAACTTGATCAATTCATGGATGCGCAGACCCCTTGTAGAAGGCAGAACAGCTGTTGTTTTGCCTTGACGCCCTTCAAACCAAGTGTAAGAACCGGAAGAATACAGGGCCATCAGCACTTCTTGAGTATCTTTAAATACTCTAGTCTTTTGACCATGTTTTTCAGGGAAATACAGCGGATCGCACATCAGATAATATAGACCCAAAGTCATATCCTGAGAAGGTATAGCAACAGGTTTACCGGAGGATGGCAAGAAGATGTTATCAGCAGCCATCATCAACAGTTTCGCCTCAAGCTGAGCTTCTACAGATAAAGGCACGTACACCGCCATTTGGTCGCCGTCGAAGTCCGCGTTGAAGGCCGAGCAAACGAGAGGGTGAATACGGATAGCTTTACCTTCGATAAGCTTAGGTTCGAAAGCTTGGATACCTAAACGGTGCAATGTCGGCGCGCGGTTCAGCAGTACAGGATGACCTTTAATGATATCATCGAGAACATCCCACACTTCTGAAGCGTGGCGTTCGATCATCTTCTTCGCTGAACGGATAGTGTATACATATCCCAGGTCTTTCAGGCGCTTCACGATAAAGGGCTCGAACAATTCCAAAGCCATTAATTTCGGCAAGCCGCACTGGTTGAACTTCAACTCAGGGCCCACGATAATCACAGAGCGACCAGAATAATCCACACGCTTACCGAGCAAGTTTTGTCGGAAACGGCCTTGTTTACCTTTCAGCATTTCTGAAAGAGACTTCAGCGGACGGTTGCCGGCGCCCATGACAGCATGTCCATGGCGGCCGTTATCGAAGAGAGCATCCACAGCTTCCTGCAACATCCGCTTTTCGTTACGGATAATTACTTCAGGTGTTTTAAGCTTTAAAATCGCTTTCAAACGGTTGTTTCGGTTGATGACGCGTCTGTACAAATCGTTGAGGTCAGAAGTCGCGAATCTGCCGCCATCCAAAGGCACAAGTGGGCGCAGGTCCGGGGGTATCACCGGCACACAGCTCATCACCATCCAATTCGGCTTGTTAGTGGAAGAAACGAAGCTTTCAATGATTTTAAGGCGTTTGGCCAATTTCATGCGGGCTTGCATGGATTTGGTTTTGCGCAATTTATCTTTGAGGTCAACGAGAACAGTTTGCAGGTCTTCCGTAGCCAAGAGGTCGCGTATGGCTTCACCGCCCATTTGGGCTTTGAAGGCATCACGTCCATATTTTTCTTGGGCTTCGCGGTACTCCATATCATTTAGGAGCTGCTTCTTCTGCAAATCGGTGTTACCGGGATCGGTGACGACATACTCTTCGTAGTAAATCACGCGTTCCAAGTCGGTAGAAGACATTCCCAACACGTTCCCGATGCGAGAGGGCATAGTTTTAAAGAACCAAATATGCACAACGGGCACAGCGAGGTCGATGTGAGCCATACGTTGACGGCGAACTTTGGACATGGTAACTTCCACGCCGCAGCGGTCGCAAACGATCCCTTTGTGCTTTATTTTTTTATATTTACCGCAAGCACACTCCCAATCCTTTTGCGGGCCGAATATTTTTTCACAAAAAAGACCGCCCTTTTCAGGTTTAAATGTGCGATAATTGATGGTTTCGGGTTTTTTGATTTCACCGCGAGACCATTGATTGCGAATGACATCATCCGAAGCAATTTTTATAGTTAACTTATCGAATTGATTATCAGTCAAACTGCTTGGTTGAATGGTATTCGGTTGATTGTTATCTGCCATGCCCTCTCCTCAAAATAATTGTTACAAATCTAGGCTTTATAGATATTATAGGCTATTCAGTGACCGCCTCTGTGCGAACATCTAAACAAAGCCCTTGCATTTCTTTTATAAGAACATTGAACGATTCAGGAGTTCCCGGTTTGAGCAAGTTCTCACCTTTAACAATAGATTCATAAATGCGTGTTCGTCCGGAAACGTCGTCTGACTTAACAGTCAATAATTCTTGCAACAAGTGAGCGGCGCCGTAAGCTTCGGCAGCCCACACTTCCATTTCTCCGAAACGCTGACCACCCATCTGGGCCTTACCGCCCAATGGCTGTTGGGTAACGAGAGAATAAGGTCCGACGGCTCTAGCGTGAATCTTATCAGCTACGAGGTGGCTTAACTTTAACATATAAATGTAGCCAACGACCACACGGTTGTCAAAACGTTCGCCGGAGCATCCATCCATGAGGACAAATTTACCATCTTCAGGCAATCCTTGCTCTTTCATCATAGACCAGATTTGCTCTTCGGGGAATCCTTCAAAGACGGAGCTTTGAACATAGATTCCTGCACGTTTGGCAGCAAAGCCTAGGTGGGTCTCAAATAGCTGTCCCATGTTCATACGCGAAGGCACGCCCAGAGGGTTGAGGATGATTTCAATCGATGTTCCATCTTCGAGGAAGGGCATATCAGCCTCAGGCACGATCTTTGATACAACCCCTTTGTTACCATGGCGTCCCGCCATTTTATCGCCGACTTGCAGTTTACGCTTAGAAGCTACATATACCTTGACTTGGCGTATGATGCCAGGCTCTAGGTCTATGTCCCCTTTACGCATATGCTCAATTTCTGTCTTGTATTGCGTGTCGACAGTTTGAACGGCTTTCTCGTAATCCATTAACAACTGTTTAAGATTCATGTAAATATCATTGTCCGGCATAAGCAGATCTTCAACGCTCTCTTTTTGTAGAGACTCTAAGAGATCGTGAGTGATCGGCATACCAGCTTCTATGATAACCTCGGCAGTACGACGGTGTACAATCGTGGCCGGTGCAACTTCGTTTAGGAGCAAAGCGCCCATTTTCTCACGCATTTCGGTAGTTAAATGCGTAATTTTGGCTTTGTACTCTTTTTGGATGTCTTTAATTCTTCCAGCTTCTTCCACTAACTCATCGTCAGTCTTAGACAAGCGATCTCTACGGCTAAACACTTTCACATCCATGACCACCCCTTCTGTACCTGGAGGCACTTTGAGGGAAGCGTCTTTGACGTCAGCAGCCTTTTCTCCGAAGATAGCTCTCAAAAGGCGTTCTTCAGGAGCCAATTCGGTCTCGGACTTCGGTGTGATTTTACCTACGAGTATGTCGCCGGGTTTAACTTCAGCGCCGATGCGGATAATCCCATCATCGCCGAGGTTGACTAAAGCTTCTTCGGACACATTTGGAATATCTCGTGTAATTTCTTCCTTTCCAAGCTTTGTGTCGCGAGCAGTGAGCTCAAACTCTTCGATGTAGATAGAGGTAAAGGCATCTTCTCTCAGCAATTTCTCAGAGATGATGATGGCGTCCTCAAAGTTATATCCATACCAGGGCATAAAGGCCACCAGCACGTTTTTGCCAAGCGCAATTTCGCCTTTCTCTGTCGCAGGCCCGTCAGCAATAACATCGCCAGCCTTAATCTTGTCGCCAGGCAGACATAAAGGTTGCTGATTCACGCAGGTCCCTGAATTGGAACGCATGAATTTCTTCAGGTAATAGGTTTTCTTTTCCAGGTAATTGTCTTTTGGCGAAATGACAATCTTAGAACCGTCGACATACTCTACCACGCCGTCTTCTAGAGCAATCACAACAGCGCCGGAGTCTTTAGCAGCTCGAGCTTCGAGTCCTGTTCCTACAATAGGAGCATCAGGACGCAGCAGCGGCACGCCTTGGCGTTGCATGTTAGAACCCATCAAAGCACGGTTAGCGTCGTCGTGTTCCAAGAAGGGAATCAAACCGGTTACGATGGAGACCAATTGCTTGGGTGAAACGTCCATGTGTGTACAACGGCTGGTTTCAATTTCCATAGGTTCGCCGCGATAACGCGCCCAACATATCGGTTCCTGGAACATGCCGTACTTGTCCAACGGAGCAGAAGCCTGAGCGATGACGCAGCGTTCTTCTTGGTCGGCAGTCATATACTCTATGGCCTCGGTTACAACGCCATCTTTAATGATTCGATAAGGCGTTTCGATGAATCCGAACTCATTGATTTTAGCAAATGATGACAACGAGGTGATCAAACCGATGTTTGGACCTTCAGGTGTTTCGATCGGGCAAACGCGTCCATAGTGGCTGGAGTGAACGTCGCGCACTTCAAAGCCGGCTCTATCACGATTCAAACCGCCTGGGCCCAAAGAGGATAAACGGCGCTTGTGAGTCAATTCTGCCACCGGATTGGCTTGGTCCATAAATTGGGAAAGCTGCGAACGGCCGAAGAAGTCCTTTAACACTCCGGATAGCCCTTTGGCAGAGACAATTTTGCCTGGTGTCAAAGTATCTGAAGTGAAATCAAAAAGGTTCATGCGCTCGCGAATGATCTTCTCCATACGGGCTAAGCCAACGCGGCATTGGTTTTGAATCAATTCACCCACAGATCGTACGCGTCTATTGCCCAAATGGTCGATATCGTCCACGGAGACATTCTCAGCACCGTGCTTCAGTTGGATCAAATATTTTAGAGCACCAATGACGTCTTCTTTCGTTAAAGTCAAGGTACTTAGAGTGTCTTCATTGACTTCTACGCCAAGTTTAGAATTTAGCTTATAACGTCCGACCCTGCCTAAGTTGTAGCGTTTCGGATCGAAGAACAAGCGCATCATAGCCGAGCGGGCATTCGATAAAGTAGCGGGTTCGCCGGGTCGGATTTTGCGATAGAAATCCTTCAAAGCCGATTCGTACGAATCCGTAGAATCTTTTGCCAACATCTTGATGATGGGGCTTGTCTCATCGGCATCTTCAGCGATTCTGATAGTATCAATACCGGCATCCACCATGCGTTTTAACATCGCTGTGGTCAATTTCTCGCCGGCTTTACCGAACATAAGCTCGCTCTCTTCGTCTACAACATCTTGAGCCAAGATTTTACCGACGAGTTTGGCGAATTCTTTTTCGGATTTAATTTTGATCTTACGTGTGCTGAAAAACTCTTCAATGATATCGGCATTCGTTGAATAGCCCAAAGCGCGAATAAAAGTGGTCGCTAAGATTTTACGGCGACGTTTTTTGCGGTCGATATAAATGTAAACTAAATCATTGGAGTCGAAAGCGGCTTCTAGCCAACTGCCTCTGTAAGGGATAATTCTGAAAGAATAGTATACTACCCCACGGCCATGTTTTTCTGTTTCGAAGCAGATACCTGGAGATCTGTGAAGCTGGGAAACCACAACGCGCTCTGCACCGTTGATGATAAACGTTCCCTTGTCGGTCATGACCGGAATCGTACCCATGTAGACTTCTTCTTCCTTAATACCGGTCTCGTCAGTTAAGCGGAATTTAACTTTCAGGACGACATTGTAGGAAATCCCTCGGCGGATGCATTCTTCCGGCGTATACTTAGGAACTCCTAATGTATAACACAAATACTCTAAAATAGTTTTTTCATCATAGGATTTAATAGGAAAGACTTCGCTAAAAACTTCCTGTAAGCCGATATTTTCCCTTTCATCAGGAAATTTGTTGGCTTGCAAAAACTGATTGTAGGACTTAATTTGCACCTCAATCAGGTTAGGAAGATCTATGATATCACTTTTTTGAGTAGAACTGAAACGTTGTGGCGGCCTTTTCAACATTATGCAGGACTCCCTGGTAAGACTTGAATTGTAAAAATTAAATGCACCCTCCCCTTCTTTACATGAAAACAACGGTAAAGTTTAGGGACGCTGCAGACTTGGTTATGCTTTAACACAAGTAATTTTTTAAGTACAAAGTTAGATCAAAAAATTACTCATGATGAAGCATAAAAAAGCATATTTAGCAACAGGTGCAAACCTGTCATTAAAAATGCTTGTTCATTTACCTGCTCTATACAGACCTCTGAATAAGTCAGTGATCTGTATAAAACAGGACGCTAGAATAAACTAGGTTTAAAGTCCTTTTAATGTAACTTTAGCGCCAGCTTCTTCCAATTTCTTCTTTATGCTATCAGCTTCAGCTTTGGGGCAAGTTTCTTTGAGAACTTTTGGAGCCGCTTCAACGAGATCTTTCGCTTCTTTCAAGCCAAGACCTGTGAGTTCTCTTACAACTTTAATGATTCCAATTTTCTTGTCAGCAGGAGCTTCTGCTAAGGTGACTTGGTAATCAGTGGCTTCTACGGCAGCTGGTGCTGCTCCAGCAGCAACAGGAGCTGCAACGGCTACAGCGGCGGCAGCAGCTTTAACTCCCCACTTTTCCTCTAGTGCTGTTTTTAACTCCGCCATTTCTAATACTGTCAATTGGCTAAGAGCTTCGACTAATTGTTCTTTTTTATTACTCACGGTACTACCTCTTTACTTTACTAAATCTTGTGTAACTGAATTAATTTTGGGTGCCTTCTTGCGACTTATTGTCCAAGCAGAACACAACACTTGTTAACAATGCATTCATGACAGCTAATGTTTGTGCCATCGGCGCTTCAAGCGTACTGAGGAACTGAGCACGCATTTCATCCTTGCTTGGCAAGGCGGAGTATGCTTTGACTTGTTCTCCATTAAATAGCTGACCTTCAAAATGTCCACCGATGACTTCAATGGCTTTTTCGTTATCTTGGCTGAATTTATATACAGCCTTAGTGACTTCGAGAGGTTCGTTTCCTCCGAGCACAATACCGATATGACCAGGCAAGGCATCAAGATCAAGCTGAACACCAGAAGCTGCAGCGGCTTTAATTAGTAAGCGCTTTCTCATCACTTCGATATTGCCACCGAGTTTTGAGACTTCGCGTCTAAAAGCGTTCGCTTTATTAGCCGTTAGCCCTTGGTATTTAATGATCACAAAAGCTGGGCTATTATTGAGATGACCTTTGACTTCATCGAGTAGGAGTTGCTTTTCGTGTTTCATGGCTTACTCCTTTCCTGATTCAAATTCACGCAAATCTATCTTTATGCCAGGCCCCATAGTCGAGGAAATTATCAGTTTTTGTAGATAATGTCCCTTTGCAGTAGCAGGCTTTGCTTTATAGACAGCTTGCACTAAGGTACGAATGTTTTCAACAAGCATATCGTCTGAGAATGAAAGTTTTCCTACGATATTGCTGATAACACCGGAACGGTCAAGTTTAAATTCCACTTTACCGCCTTTCAATTCTTTGACAGCCTTTGCTATATCAGTTGTCACAGTACCGGCTTTAGGAGTGGGCATTAAGCCTCTTGGACCTAAAACTTTCCCTAATTTACCGACATCGCGCATCATTTCTGGGGTAGCAACGACAGCATCAAAATCTGTCCATCCCCCATTGACTTTTTCGAATAATTCATCGTGTCCTGCGTAATCAGCGCCAGCATTAAGGGCTTCAGTGACCTTATCTCCCTTAGCAAAGACGAGAATCTTCAACGACTTACCTGTACCATTCGGTAGAGATACAGTGCCGCGAACGTGCTGATCTGATCTACGAGGATCGACGCCAATTTTTAAAGCAACGTCAACCGATTGATCGAATTTCACCGGAGGACATTTCTTTAATAATTCGATAGCTTCTTTAAGGTTGTAAGCTTTTAAAGGCTCAACCATTTTAGCTATCTCCCGACTTCTTTTACTTGGACGACCCATAATTATACTTTACTCCGCTACGAGTTCAATGCCCATCGAACGGGCTGTTCCTAATACGATATTGGCAGCCGCTTCCAGATCTTGAGCGTTCATGTCTTGCACTTTATCTTTTGCAATTTCACGGGCTTTTGCTCTGGTAATTTTAGCTACTTTATCGCGGTTGGGAACTGCGGATCCCTTTTCGATTCCTAGAGCTGCTTTTAGTAATTCAGCTACAGGAGGCTGTTTTAAAATAAATGTGAATGATTTATCCACATATACAGTAATAACGGTCGGCAATATCTTACCGGCCATACCCTGTGTTTTTGCGTTAAATTCTTTGCAGAATGCCATAATATTGACACCGGCACCGCCCAACGCAGGTCCAATAGGAGGAGCTGGATTGGCTTTGCCTGCAGGAATTTGCAGCTTTATGATTTTAGCAACTTTTTTAGTTGGGGCTGGATTTGACATATTAATTCCGAGTTATGTTAACCAATTTACTAGGTAACTTCATGGTAATATACCAGAAAGAGGCGTTACTGGTCTACAAAAAAGTTAAAGTTTACAAAAAAAACGAATGATTTTTAATGTTGAGATCATTTTAACTCAATGTAACTTATTAGATTTACCCCATGAAGGGGTAATCTAAGAGCATCTTTAGCTTACTTCAGTATCATCGGTAATTTCTTCTACTTGATGGAATTCCAGATCATCGACGCGTGTATCTCTGCCGAAGATGGACACTAAAGCGCTCAGCCTTCCCTTGTCATGGAAAACTTCGACTATAGTTCCTACAAAGTTTACAAATACGCCATCGATAATTTTGACTTTATCGCCGACTTCAAATTTATGTTTCTGTGTGACGCGCTTGCTCTTATCTTCAAGATCTTTTAAGATCTCGCCGACTTCGTAATCTGTCAAGGGAGTAGGTTTGGAGCCACCAAGAAAATCAATCACACCTTGCGTATGTTTGACATAGTCCCAAGATTCATCATTCATGATCATTTTAACAAGCAAGTAGCCGGGCCAGAGCCGTTTTTCGACAATTTTTTGTTGACCTTGTTTTACTTCGGAAACATTTTCAGTGGGGAGCATGATATCGGTAATATAATCGGTCATGCCTTTGACTGCTAACTGATCTTCTAGATTTTTTTTAACTTTTTTTTCTTGTGAAGAAAAAACTTGCACAACATACCACTTATGCATTTTTGCCCCGGGTTCTTTACATATAAGAGTCAATTAATACTGGATCGAGTAGATGTGGAACTTATCCTGATATCCAGTGCACTATGGATGACAATCCATTAAGTATAGTGTGAATACCAATATCAATGCCAAAAATACCCAAACCGAATATAAAAGTCGCTCCTACCACGATTTGTGTGTAGACTTTTAATTCTGCAGGATCTGTCCAGCTGATCTTAAAAAACTCTTGCTTTATCTGACTTAGCCACTCATAGACGTTCCAGTTCGGCACTTTCGCTTCTTTTGAAGAAGTTGAATCGATTCGGAGCTGGTTTTTTTTTGTTTCCATGGGTTTGATTTCCGTTATCACAGTCTCACCTTGAAATCTATTACAGCTTTTAGCTCACATGACGGTAAGGCTAACAGAACTTGTGTTTGCGCTGTTGTTTCTGCCATCTTGTTGTGCTCTTAGTCGTTCTATACGAGTGCGGAGGGACTCGAACCCCCGACCAGCGGCTTTGGAGACCGCTGCTCTACCAACTGAGCTACACACCCATTTCTAATATGCTTTTCACATATTAGGATTCGCGCTCATGGCGCGAATCCTTTGATATCCTATCTATTGCAGGAATCGGGCTTATTTGATGATTTCGGATACAGTTCCGGAACCGATCGTTCTGCCACCTTCGCGGATAGCAAATCTCATCCCTTTCTCCAAGGCAACGGGTTGGATCAGTCTTACAGTAATCTCAACGTTATCGCCAGGCATAACCATCTCAACACCAGCAGGAAGTTCTACAGTTCCTGTTACGTCTGTTGTTCTGATGTACATCTGTGGGCGATAGCCTGTGAAGAATGGCTTATGACGGCCGCCTTCTTCTTTTGTCAAGATGTAGACAGGCCCTTTAAACTCAGTATGTGGAGTACATGTGCCTGGAGCTGAAAGAACCATACCGCGTTCGATATCTTCTTTGTTAAGACCTCTCAACAGAAGACCTACGTTTTCGCCGGCTCTTCCTTCGTCTAGTGACTTATTGAACATTTCGATACCTGTAGCAACAGTTTCGCGTGTTTCACGCAGACCGACTACTTGCAGCTTATCGTTCAGTTTTACAATACCTTGTTCGATACGGCCTGTAGCTACTGTACCGCGTCCGGAAATCGAGAATACGTCTTCCACTGGCATTAAGAATGGTTTGTCCACTTCGCGTTTTGGAGTTGGGATGAAGTCGTCTACAGTCTTCATCAGTTGGCGGATGCCTTCCATGTACTTTGGGTCGCCTTCGAGAGCTCTTAGAGCGGAACCTCTGATGATTGGTGCATCTTTGTAGCCTTTAGCTTCGAGAAGTTCATGCAATTCCATTTCAACCAGGTCGAGCAGTTCTTGGTCGCTTTCGCCAAGCATGTCGCACTTGTTGAGGAATACAACAATCGCTGGCACTTGCATCTGACGAGCCAACAGGATGTGTTCGCGCGTTTGAGGCATAGGACCGTCTGTTGCAGCTACCACCAAGATAGCTCCGTCCATCTGAGCAGCACCTGTAATCATGTTTTTGACGTAGTCGGCGTGGCCAGGGCAGTCAACGTGTGCATAGTGACGATTGGATGTTTCATATTCTACGTGTGTAGAGTTAATGGTGATACCGCGAGCTTTTTCCTCTGGGGTATTGTCGATAGAGGCGTAATCTCTAAATTTGGCGCCGCCATCTTGTGCTAATACTTTAGTAATAGCAGCTGTTAATGTTGTTTTACCGTGGTCAACGTGCCCGATTGTTCCGATATTAACGTGGGGCTTTTTACGTGTAAAAGTTTCTTTTGCCATACTATTTTTCCTCCGTTAGGCCTAAGTCT
>CAYMKI010000064.1:0-16095 GCA_964390695.1 uncultured bacterium
CTTAAGCGCTCTTCATGGATCTCTCGGTCAAATTGCCGAAGCCATGAAAGCAGCGTGTGCTCCCCATGGATATATTTCGTGTGGTCCTGGGGAAAATAAGCAACTTGAGCAGCAAACCCCCATTCGAATTTGCCTGAATTAGGGAGCTGTGATTGGGTGAGGATTTCCAATAGTGTGGATTTACCTATGCCGTTGGCGCCTAGAAAAGCCACTTTTTCTCCCCGCTCAACTTCGAAAGAGATGTTATGGAGGACCCGTTTTTCTCCATAGGATTTAGAGATGTGGTTAACCTTTAAAACTACCGCTCCGGACGGTCTGACTTGCTCAAAATGGACTGTGGGATAGCTCCGCGAGCTGGGCTTTAGGTTCATTTGATCCATACTATCTTCCAGCTTTTCTACTAGCTTCATCTTGGACTGGGCCTGTTTGGCTTTGCTGGCCTTCGCGCGGAATCTATCGATGAATTGTTGCAATTGCTCTTTTTTCTTTTCTTGCTTCGACAGCTGGGCTTCTAGTTGGACCGCGTTGAAAATTTTTAGGTCCATGAGCTGGTCGTAGTTGCCGGGATAGGCTTTAAGAGTCTCGTGATCGACGTCGATCATCCAGTTGCAAACAGAGTTTAAAAATTGGCGGTCATGCGAGCTGATCAAAAGAGTTCCCGGAAAATTTTTTAAATAGCCTTCCAGCCAACGTATAGAATAGAGATCCAGGTGGTTAGTGGGTTCATCCAAAAGCAGAATATCCGGTTTTCCGAAAAGCACCTGTGCTAGCAGCACCCTTAATTTATATCCTCCGGATAAAGTATGCATTGGATTTTCGTGTACGCTATCAGGCAATCCCAACCCTTCCAACAACTTGGCAGCTTCACTTGCAGCAGCATAACCCCCTTCCCTTTCAATCTGTTTTTCAAGATCATCGAGAAGATGACAGCTGTCAGCATCAAAATCTGTGGCTGTTAAGAGATCTTGCTTACGCTGTATGGCATTCCAGAGATTGGGATTGCCCATCATGACGGTATTCAAAATAGGTACCTGGTCGTAGACGAAATGATCTTGACCCAAAGCCCCTATTTTAGTTCTCGTGGAAATGTTCACTTCCCCGGATTCGGGTGTCACACTACCCTGTATGATTTTGATCAAAGTGGATTTACCGGAACCATTGGCGCCAACTAGGCCATAGTGGTTGCCGGGATTCAACTGAAGCGAATCCACATGAAATAAGATTTTATCTCCATATTGCATGGAAAGATTAGTTAAAGAAATCATATGCAATCCATTGCAAATTACTAGTCTTTTTTGGCTAAGAACAGCGTGGTGGTGCCAAAGGCCAGTGGCGTTTGCTGCACCGAGGAGAAGCCTGCTTGCAGCATCATTTCTCCGAGTTTATCCGGTGTGACAAAGCGGGGAATACTGTTGCATAAATATTCATAGGCTTCCCGGTTAGATGTAATCCATCTACCCAGCAAAGGCAAAACCACTTTCAGATAAAAGGTATGACCTATCTGGATGAAGCCATTTTTAGGCTGAGTCAACTCTAAAATACCAAGAGTCCCACCCGGTTTCATGACCCTGTAGACTTCTTTAAAACATTTGAAGGGGTCTTGGACATTTCGGATGCCATAGGCCAGAGTTGCACATGAGATCGAACTATCGTGAAGTGGCAGCGCTTGCACGTCGGCCTGAATAAATTCTAGAGAGTGACCGCTACAACTTAAATTTGAAGCTTTGTCTTTAGCGCATTCCAGCATCTCTTGACAGAAATCTACCAGTATGACTTTCTGGGGAGTTTGGGCTTGAGAAAGATAACTAAACGCAATGTCGCCTGTGCCGCAACATAAATCCAAAAGGACCTGTTGCTTAGAAGGTGCTGGCATGGATTTTACAAGCCTATTACCCCAAGACTTATGCATGTTCAACGACAGGATGGCATTGGCACGGTCATATTTTTTGGCTATGCTTCCAAACATGCGTTGAATCGATTCAGGCTGTTGCTTGCTGTAATTTGTCATTTGCCCTTCTTATGTTCGCAAAGAGAACACGATGATTCCTTTTGACAATCTTCCACTTTTTGATGGGGATTGCGACCGCATGCTCCGCGTTGAAGTTTAGACTTTCCTGTTATCAACCATCCTAAAGCTAACAAGGCTAGGGCAATAGATATCAATATAAATGCTATCATCAGTGTTAAGAGCATACGGTATGTTAGATACTCCCCTACATTTTATGCTGGTGTAAAAGCCAGACTGAGATTATTCAAAATCATCATCATCAAAGTCGTCTTCTTCTTCCTCTTCATCATCTTCATCAAAGTTGATAGCTACCGGAGCGGGTTTAGCGTTGCGTTTGGCAGCTAATTTTGCTATAGGTTGCGGAGGCACTAGATCGACCCAGATAGGTGAGCTCCAAGCCATGTGGCCATCTTCTTGAACTACTCTAAGGTAGTAGAAAACAAAAGGTTGCTTGTTATCTTTTAATTTTATTGCTACATTTGAAAGAGGTGTCATATCGTCGTATTCAAAATTCAACGTATAATCATTGCAGTCAAAAGTCTTTATCACTTCGCCATTTCGGATGATTTCAACTTTCTGCAAGGTGGTGGTCCCTGCCACAAATCCTGAAAGATGCCTATTCACCAGAAGGCCCTGTTTTTCGCCAGTATGTATTTCGCTGCCCATAAAATGCCCGGCAATATAAAAGCCCATCAATATGCGGGCACCTGTGGTCGCATAGCAAGAGCGATTGTACAACGCCTCGGCCATGGAAGCTTTAGTGTGTTCAGAAGCTATAATGGCTGTGAATCCCGGGGGGTATTGCTCTTGAGCATTTTCATATAAGCCTTCATACACGCCTCTATCATCCAATCCCCCGGCGACAAATCCAAATCGATGATTCCTTTTTAAAGCTGCTAAGATAGACCCTTCAGCTGAGGCTTGAATGCCTTTTTTGTTGCTGCCGCCTATAGGGATAAAATTGCCCTCTTTTTGAGTGCATTCTGAAGAACCCCAAGAATTGTAAATCTCGACGACACGCTCAAATTCGGAATTAAAATCTTCAAAATCATATTCGAATCCTTTACCCATAGTAAAGCATGGAATCGATAGCAACTCTTTAGGACTAAATGTTTTATAAATCTTTTTAAGAGAATTGTATTTTAGATCCTTCTTACGGAGCAACTGCTTACCATCTTTGAGGTAGATAAACTGGCGTACGCCCTCAGCAGGTGACTCACCAGCCCATTGGAATCCTAGAAATGTGGTGAATCGGTCGGCTTCATCGAAATCGGAGATATTTTGTTGAATCACTTTCCAGATTTCATTAGAGGTTTCTTCTGCATTTTCAAATGGGGACGAGGCAAAGAAATTCATAGCCCTATCGTCTCTGACGTGTCTTAAGCAGCTCTCGATGTTTTCGGTTGAATCCACACGTTCGGATTCGCCGTGTAAAATTCCCCAGAAAAGTATCTTATTGCTTTCGCTGAAGCATTTTATCGGAGGTGATTTGAACACTTCTTTAGTTCTAGTGTTTAAAAGGCTTAAAGTGTATATGCCAGGTTCATTGAAATAGAGGTTGGGCAAGGAAATAAAACCCGTCTCTGGGATGAAAAGCTTCCAATTCAAGTTTTCACGCAAGTGCTCATGCGATAATTGAATGAGCGTATCATCGGGAGCCAAACTAGTCAGATTTCCATAATCATCTTCGAAACGCACAATTACATCAAAGCGTTTATTTCGGGTGACATAAGAAGGGGTAAGGATACGGATGGATTTTAGGATATTGCCTTTGATATCCATGCTGAATAGCTCAGGATCGTGGTAGTTTCCCTTTCCAGATGGATCTATGTAGAGAAGAAATGCTCGTCGACGTTGTGAAAATGTTTGGGCTCTGGTTCCGCTGGCTTTATTTTTATCTTTAGGAGCTCCAACGACAATGGTGATATTTCCGCCCACTTCAATAGCAGAGGGTAAACTAAATTCATAGCTAGGAAGTATGCTATTAGGTGTGTCCACTTCCTGCGCCTGCAAAATCTTTCCATTATCTAGGCAAGCATAAATAACATTTTGGGCTTTTTTTAAGTTGGCCGAAGGGATTTCCCAATCAATATCGCGTCCGGTGGATTGCAGATCGAACTTTAAACGAGTGCCCTTCGGAAGAGCTGAAGATGTGGTATAGATAAATTTCCAAGTGCATACTTCACCTGCTAATGCATAGGCAGGCTCACAATAACAAATTGATCGTCGCATTTAAAACTCCATATTTACCCTTGTAAAGATAGCAAGCCGACATAAAAACAGCAAGCATAATCATTCATACAGATGTGCATTGCAGTATTTTTGACCTATTGATAAATCTTTATTCAAACTTTATCTGTTCTTAACACTGATTATTGATAATGGTCACGTTTTTGGTATTCTTATAGTTTCTTGGGTATAGAAACTGAGTTTGGCTCGCCTCAAAGTAACGGGCCAAACTTTTTTTTTATTCTATCTTATTTGGTAATTCTGTATGAAATCCTAATCCTCTTTTCTTTATTTATAAGCGAATATTTGTTATCATCACAAAAGCCTCGTCTTACACGATTCAGATGAGGTGAGTTTGTATTTTTTCCAACAGGTGTTTTAATTATGGCCTTGCCCCAGCAAAAATTTAGAGAAATTGTCTTGCAAATCCTATTCAGCTACGATTTCCAGCCATCCGACCAAGAAGAGATCATCCCTATGATGATGTCGGAAGTTTCGATTCCAAGAAAAACTGCCGAAGAGGCCTCCCGAAGAGCTTTAGATATATTAGATCGAAAAAACACCATCGATGAGCTTATCGCCCAAGCTTCTACAGCATACTCATTCGAAAGAATTCAAAATGTAGAAAAAAATGTCTTGAGGATGGGCGTTTACGAGTTCCTCTATGATCACGATATACCTCCTAAAGTCGTCATCGCCGAAGCTATTCGCTTATCGCGTAAATTCAGCTCGCCAGAGTCTTCTAATTTTATCAATGCCATCTTGGATACGATATTAAAAAAACAAGCCCCCAAGGATGGATAACCTCAGTATAGGTAGATTTCAATGACTACGCCCTCCCCTTCTTTAAGAATTCATGAGAACAAGCCCCTAAAAGAAGTTTGTACTTTTGGAATCGGAGGGCCGGCACGCTTCTTTGCTGAAGTTAAAACAGTCGCAGAAATGGGTCTTGCCTTCGAGTTCTGCAAAAAACATAACATAAATTTTTTCGTTCTCGGGAAGGGTTCCAACACACTTTTTTGCGATGAGGGCTTCAACGGCTTAGTGATCGCAAATAAAATTGATTTCATCCAAACCCCTTCACCCGGCGTATTTCATGTTGGCGCCGGCTACAGCTTTTCGCTACTTGGAGTGCAAACAGCCAGGCAACAGTGGTCTGGCCTTGAATTTGCCTCGGGGATCCCCTGTACAGTAGGTGGAGCTGTATATATGAATGCGGGCGCAAGCGGAGCAGAGACATGCCAACATCTCGTCTCAGTGGATTATATGACCTGCGAGGGTCAAGTCAAAACCTTTAACAAGGATACGTTGGAATTTGGCTACCGGCACTCTTCTTTTCAAAAGATGCATGGCGCCATTACCGGCGCAACATTTCAACTGAAAGCTAATCCAGAAGCCAGAAAAAAACAGTTGGAAATCATCGCCTATCGCACAAAGACCCAACCTTATGGAGAAAAATCTGCCGGATGTGTGTTTCGCAATCCGCAATGCGGTTTTGCTGGAGCCTTAATAGATAAAGCTGGACTTAAGCAACTAGCCGTCGGCGATGCGGTCGTATCTGATTTGCACGCCAACTTTATCCTTAACAAAGGCAATGCTACTTGCCAGGATGTTTTAAATCTGATTAAGCTCATTCAATATCACGTCAAGGATCAAGAAGGTGTAGACTTAGAAATAGAAATCAGGCCCGTACCGCATGAATCCTAACCCTATGGAAGACTTCCGCGCAGATTTACATTGTCACTCCACCTATTCCGATGGAACTTGTACGCCCTTGGAGATTATTGACTTAGCCATACAAAAGAGATTGCAAGGCCTATCCATCACAGACCACGATACCATCGGGGCATATAAGGAAGCTATTCCTTACGCCCAGGAAAAACATATCGATTTGATTTCAGGTATCGAATTTTCAGCCGATCACAAAGGCGAAAGCGTGCATGTGCTTGGCTACGCCTTTCCCCCTTTTCATCCTGCCATAGAATCTTTATGTCTAGAGCATAGTCTAAGAAGAAAAGTGCGTAATCACGAAATGCTCGAAAAATTATCCTCTCTAGGTATGTCTATCACAATGCATGATGTGGAGCAAGCTGCAGGATCTAAGTTAGAAACTATAGGGCGCCCCCACATCGCCAATGCCATGCTTAAAAAGGGTTATGTCGCCTCCTTTAAGGAAGCTTTCAAATTATACTTAGGCGAAGGTAAATTAGCCTATGTCAAGGGTACACCCATCTCGGTGGAGAAAACCCTGGATACCATCCATGCCGCCCATGGCTTGGCCTTCATAGCACATCCACACCTGATTGAAAGCTCTAGGTTAAAAAGCCAACTGCTTGAAATGGATTTCGATGGCATTGAAGTTTACTATGGTACTTTCAATAGGGATGATCACGAACGTTGGCTTCACATAGCCCAAAAAAAAGGATGGCTGATTAGCGGCGGCTCTGATTTCCATGGCGGGATCAAGCCCAATGTTTCCCTGGGATGTTCATGGGTATCGCTAGAACACTTTTCAATACTAAAAAAACACTATCTGCAATATTCAGCATGAAGTACAAAATTCTTTTAGAGCAACTCTATTCCCGAACGGCAAGTCAAGGACTCAAGCTAGGTCTAGACAACATGCACACCATGACCAAAGCTTTAGGAGACCCACAACACTCTTTTAAATCCATACATGTTGCCGGAACAAATGGCAAAGGATCTGTATGTACAAAGATAGCCACGGCCCTAGAGTTAGAGGGATATAAAGTCGGCCTGTACACTTCGCCCCATATTTCTACCTACCGAGAACGTATTCAGATCAATAGATGTTTAATTTCCGAAGAATCCATCTCGGATTTACTGCAATACCTCCTCAAGCTTGTAGATGAACTTGAGATTCCTGCCAGTTTCTTTGAAATTACCACGCTGGCAGCATTGAAGTATTTTTCCGAACAACAGGTTGATTATGCTGTATTTGAAACAGGCTTGGGTGGACGTTTGGATGCCACCAACATCGTTAACCCCATCCTTAGCATCATTACCAGTATTTCCTATGACCATATGGAACTCCTTGGAAATACCTTAGAATCTATTGCACGTGAAAAGGCGGGGATCATAAAGCCGTACACACCTGTGGTGTTAGGGCCTAGTGTTCCTGTTAGTATTATGCAGCCTATTGCCGAATGTTTGAATAGTCCTTGGGAGCAGCTACATGGAACCTATGCCACATTTGATATAGAGAATAGCGAAATAGCCCGCATGGCTTTAAAGCATCTTCCCGTCAGCTACGCATCGGTAGAAAAAGGACTCTCTGCCCTCCCCCCATGTCGACTTGCTTGTTACCGAGCAGAAGATTTAACAAATAGCCATGTCGCTGATCTTCCTCAATGGGTGGTATTAGATGTCGCCCATAACCCTGATGGCTTGCTAAAAATGTTTAAGTCTTTGCAGGCTAAATTTCCCTCGCAAAAGATCCGTATTCTTTGCAGTTTATCTAAAAGCAAAGACCTCAAAGCCTGCCTGGCCATCATTCGTGCGCATGCCCAAAGCTTAGAGCTAACACAAGCTGCGAGTCAACGCGCAGCCCCTGTCGAAGAACTTATTGCTGTTTTGAGTGAAGCAGGTATGCCAGAGGATCAGTATTTCGTGCATGCCTTTCCTGAAGAAGGAATAAAGTCGGCCCTTAATAATGCTAGCCTATCCGAGGAAATTCTTGTGATCTGCGGCACATTTTTTATCATGTCCCAAGCTAGAAATATCCTGGGTTTATGTGATCCGCACGATGCCATCCCTTTAGGATTACAGGAAACTTACATGCCAGATCTAACCACAAGACCTGACAATTTACAAAAATTCTAGCATCATAACTCAAAATAGGATAAGAAAGTAATTAAGCCCACATTCTGCGAGCCGGCTATTTTTCGTTTGATTTAATCGTTTTTTCAGCTGAATTTGCAAATTCAGCTCATAAATCGAGAAATCGAAGAAAAAACAGCCCACTCGCGGAATATGCGAATAAGATAATCACCTGTCAGATTATAAAAGGAGTGACAATGAATGAATTTGTAAATTGTGTAATCTCGGCTCATGGATTAGCCTATGCTACCGGAGCAGGCATATTTGCCATTACCCTCTGGCTTTCCGCAAAAAGGTTTATAGGCCTAGGGGTAACTTTTCTTTTCTTGCTATTTGCCCTGGTGGCAGCGCAGATAATTTCCAATCAAGAGACTGTAAAAGATTACTTTAACAACTTCCTTTCCTCAACACCATCCGCCACTAACAAAACTCAAAACAACACCCAAGGAGAGGCTGTCGATCTTAACGCCAAGCTGCAAAAAGCTTATGACGACTTGAAAGCGGAATTTATGTTAGAAAAGGAGAAATGGGAAAAATTATACAACGAAGCCACCGAACAGCACAAGTCCCAAACCCCTACTGAAAAAACCACCCCAGAATCTTCCAAAAATTCTAAGTAAACATCTTCTTCAAGCCTAGACTCATTTGTCTAGGCTTGATCACTAAATTGCAATCTATTATTCAATATCTACAATCTATTATTCAATATCTACAATCTAGTATTCAATATCTACAATCTAGAAAACAAATAGCTCAAAAAAAAATCATACGCAAACATCTTAACATCAATTTACTGTCAAATTAAATTTTTTATAATATTGTTAAATAATATATTAATGTTATAATTAAATTATAAACATATTTTCATATCAATCAAGGAGGATTATATGAACCCAAATATGGAACCCATTAGAAGCAAGGGCGACTATTCTTCTGTACCCAGTCCCATGACCGATAAAAAGAAATCAAAACCCTCCAAACATAAAGAGGTTGCTACTAATATTTTAAAAAAAGAAGGGGAAGGACAAAAAGTCAGAGAAACGAAAATTCAGGCAACAGAACTCGCTCGGGCTAAATTGCCTATAAAGAAGGTAACTACGCAGATTGGTGAACTAGCAGCAAAAAAAACCAAAACCGGAGAAGTTAAATTAACAAATCTAGATGAAACACAAAAAATATCTAAAGCCATACTCTACTCCAATATGCAAAAATTGTTGTCAGAGTTCGAAAACACCTGCTTCATCAGAACCATTTCAGATCCTGAATTTGAACTCAAAAATGTCATAGAAGAAAAGTTGGAAGTCGAAAAAGACCCTTCTAAAATCGAAAAAAGATACTGGGCATCAGCCTCGGCTATTCAGGAAGACTGTCCTGTAACCCTTCATGAAGGTGAACAAGGAAGCCGTGACAGAACGGGACTCGTGCTGGGATCTGGGGTAAAGACGGGCGGTTTTGCCATAGCCGATATGGCTACAGCAAATATACCTAGTCATTTACAGCCTGCTGAAGGTAAAGACTATTATCCTGCCAATTTCCCGCCGATTGCTCATATGCCTCTTTTACACGATTTACAGCAAAAGCAGGACGTGAATCTCGCCAAGAAAATATTAGGCATAGAAGAAGCCATGCTTAACCAAAATCAAACCGAAGTCAACCGCATAAACCGCTTGCCCAAACATCGTTTACTAGAAGAAGCGGAAAGTTTTGTGTGGAATGCTTTTGATAGTAACAGTCCAAATCATCATCTATTACTACACCGATTGCCCCAAGAGTATAAAAGCAGCTACACCTACGCGGATGTGAAAGCGTCCATGACAGCGTTGAAAACTAAAAGCAAGGCTGCTCCCCAGGAGTACACGGAAGCCAAAATCAGATATATGCCTAAAGATATATTAGGGGTATTTGTCTACGATTCTCCTGAATCCAAAAAAAGAGGGAAAGCTTTTCAGGAGAAGTTATCAGCCCTGAATATTCATGTCCCCATAGTAACCTATCATCCGTCGGGTACTATAGAGGTCTATGAATCTGTGGAAGATATGCCAAAATCCAAAGACGTGTCTACATTACCTCACAAAGGTTCTGCAGACTTTGAAGAACTGGTCATAAAATATTACTCTATTCTTGACAATCGATCTTTAGATAGATCTAAACTTCAGAGTTTTGCTACTGTCAAACATTGGCTCTCCAGACAACCCGACTACAGCTCCGATTGGAAGAACGAAGTCGAAGATCCGAGATTTCACGAAGTTTATCTAGAGGTATGCAAAAAATTGTTGTAACCTCATCGGTAAAACAACTCAACATACTCTAATTGGCTGCTTTATGTAGTACAATTAGAGTATGTTGGTTTTAGATAAGCCAGACTATGCATGCGCTGTTCCGGTGTTTCTACAATCTTCTATAAGTGTTTCAATTTGAGGATTATCTTCCGTGGTTATGTTATCCAACTTTATGTTTGTCTGGTCGAGTAAAAGACGGACAACATCTATCTTGTTGCTTGCGATAGCTAATTGGAGTGGGATGATTATATTGCCATTGCGCGCAGTGCATTCATTGACATTCTGACCTGCCTTGATAAAGGCTTTCACTCTTTCCACGTTGCCTTCTACAATAGCCATATTAAAGCCTGGATGTTTAAATTTTTCTGTTAGGTATTGTATCGCTTTATTAAGGTTTGTCAAATTCTGCGAGTATATCTTGTAGATTTTAGATATTTCAGGAGCTAGCAATGTATAAAAACATTTGGAGGTTTGGGATAGGGATGTTAACTCCTTTGCAACATTTTTCAGCTGCGGATTATTAGCCTTTTCTAAACTATCCGCCGAAAGATTTAAGTCACATATTTGCGTAATAATTTTATTGATGATAACTTCAGAAGGTAGATTTGACAAATTTTTATCTATTACGCGGTCTACGCCATTTGAATTGACACTCAAAGAAGTCATTTGACACCTATATTTTCTTATTTTTTATCTCACCTATAAACCTAAACAACCAATGCTTGTTTTAATAGTTTTTTTCGAGTTTTGATCCCTCTGCGTTCTCTGTGGGCTCTGTGTTGGTTCACCTAGTTACACGCTTTGTAAGTTGCTGTATAGTTACAATTAACGCCAAATTGATTAGCATCGAATATTTGCATTCTAATTGTAATCAAATCAAAACAAAATTCACAATAAAATATTTGCGATAAGTAACTATTCAGCACTGCAAAAAGTGTGTAACTTGTTAAACCACAGAGCCCACAGAGAACACAGAGAGAATCAAAACTACAAGCAAATAATTTAAACATGTTTGTTATGCCTGAATTTAAGGCTTTGACAAGAAACAAAAACATAAAATTGCGCGCGAAGCGCACAATTTTAGCGCTATCAGTCAAACCCGCCGGGTTTGACTGAACTCTCTATGGCTTTGTTTATCTCTCTGTGTTCTCTGTGGGCTCTGTGGTGGTTTTAAAATATTTTATGAGAGGTGGTGAATAGTCACTGCGATAGAATAGATTTGTATTTCACTGCATTATGTTTAGTTTGCCAAATAGCCATAAGAAATGTTTCTCATTAAGTTCGCTAAAAGACGGTAGTTTTGAAATTGCCTGATTCAATGTGAGCTAGGATTTAGGGGGCAAGTTGGATTTCAAGATGTGTATTGACAAACAATACCCTAATCGATTATACTTTCTTCATATTTATTTCAATAAACTTCTAAATCTTTTTTTAGAATATTGTGATAAAATAAAAAATCTTCATGGGAAGTTGAGATTCGGCACATCACAGCTTCTGTAACCTTTTTTAGCAAAATAGATTTTTTTGCTAAAAAAAAAAGTCATGAAAAGTTTTAAAAGTATATTTCTAGCCTATTTCAAGGCGCTATCGAAGGCAAATCTTCTCGTCTTATTTCAGTTTTTCTTTATTATCTTTGTGTATCACACCTTGAAGGATTTGAAGGACTCTTTGGTCATCACGGCCAGTGACGCCGGAGCCGAAGTTATCCCTTTCATAAAAATTTGGGGGATGCTGCCTTTTGCCTTTGTAGCTAGCTACGGTTTTTCTGTGGCCTTCAATCGTTTTGGACGAGAAAAAGCAAGGTATATCATCATGAGCCTCTTGCTTGGCTTTTATTTCTTCTTCGCTTTTATCCTGTACCCCTGCCGCGATTTTTTTCATCTAGAAACCCTTGAACTGTCATTAAAGACCTACCTGCCTTCAGGGTGCAAAGGGTTTATATCCATGATATGCTATTGGCATTACACCTTGTTTTACTTGACGGCGGAACTGTGGTCCCTGCTTATCCTATCCATCCTCTTCTGGGGTTATGTCAACGAAACAACCTCCTTCAAGGACGCTAAAGAATTCTACCCTTTATGCATGTTCGTTGGAAATTTTGCCGGCATTTTTTCTGGACAGATCTCGCATTATCTCAGCCATCATTTAGCAGCTGTTATCACCTGGGATAAAACTCTGCAACTCATGATTATGATCATTATATCTTGCGGATTTATTATCATGTTCATGAGTTATAGACTGGAAAAGCGAGGGGGAGGCGGCGTCTCTAAACAAGAATATCCCCCAAAAAGTAAACCCTCTCTTTCATTTAAAGATAACCTGTTTTGCATATTTCAATCGGGACCTCTTACCTGCATAGCCATCTTAGTTGTCGGCTTTGGCCTTACCAGTAATTTGATAGAAGTGGTGTGGAAAGAAAATATCAAACGACTCTATCCGACACCTCAAGATTATAATGCCTATGTGAATCAATTAACCACTCTGATTGGCATTTTTGCCGTGATTATGGCTTTGGCCTCACGGTGGATATTCAAAAGATTGAATTGGTCCAGTATCGCCTTAATATCACCTGTTACGCTCTTTGTTACCTGTTCCATCTTTTTTTCGGCACTTCTATTACCGCAGGAGCTGTTGTCCCCCCTGACAGATTTCCTTTACATTACTCCTTTGACGCTTGTGGTGACTTTAGGTTCTGTTCACTATGTACTGGCATTAACGGCTAAATATACTCTTTTCGATACGACCAAAGAAATGGCGTTTTTATCGATCAACGCTGAAGATAGAATGAGGGCTAAGTCGGTCATAGATAGCGTAGGATCCAGACTAGGTAAATCCGGATCATCGTGCCTCTATCAATTTTTGCTGATAGCATTTGGCTCGACATCAGGTCATACCTACGTAATAGGTATAGCATCCATAGCGATGATCGCCGCTTCCATTGTGACGACTCGTAAATTAGGGATGTCAATGAATCAAAAAGAGGAAAGTGGCTCTATTTCAAAAGGTTTAAAAATAGAGCCGGCTCAAGCTTAGCCACTAGTAGCTCATAGATTCCAGCTTTACCTTGCCTCTGAAGATCCAGTATATGCCTATCGTATATGCGATAACAAGAGGCAAGCCTATGATGGAAAAGAGCAGAAGCAGCTCTAGAGTTAGTTCCGAAGATGAGGAATTATAGATGGTTAAACTCAAAGCTTCGGGGTCGTTGATAGCGCGAATTACATTGGGATAGGTGCCTACAGCAAACAAGCTGAGCAGGCATATCATATTCACACACGAGGAAATAAAGGCATACCCATCTTTTCCACGGTTGATTTCACGAGGTATATTAGCAATAGCGAACATATTCACAATGGCTATGGCAAAAAAGTAGGGACGTTCCTGAATAGTTTGGGTCATATGCGGCAAAAAGATTATAGTGGCAACAGTAGTTAAAGCGAAGCACATGATAAAGAAAATAATACAAGGATTTACCCAGCGGCGCATTTTTTCATGAAACTCCCCTTCAGTTTTTAACATCAAATAGATAGATCCATGCATTAAAAATAAGGCCGTGGTGAGAATGCCCACCATCAACGCGTAGGGGTTTAATAAGTCGCCAAGCGTTCCCGCAAATTCCTTGTGAGCGTCTAAAGGAATCCCGCGGATCAGATTTCCCATGACCACACCCAACAGCAATGAAATCAACAAACTGGCCAAGCTGAATAGAATGTCCCACGTCCATCGCCACCAGGCCATCGGCTGTTTGCTGCGGAACTCTATGGCGACAGCGCGAAATATCAAAGCTGCCAATAGGATCATAATCGGCAGATAAAAAGCTGAACATAGGGTAGCATAAACATCGGGAAAGCCTGCAAATAAAGCACCACCTGCTGTCACCAGCCAAACTTCATTTCCATCCCATACAGGACCTATGGAATTCAGCATCAAGCGACGCTCATGATCTTTCTTAGAAAATAGATGCAGCATGCCCACACCTAAATCAAAGCCATCTAACACAGCATAACCTGTGGTTAGCAGTACAAATGCGGTAAACCAAATAAATTTCAGATCACTGGCCAGATCCATCTTTAAGCTCCTTTACGTAGGTTAGCATGTGAGGGTACACGGTTTTAAGGTCCTCTTCGGCGGGACCATGCTTGATCTTCTCATTTAGCAAGTAGATAAACAGAATAAACAAACACAGATAGACAAAGCCAAACATGATGATAGATCCCAATACTTGACTTGCTTGCACGTTTTTGGAAAGTCCTTCCGATATGCGCAGCAAACCCTGCACGATCCAAGGATATCTGCCAACCTCAGCGGACACCCAGCCGGCTTGATTGGCTATCTGCGGAAAGAGGACCGATAGGACCAGGAAATTTAAAACACCTCGATGCGATCCTAAAGATCCTTTCCAAAGGTAGTAGATGCCTAACACACAAGCAATGAGCATAAATACCCACATCATAATCATCAAGTGATACGTCTGATAAACAAAACCGACCTGTGGCCAATCCTCTTTGGGAAATTGGTCCAGCCCTTTGACTTCTGCATTTACATCTCCATAGATCATGAAACTCAGCATCTTGGGAATTTCAAGACCATACACCTTTTGGGCTTTGGAATCCACATAACCGATAATGCCAAGAGGCGCCCCTTTTTGCGTCTGATAAATTCCTTCAAAGGCAGCAAGTTTGGCCGGTTGATATTCCGCAGCAATTTGTGCACTTTCATGACCGGTTGCCAGCTGTAAAATCAGGCTAATGGAAGCCACGAGCAAGCCTATTTTTAGAAAATCTGCTGCATATTGGACGTACTTATTTTTGAGGTAATAATAAGCCCCGACACTGATGACGAGAAAAGCTCCCGCCAACCAAGCACCAATGACAGTATGAGACAACCGCATGACGCTAGAGGGGTTAAACACCATTTCCCAGAAGCTGGTGATTTCTGCCCGTGCACTTAACCCTTCCCCTACCACGTGAAAGCCGGCCGGAGTTTGCATCCAGGAGTTGGCCACCACAATCCAAATAGCGCTAAAGTGTGCACCCAAACATACCATGAGAGTGGAAAAGAAATGCAACCTGGGACTGACTTTATTCCACCCGAATAATAGCAAGGCCAAAAAGCCCGATTCCAGGAAAAATGCAAATACCCCCTCGGCGGCTAAAGCACTGCCGAATACGTCTCCGACATAGCGGGAATAAGTTGCCCAATTGGTGCCGAATTCGAACTCCATCACTATGCCCGTCGCCACCCCCATAGCGAAGGTTAAGGCAAATATCTTTGTCCAAAACTTAGCCATTTGCAGGTAAAAGGTGTTATGCGTTTTTAGATACAATCCTTCCACAATAACCAAAACCACACCTAAACCTATGCTTAAAGGTGGATAAATATAATGGAACATTATAGTCAAAGCAAATTGCAGTCTTGCTAGGATTTCAACACTCATCGTACCTCCGGTAAAAATTGATCGCCAATGTTATGCTATATCTGTTATAATCCAACTCCTATTTCAACCCAATTTTTTTTTATATTTATATGCATAAAGCCCGTATCATGGGAATTCTCAATGTAACTCCCGATTCCTTTTACCCCCAAAGCTGCTATTATCCGCTCGAATCCGCCATAAGCAGAGGACATGAAATCTATACACAAGGTGCTGATATTTTAGATATTGGAGGAGAATCGACTCGTCCAGGTTCAGACTCAGTAGATGAGCAGGAAGAACTCAAGCGCGTGATTCCTGTCATT
>CAYMKI010000065.1:0-15909 GCA_964390695.1 uncultured bacterium
CGAAAAGGCATTTACATGGCTTTGCGACCATGGAGCTAAGCTTCATAAAAATATCTTTTTTAGTGCGTTAAATGGCAAGCTGAAAGCAGGTCAACTCAATTTTGAATTTCTAATTGCATTGATTCGGAAATGTGACACGTTGGTTTTTTGGGATTTGAATGTCTCTTTATCTTTATTTTGCGTGGTGGCCGGGCACTATAATGAAAACCCGGAAAAGTGCAAAGAGCTCCTGTCGTTGATGCTCAAAAAAGGCGCAGGAAATTGCAGATTCGAAGACTATAAAGATATCCTCAAGTTGGAAAAGGATTTTGAAAGATACATGGATGAAGAACAAAGAAAAGTTGTGCAGCCTATCGTGTTGCAGTTGCTTGAAACCCATCTTAATCAAGGGAATAACCCTTGACTTCGGACAATAGCTGGCCTATCTCAATTGGCTGATTCAATGTGAGCTAGGATTTAGGGGGTAAGTTGGGTTTGTAGGCAAGAGATAACATCGCTTTACAATAAAAACACATATGCCTATAAAATAAGCATATCCCTTTTTCAAGTCTTTGGAGAATATTTTTTTATGATCGCGTCGTCTGATATCCCTTCTGCAAGTAATTTACAACGTTCCTCTCCGGAAACGGAATGGAGCGTAGCTAATATCGTTACGGCTTTTCCTAGAGGTGTTTTTTCGGTAGCGACCGATCTATCCCTCTTACCAATAGCAGGGATTGCTCTTGCCATCTCTACTTTAGCAAAGGTGCAATTTGATCCGGCCAATCCCAAGACACAAAAGCCTCCTATTCTTCTCCTGCATGGCTCAGGGTTCAACGAAACGGAATGGATTGTGGGCCGTCGATTTCTCAGCGATCCACAATATGGTTCTGTGTATTCTCTGAACTATGATGGTCTGTTGAGCAATGATCCTCAAAAAGGGATTGATGATTATGCCGGAGGAAAGGTCAGGGATAAAATCTTAGATATCCAAAAGCAAACCGGCCTAAACGAGGTGATCATCATCGGTCATTCCATGGGGGGCTTGATTGGGGGATATTATGCCGAAGAGTTTTCCGAAAAGGACGGGATCGCGGTCAATCACGTCATTTCAATAGGATCGCCTTGGAAAGGGGCTCCGGCGCTTAATCGTATAGAAAAATACTCCAAATTCGGCAAAAAAGACACCCAAATGAAGGTGGACAATATTTTCCTTAAAACACTGGTTTCAAAATGTGTGAATTCTGAACAAGCCGGTAGGCGCAAATACTATAACATCGGCAGCACAACCGACTTCATGGTGCCTGCTCCATACAGCGATCTGACAACAGAACCGAAGCGGCAACGCACTTATACATATCTTGGGCATTATGGCTTGATCGCCTCTCCGTCCGTATGGTCGCAGATTTGCTCTTGGCTCAATGATATTCACACATAAATTACCTTTTAAGCCCTACTTGTTTATCAAATATTCTTTTAGCAGTATAATATTCATCAGAAGAGAGTAGGTAATTCTGTTTTGAGCTATATTTGATGTAAATCTCCCTTTACGATTATTCCCTCTCTTTTTATGATCGATAGCATCTGTAATATAAAGCACTATGCTAAAAGAGAAAACCTATGGTCCCTAATACCCAGCCTCCAAGATTTGTCACAGGATCCGAATTCACTTCACAGCTTCCATCGCGCCTCCCGGATCCAATAGCTCATGACGTTGCAAAAATTATGGCTGCCGCGATACCCATATTACTGAATTTGCAGGGATGGAGCGATGCCATGACGGACCTCGGATTTCAAGCTGAGCTATTGCAAGGTGCAGACAACACTCTTGCCGAGGAAGTCCAAAATATTGGTGATGAGGCTTTATTGGTGCCAGGCGAAGGTTTTGTGGACAAAGAGAGTGCTGAATTTCAAGCTGTGGCTGGCCTATTTGCTAAGAATATAAATCTTTCCAACTCCTTAGCAGGTACAAAAAAAAACAAAGAAAATGTGGCTTCCGAGGAATCTTCATCCAAGGAAAATGCTAAAGAAGCCAGCGCAAAGACAGCGTCCGAAACAAAGAAAATCGTTGTCGCTCCAGGAGACGAAGGTTTAGATTTTTCTCGGCTTTTTGAAAAGGGTTCTGCAGGGGTCAACCACACTTCTGGTAAACAGCCGGTTCCCCCCAACGACGGCTCAGGCAAACCTGCTGAAAAAGGACAGGAGCTGCCGGCGGAAAAAGAAGGAAAAGAAACGGCCCCGATTCTAAAACAGCATGAATGGCGCCACTTCAAAGCAGGCGGAGGGGCTGACCATAAACATTTAGCATCGACAAAAAATGAAAATGCAGACAAGCAACCGGGTGCTGCTACGTCTCATCCCGCCCTTGCAAAAAAGAACCAGGAACCTGAAATTTCAGCTAAAGTCCAACCCCCGATCGGCGAAGATCAGGAGAAATCTATGCGGCCCGAACCTCCTGCTGACGCTCGTGAAAAGCAACAGGGCCGACGAGGCGAGGCAGAAAAGGCTGCAGCTAAACGCATCGAACCTGACAAGGTTATTAAGCCTCGAATGGATCTTATCCCTCCATTGGTCAACAAGGAGGAACCGGACATTCCCTTCAAATACCATCATCCAGACCTACTTAAACAGCCGCCTGTTGCTCCAGAGCAGCCTTTTACCCGCGAAGGCATCTTGCGCTATGCCCATCAAAATAAAAATGCCAAATTGAAGCAAGATGAAGGCTATCGGTTCGGCGATTTGATATTTATGGTCTTTTGTGCCGTGATCTGCGGGGCTAAGAATTCTGTGGATATTTGCCGCTATCTGCAAAAGCAAGAGAAGTTTTTTAAGATATGGCTGGGCTTTAAAAACAATATACCTCCGTTTCGCTTGTTTTGGTTCCTGTTGAATCGTTTGCATCCCCATGAGTTAAGCAGATTGTTGAAAGAAGTTTTAGGGCAAAAGCTGTCTGATTTGGCAGTGCATGTTAGAGTGTGGGAGTCCAATAGAGGGTTGATCTTGGGAGAGTTGAATACTGATCACGCTTCTCAGGCGCATCTTCTGTTGGAAGCATTGGCGGTCTTTGATTTATACGGTGCGGTGATGACGTTAGATCTGCCTGTGCCCATGCCGGCGCTTTTCCGCCAAATCAAAAGAGGGAGAGGAGATTTTATTCTGACCTTGTATCCCAGTTTTGGCGATGTACATGACAAAGTGATGGACTTTTTTCAAAGGGATTCGCAGGAATCAGGAATTGAAAAATATAAACATACCATCGAAGATCCACAGTCGCTAGATATGCGCGAGATTTGGGTCTCGGAAGAGATGCAAACATACGACCTGGAGGACGAGTTGTCTATGCTGAGGTCCTCCATCAAGCTGCATTCAGAATTTCTTTCCGAGAACAAGCGTTTGTCGACAGCGCGCTGTTATGTGTCCAGCCTAGCGGCAAAGGCGGAAGATATTTCTAAAACGCTGCGCGTGCTCAGCGGGTTGGAAAATAAGGTCGAGTGGTTGGCAGATTGCGACTTTTGGTATGCGCATGTGGCAGAGTTTGAAAGCGACAATATGCGACTCCTTCAGCATATCACTGCTCAGGCTTTACTGAAACATCAGAGTGGATCCGAGTCCCTAGAGGCTCTCAGAAAAAGAGCCTCGCAAGACAACCTGTTTTTACGAGAGGTGATGTCTGGATTGGAGTTTCAGGAAGAGGATTTGGCATTTTGAATCGATTGGATGAGTTGTTCCACAGCTGATTTGATGAAGTTGAAGGCATCTCCAGCCCAAGAAACCAGCTTGGTAAATGCTTCGGGAAAAAATAAGTAGATGGCATAAAATAGCAAGCCATAAAAAATAAAGTGCAGAATAAATCGCATAAAATTCCTATTGTGAGGTTTTTCCTCTTTCCTCATAGCTTAGATATGGATTAATATAAAAGAAGAAAATTAAAGGTGGTGTAACTGTTATGCATTGCGTACATATAGCATCAGAATTGGCCCCTGTAGCAAAAGTCGGAGGCTTGGCAGATGTTACCCTAGGTCTGTCAAGAGAATTGTCCTGGAAAGGGCATGATATTGATCTCATCATTCCTAAATACGATTGCATGGATAGCTCTACGGTGAGGGATTTGAGCATAGAGTGCGATGACTTGCTGTCATATTATGAGGGACAGTGGCATCATAATATCGTCTGGATAGGCTGGGTGGAAAACCTGAAGGTATATTTTATAGAACCTCATCATCCCCGCTATTTTTTCAGCCGGGGGTGTTTTTATGGGTGCGCGGATGATATCGAACGCTACCTCTACTTTAGCCGCACGGCCTTGGAATTCATTCAAAAGAAACAATTAAAACCCGATATTATCCACTTGCACGACTGGCAGACGGCTATTATAGCTCCCCTGATCCATAACCTATATAAAAACCAGGCTTTGGCCCGCTCAAAATTGGTCTTTACCATCCATAATCTGGAATATCAAGGTAAATGCAGTCCCGCAGATCTGGATCGCATCGGTTTGGCAGGTAATGATCTTTTAACTCCCGAAAAGATGCAAGACAACCACGATCCCCGCCAAATCAACTTGTTGAAAGGTGCCCTAGTATATTCGGACTACGTTACTACGGTCTCGCCCAACTATGCCAAAGAAGTGATAACTCCTCTTGGGGGGCGTTGGCTAGATAAAACGCTGCTTGAAAATAAGAACAAGTTTAAGGGAATTCTGAATGGGCTGGACTATTCTTACTGGAACCCAGAAATCGACCGCTACCTGCCGGCGCATTTTTCTCCGAGAGAAATGCCGCGAGATAAAAAAGACATAGCGACGCTGGATAAAAAATCCTTCGTCAAAAAGTGCCTGCGTGAAAAATTTATGCTGGCCGAACTGCACAAGCCCATCGTAGGGTGTGTAGCCCGTCTCGTCCCCCAAAAGGGGATCGATCTGATTAAGCACGCCTTGAGATTTACTCTGCGGCATCAAGGACAGTTTGTTTTGCTGGGATCCAGCCCCATTCCCAGCATTACCGAGGATTTTCACAACCTCAGGCAGGAATATGCCGAACACCCAGATGTGCATTTGATTCTACATCATCAGGAAGATCTGGCGCACTATATCTATGCCGGATCGGATATGTTCATCGTGCCTTCGCTTTTCGAGCCTTGTGGCCTGACTCAGCTGATCGCCTTAAAATATGGGTCTATACCCATTGTCAGAAAAACCGGGGGCTTGGCTGATACTATCTTTGATATCGATTTTTCCGGTAAGCCGCTTGAAGAGACCAATGGGTACGTTTTTGACCATCCCGACACCAAAGGCATCGAATCTGCACTAGGCAGAGCCATAGAGTGTTGGTTTAATCACCCTGAAAAATGGCGTAAATTGATGATCAGGGCCATGAACATGGATTTCAGCTGGGATATTCCATCTGATGAATACCTTGAAATTTACAAGAAGATCACTTCGACACAGGAGACACGGGTTTGAGTATTGCTAACTATTTGACCATCATCAGGCTGCTAATAAGTCCTATCTTTTTGTTGCTCTATGTAGAACACGATGCTTTTGAGATCAGCGATCAGCTTCTGCCCTATATCTTGCTGGTATTGTTCGGTATTTCCGAGCTGTCTGATGCTTTCGATGGATATATTGCCAGAAAATACAACCAAGTTACCGATTTAGGCAAGATACTCGATCCCATGGCCGATAGCATCTACAGGACGTCGGTATTCTTAACCTTCACCTTGGAGCCCATAAAATTGCCCATGGTGATTATTTTTGTGTTCCTGTACCGTGATTCGGTAATCAGCACGCTGCGCACCATTTGCGCGTTGAAAGGTTTTGCCTTAGCAGCGCGTAAGAGCGGTAAGATCAAGGCTGTAATACAAGCCATTGCCACATTCTTAGTCATCATGCTGATGATACCACATTCCTTAGGGTACCTGCCGTTGCAGGATTTACGCCTGATGAGCGCTTATATTGTAGGAACCGCCGCGGGCTATGCCTTCTTTTCGGGACTGGACTATATCTATGCCAACCGCTCGTACATCAAGTTGTTGTTGACGCTGCCGGTTAAGCCGGGGTGAATACTATGGCTAACGCCTCTGCCGCTTCGTATGAAGTCTTAGGTATCGGAGCACCGTTGATTGATCATGTGCTGCGCGTCGATGATGCCTACCTGCGATCCATCGGAGCTGAAAAGGGAAGCATGCAAGCCGTTGACTATCGCAAATTCCGCCGGATTATCCAACACGCACACTCCGAGGGAATAGTAAGGTCCGGAGGGAGCTGTTCCAATACGATTAAAGGCTTGTCCCGATTTGGCCATCCATGCGCCTTTATTGGGAAGATCGGCGAGGATACCGCAGGTGAAATATTCACTGAAAGCCTGCTTAAAGCGCAGGTCACCCCCCTTTTATGTCACTCTGCGACACCTACAGGCCAGTTGGCCTGTCTCGTCTCTGGGGATGGAGAAAGGACCTTTCGCGATTTTTTGGGGGCGAGCAGATTATTGAGCGGTGATGAACTCTCCATGGAGAGTTTTCTGGGCGTAAAATTAGTGCATATCGAAGGCTATACTTTGATGAATCACGGCCTCACGCGCCGGGCGATGGAATTAGCCAAGGCTGCCGGTGCGTTGATCTCATTTGACCTGTCCAATTTCGAAGTGGTCAGGGATTACAGGGAAGAGATAGTCTATCTGCTCTCCACTTATGTGGATATTGTCTTTGCCAATGCCGCCGAAACCCAAGCTCTTACACAGAGAGATCCCGAGAAGGGATGCGCACTGCTTAAGGATCTCTGTGGTTTATGTGTGGTGTTAATGGGCGCTGAAGGCTGTTGGATCGGATCTGGTTTCGAGCTGATGCGCTGTTATGCCTATCCTGTTGAACCCTTAGATACGACTGGAGCCGGCGATTTGTTTACGGCGGGTTTTTTGCATGGATATCTAACGGGAAAAAGCTTGCCCATGTGCGCGCACTATGGCGCATTGGCCGGGGCCGAGGTAGTCAAAATTTACGGTGCCGATATTCCCGATGCGGAATGGGAGCAACTCCTTAAAAAGATAATTTAAACCCAATTGATGTTTAGTCAGGGGGTGTTGTAGCGATGAGACTTCTTGCGTAACTAATAGAAACGCTAAGACGCGAAAGCGCTCAGGTTATGGGCTCCATTCTTTGCGCCATTGCGTCTTTTGCTTCTTTGCGTTTTTTTAAGTTTTATAACGATCTCGTATGTGTGCATCCCATATCCAAATTGAATGTTGGAGCTTACACTAAAATTTAGGTTATGCAAGAGGTTTAATAGAAAGCTATCATTCCAGGGTTTCGGTGCCATCCTTATCATTCGTCGTGCAGAGCAGGGTCACTTTGCCAATCAGACCAGGGATCCAGCTTCTATCGGCGTTGTCGATTTCGGTTTCGACTTTTATGGTTAAGCTAGTGGGATCTATGACGGGGGAAAGCCTAGTAATCGAGGATTTCTTCTTTTGACGGTTGACTTCGACGACTAATTCTGCGCCGGGCTTTAAACAGGGCAGCAAGCTGGCTGGAACCAGAAAACGCCCGATGAGAATATCGTCTCGGATCATCTCTATCAGTTCTTTGCCCGATTGCGCGAGTTCGTATTCTTCGAGAGATACTTTTACTACTCTGCCATGATAGGCGGCAATGACTGAGGAGGCGGATAGGTATTTTTCGGCGGTGATGTAGTCGGATTCGGCTTCGGCTAAAGCGGCTTCTGCGTCTTTCAATTCAAAAAAAGATATCAGATCTTGATCATAGAGTTGTTTTTTGCCTTCATATTCAACCTGCGCACGTGTGCGTTTTCCTATCGCTTTGCCCAGGTTGCCTTGGACGATTTTGTCATCTAAGGACAACAAGAGTTCGCCGGGCTCGAATACATCTCCCATGCGTTTATGGATTTTGGCTACGGGGGTATTTAATTCGGAAGAAATCAGCGTGCGTTCTTTGGCATCCAGAACCATCCTAAAAGTATATATTGGCAAAGGTGCAGGCTCCTCAACGGCTACAGGTTTTTCGCTGGCAGGGAGTGGGTTCAGGGCGGGAGAGCGGTCGGCTTGGAATTGATATGGAGGTTCAATAGCCTGGGATTTATCCAGAGGGTCTAATCGAGTGAACAGCAGGGGATGATAGGGTGTATACGACTCTACGGTTAAGGCAGTGGGGGAGGCTTCCTTAGGAAGATCAGGCTTGAACGGGTCCTGGTTTATCTCATAGTATTGATAAGCGGCAATAAGGATTCCCAGTGAGGTAAGGGAGGCAATAATGGTTTTCATAAATTAATCCTTGGGTTGGAAGTATCGTGGTAAACCGATAGCATTGTTCATTTGTTCTATGGAATTTTGCAATTCCGCATAGATTTTTAATTGATTAATTCTAGCTAACGAAGCTTCGATGCGTGTTTGCAAGAGGTCTATACCGCCGATTTTTCCAATATCTTTTTCTATGGACGTGACAGCGGCTATTTGGGCTTGGGTATCGGCGATTTTCTTGGAGATAGTGTATTGCTCTAGATTTTGCTCATATAGAACTTGGCTAAGGTTGACTTGGCTCAAGATGGCCATAGATTGTACAAGGCGGTTGCGCCGGGCCAGTTCCTGGCTTTCTTCTCCTATAATAGACTCATAGTAATGTACAGGGATGGAAAATAAGTTCCAAAGTGAATGGAGGCCTACATTCCACCAGCTTTTGTTGACCAGGAATGTATTGTCGTCATGGTAGAAGTTTCTAAACAGCTGTATGCCGGGCAGCTCTTGCAAAATAGCTGCATAGACGTTTTCCTTGCTTATATTTTCTTCGGCATCATACCTATAGAGTTCTGGGCGGCATAGCAAGGCAGTGTCTTCGAGAGTTGAGATATCTCCATATTCGACGTGGTAGGGGAAGTCTTCGACTTCACACAGCTCGATTTCTTCCCACGGAGGTATGCCCATCAGAGCACTCAAGTCCAAGAGGGCGTTTTGATATTCCTTTTCATATCCTTGTGTGGGATCGGAGGAGTCTGTGCGGTCGTTGAAGCCTTTAAGCTGGAATTCGCGCTGATAAGTAGCATATATTTTTTTGTAGAGTTGGTCTTTTGGCAGATAGAACTGGTTTTCCAATAAAGCTTCGAAGACTTTACGTTGCCGTTGCATTTCTTCAATCAGCGGTGCAGCGATTTTAACGGCCTTTTTTGCTATAATAGCTCTCCAATACAGTCTTACAGCATTCAAAATGATATTTTGTTTCGTTTTTTCGTATTCCATGGAAGCGATGATGATCCGATCGCATTCGACCTGTGATTGAAAATAGGATAAACCGAAATCCAGAAGATTCCAAACAAGACCTAGATTCCATTGATAGGCTCTTTGCTGGGTGGAATACTCGGAGATTGCCGGAGGAAGGGGAGGCTTAGTAGCGGTAACGACTTGCCCGGAAGATGCGGCACTGTTGTTGCGATAGCTCCAGTCCATAGCGACATTTAATTCAGGCAGCATTCTTAAGGCCGCGCGAGTGGCCGTTTCTCTTTGAATAGCATATTGCTGCTCTTTGACGGCGAGGTCTAAATTTTGGGATATGGCGATTTCTATGATGTCGTCCAAGTTCAGGCAGTGTTTCGGAAGGCATATGTTGTTTTCCAGCCTTTGCACATCCTCGGCGGATTTGCACGAGCGCTCTTCTGCCAGCTCTTGCGAATAGCGGCAACATCCTGCTAGCAATGCTGCCAGGCACATCCACTGGGTTTTTCTGTTCTTCAGAAATGTATTGATTCGCATCATCGGTATCTGGTCCGGAGTTGAAATTGTAAAAAAATTATCTTTACAAATCATGCTTTTATCGTCTATAAAAAATTTCTTGTCTTTGTATGAGATGACCCAAAAATTAGTTCAAATGGATGCCATGATGAAATTTGCTATTTCACTTACGAGTTTTTGCTGCTGTTTTTCTGCATTATGCGCTTGGGAGAATGATTTTAAATTGGAAACGGGGTATCGGTTGGACAGCTTTAAACAAAGCGGAGCCATGGTATCGCCTTCTTTCAGGCGCTTTAAACAAGAAATACCCAGTTTGGGGATGTATCAGGTAGACCTTGAAGATCGATGGATGTGCAGCAGCGGCTGGTTTTTCAAGGGGATGGCGGGTGTTGGCTTTTGTTTTCACACACAAGAGAGGGCTAGAGGAACTATCGATCTTTTGGTGCCACCGCTTACGCCCAATGAAACCCCAAAAAAATATGATGTACAAGCAGATCCTTATGATTTTTATGGCGAGGATATCTATAAACAGAAAGAGACGATGACCACTATCAGCCGGGTGATGCCGTCAAAACAAGTGCAGCATCTATATACGCATAAACATGGCGGGGCTAGCACCTGGATGGTCGATCTAAGTGTGGGAGCTGCCCTGAAGGTGTTGGAGTGTCAGTCTTTAGAGCCTAGGCTGGGATATGTCTTTCAAGGATTCAAAGCTTCGCATGTGACCTCCTCGTGCTTTCAAGGCATATATGTAGGTTTAGCTATGCCCATTGTGTGGCGTAATTTATTGTTGACTCCGGATATCAGCTACATATTTTGCGGCAAAAGAGATGAGAATATCGACTACTTTTGTCAGTTTGGCTCTTGCAACAAGCGTCTGCATGTGCATCAAGGCCGGTTGCTGGGATTTAGAGGATCGATAGCGCTAGATTATATCTGGTCGTGTCATCTACGAATCGGGTTGATATGGAAATATATGAATTTACATACTGGGACATCGGATAGTTTACATATTAACAAAGCCGTCTCTTGGAAACCCCATACAGAATGGCAAAGCCAGCAGATTTTAGCGGCCATCACCTACGTATTCTAGGTAAGGTAAAACGCACTCATTACATATAGGAAAATAAATATGCATATCTCGCATTATCTCAAAGCGCTGTTCATCTTTATGATTGTATGCGCAGAACCACTTAGTGCAACACCTTTGCTGATAGGCTATTTTAGCAACTGGGCACAATTCCGTCCCAAGCCTGGCAATTGTTTGCCTGAGGATTTAAATCCAATTGTATCCAGATTGACAGACATTCATTATGCGTATTTATATTTCAATTATAATACCCAGACGCAATTTTCAACCAATGATTGGAAAATACAGTTTACAGAAGTCAATGATAGTGATTTATTAACACGCGTGGTTTCCATAGCGGGCGGCAAAAGCGTGTATGTCTGTATAGGAGGGTGGAACTTTAATGACCCCTATAATACCTACGGGCAAACGACTTATCCTTATTTTTCCGAGATGGTTGCTGATTCAACAAAATATAACCCCTTTATACAGTCGGCTATTACACTCTGCCAGCAATACAACCTTGCGGGAGTTTGCCTGGAATGGCTGTTTCCCGGCGTCCCCTCTAAAGGCGGCACCAACAATGATTACCAAAATCTGACAAACTTCATTAAAACCTTCAGTTCGCAGATGTCGGCTCAAGGTTTCAAAGTCAGGATGGCGGTTCCGGGCTGTGCTCCGGCCAATTTTATAAATGGATTTGCAGTTGTTGCCGATCCTACCACACAGGTGTATTCGATCAATTCAAGCAATGCACAGTCGTATATTGATTGGTTATCGGCGCTGAGCCAGTATGTAGACTTATTTTATGTGATGAGTTATGACTATTTTGGACCTGATTGGCAGCCTGGCAACGGTCCGGATGCGTTGCCGTTAACTGGTGAAAATGCTCCCTTGCAGCCCAATCCTACTATAACTCAAGTCAATAACAACCCTACGTGCATTACCGAAACTATCCATGCCTATACCACAAATGTGCAGTATCCCACTCACTCCATGCCGGCCAATAAGATAGTTCTTGGAGTCCCGGCTTATGGGCGGACATTTCGCGGCTTGAAATTTCCCGGCAATTTGCCCAACCAGCCTTTTGGGCCGGGCGCAGAATTTACCGATCCTGATACAGGTGGTTATTACACAAAACAGCCGGGATTTTTGGCTTATTACGAGATAAAATATAACTTGTGCAATTATTATAAACATGCTGCTGTGAATTCTATTACCAGTACAGCCTATGCTTGGAGTGCGAAAAATCTGGTATGGACATCGTATGACAATGCCGAAACAGCGAAATCCAAAGGGCAATACGCCCTGAATAATGGTTTATTAGGGGCGGGGGTATGGGCTCTGGATGACGACAATTTTTTCGATGACAAACCATTCACCATCACGAATGGTGTAGCGGATGGTTTGGGGCTTCCTTAGGTATCATCCTATTTCAGCTATATTATCGAGGGGGATGGCAACCTCTGCAGGGCTTTTTTCGGTTGCACCTTGATAGGAAATGTGTTTTCTTAAACGGAAAATGCTGTAGCAGTTGATGATGAGCAGTAATCCTCCAGCTGTGGACATCACCGTCTGTGCTAGACTCGTGTCGAAGAACGAGAAGACGATCAGGCACACAAAAGCATAGGCGTAGTAAAGCGGCCTGCCCACTTTGGGAGCTATAAATTCTGCCGATTTTAGGCCTACGCAAAAGTAGGCGTTTATAGTAGAATAGCCTAAAAGGAATAAGAATATGGGCATGAAGTAATGCATATAGGGAAAGTAGTTAGCTAGAGCTGTCTGAACTAGTAAATTTGTTTCTATAGGTTCATGCCAAGTATTGCCGGCTAGTATAATAAGCACACTCGAGGTGCAGATGATGAAGGTATCCAAAAAGACATCAAAGATCACCAAAGAGGCTTGCTTTTCAGGCACGGAATTGCTGCTTTCGCTGTGTATGACGGAGGCGTAGCCAATTCCTAAGTCACTGGTATAGCATCCTCTGCGCACTCCTTGTGAAATAGCGATATGCATGGTGCTGCCAATAAAACCGCCAAAAGCGGCATGGCCGGTGAAAGCAGAGGAAAAGACCGTGGCAAATATTTGCGGCAAAGAGGAGAGGTTATTGCATAACACCCACAGGCCCATGCTTACATACACTACCACAAATAGAGGTATGATAGCGCTAGAGATGCTGCCTACACGCTTTATGCCGCCCATGCCTGCAAAGAAGACCAACAAGAGCAAAGTGGCAATGACGGCGTACATGTTCAAGCCTAAATTCACGGTAACACTATTGACAATGACGCTAAATTGATAGACTTCTACCCCGTAAATGCATAGCAACAAGCAGACGAGCTTGGGCATCCAGCTATTCTTGAAAACCTTTTGAATAAAATACATCGGCCCGCCGTTAAAGCCGCCTCTATGACTGGCGACTCTGTAGCGAATGCCCAAATAGACTTCAGCGTATTTGACCATTACACCGGCTATAGCCGTCATCCATATCCATAAAAGTGCGCCAGGCCCTCCTATTTGGATGGCGGTGCATATGCCTACCACATTTCCGACTCCCACAGCTCCACCGACGCAGGCAAAGAAGGCTTTGATCGGATGTACGCCTTCATGTTTCTCGTCTTTGGTTCTAAGCAAACCGAAAAATAGCTTGATGACGGCAGGAAATTGCCTGATTTGCATAAAGCCGGATTGATAAGAAAGCAGCAAGCCCAGCAATAATAATATAGGGAAACCCACGTATCCCCATATAAAGTTATCGGTAGAATCTAGTAAATCTGAAATGTTATTAAGCATGAATAAAACGTTATATTTTTTATTTAATTTTAAATGTTTTCTTTGTTTTTGTCAATATATATAATTTTTGGATAGAAACTCTGATTTCCAGTGATAATTCTCCAAAAGCTGGCTAGTATCCCGGCCTAGAATTCTATAGGCGAGAAATAAGGCTTCAACCGAAGCCAGACCACGCTCGGGGTCGACGCAGTCTTCTTGCCTACGTGGATAGGCGGTGCGGAAATGGTCGGGCAGGCTGCGCGGTATCAGGTTGGGGATCGGTTCAACGAAGCGCAGCATTTTTTCTGCATAGCGCCAGGTGGCATCGATCAGCAAGAGGCCGCAGTGGCTGTCGTCAAGCGTTAAAGGGGGAGCGTTCATCTGTAACAAGACGTAGCCGTTGCATTTTTGCAAAGCCTCGATAGGACCTGGATAAGAAAAAAATTCAATGTGCGAAAGTTTTTCCAGTCCTCGTAAACTGCATTTTTTTAAGTTTTCGCGTCGATGGCGCAAAATCACCGTCGGTGGAAAGCATTGCATGTTTAGCCTTAAATCTATTAATATGGGATTAAGTTTACCATGTCTAAGATATTTATTACAAGGAGATAGCCGTGAAAGGTATATTACTTTCTCTTATTGCTTTTTTATGCAGTATAGTACTGCCTTGTTGGTCATTTGACGGCGAGGAAAGAATGAAGTGGTTGACTCAATATGAGGAAGCTGTGAAACAGTCTAAAGATCAATCCAAACCTTTGCTTTTGTTTTTTACAGGGACAGGATGGTGTCCGGCTTGTGCCAAGTTAGAACAAGAGGTGTTTGATACAGCCGTATTTGCTGAGTTGGCAGGTGACAAATATGTGTTTGTCAAGCTTGACTTTCCTCAGGACAAAAGTTTGATAGACGGGCAAACCGCAGCGCAAAATAAACAGCTGCTCAAAAAATACGATGTGCGCAGTTTTCCAACGGTGATCTTGTTGGAGCCCAAAAATCAAGTACAGATAGGTATCACCGGCTATCGTCCGGGTGGACCTCGTCAATATGCTGCACACCTAGGGAAAATGGTGAATGACTTTTCATTTTATACACAAAAAATGCAAAAGGCAACGGGGGAGCAGTTAAGCGGGTCTGAACTTAAGACCCTTTATGAAAAAGCCAGGGAACTGGATTTGCTTAACGATATTCAAACTCTGTTGAAGGTGGGCATGCAATCTGACCAAAAAAACTATTTTTTACTAGAGCGATACCGCTGGTTGGCTGAGGAAGGGTTGATCAACGAAAAAGAAGCTGCTGTTATCAAACAGCAGCTTTTGTCTACCAACTCAGGTGATCAGCAAAAAATTCAATATGAATTAGCGGTGATTACTTTTGAAGCATATTCTCAAAACGAAGATAAATTATCCTCTGACGAGCGCGTCGCTCCTTTAGTGGCATATCGGGATAAATTTGGCGTCCAAGATAAAGACAACTTATGGCGCCTGAATATGATCATCTCTCAAGTATATTTGAACAAAGATCACTATGGAAAAGCTTTAGATTATGCGCGCTTGTCTTATCAAAATGCACCGGACAATATGAAAGCGGATATTGCTGTAGCTGTGAAATCGCTTGAGCAGGAAGCTGCCAAACTCAAATAAAAATCATCCTTACTCACCTGATTGTTGCGACAGGTATCGTAAAAATTCAGCTTTGATGTCCACTAAAGTGGCAAGAGAAGCTGCAGATCGAGGTTTTACGTGTATATCTAGGCCTGGTTGGAGGCTGTGCTGGCATAAGCGAAAAACTTCGCGGATTTGCCGCTTAATGCGGTTGCGAAGGTGGGATTTGCCATATCGTCGCGTCACGGTGATTCCAAGGCGGGGATAAGTATGACGATTACTTTTGACATCAAAAATAAGATAGCGGCCCACATGACGGGAATCATAATAAGCCATTCGCTGGTACTCACGGCGAGTGCGCAGGCGAACGGCTTTGCTCAATGAAAAACGAGATTTCACGCTCTCGTCAATTGCTTGCGGCCTTGACGTCGGCGGCTGTTGATGATTTGGCGTCCGCTTTTGGTTTTCATTCTAGCGCGAAATCCACATGCGGATTTGCGGCAGCGTTTGCTGGGTTGGTATGTACGTTTCACAATTTTACCTCTTTAATGAATAACTAATACTTAAGTGAACTAAGAATAAAATATCTGCCTAAAAAACGCAAGTGAAAAAACCTGAAAAAACCATTGAAAAAAAAATCGCGATCCTTTAACTTTAATGTCATTGATTGATATAAGATTACAGTAGGTAAATGCCATGAAAGTAAAAGCGTCAGTAAAAGCCGATCCATCAAAAGGTGATGTGTTAGTTCGTCGCCGTGGTC
>CAYMKI010000066.1:0-15703 GCA_964390695.1 uncultured bacterium
TAAGGCGAGCATTTTTGACTTTTTTCTGAAATCAAATTACTCATTTGATCGCTATACCTTTTGCGTAAGGTGAGTTATGACGATTCGGAATTATCTAGCTGCCTAAGGGTATTTTCTATCTGATTTTTGAAGCTTATCTCTAGATACGCTTTATAAGCCTTATGTGGAGCATGTAAAAATAGCTCTATATTTTCTATGTCGCAGTAGATGGGGATTTTTAGACTTTTTGCTATAAATTTCTGCACTTCTGGATCTTTCAGCGTTTTGCCTTCCATGCCCAACAACAGCAATCTAACGGCAAACAACAAAAAAGTATCCTCAAATCTCCTCAGATCGCAGTTATTGCAGGCAACTATGTATATTTCCTCAGAAATATGTTTCCGATCTTGCTTGGAAATTTTGTATTCTTGGGCATACACTTTGATTTTTTCGATGACAGTATCAAACAGCTTATACTTTAATAACTCATCATCTCTTAAGGTCTTCTTATGTCTTATAATATACTGTTCGACAAGAGCTAAACGGGAACAAAATACAAGTACAGCGTCTCCACTCACATACTGCCTGGCACTTTTGCAAATTCGCGACCAAGCATATAGGGTGTGATAGTCTAGATGCTTGGATATATGATGGATAATATCCTCTGGAATCACTGTTTGAAAGCGTGTTTTCCACAGATTAAAATTTATGATCGGAAGTGTTTTGATAGGTTGAAAATGCAACCCAAGTTGGTTGTAACCTGTAATCAATCGGTTTGTTTTGACAATATTGCGCTTACAGAGTTCAATTTTTTCCAGAACGGCCTGACTGCTCATGATCCCTTCCTCAGCCTCGCTTCTGAAAATGCGTAATTGCCGCATGAATAGCGCTTTAAGATTCTCTAGTTTTTTTCTGCGCTGAGTCTCGTGTAACAAGTTCTCAAAAGGCCAATCACTCTGTGCTATTTTAAATACTTTTAGATTCATCATAGACACCTCCTATGAACACTTTTCAAATAAATTTGAAAGTCAACACCCAAACAACCTGAAAAGTCAGTTTTGGACCCGTGCGAATACTCTCGTGATTTAGCCAGGTCGAAATTTCAAATTTTCAGGTTGTTTGGGTAGAGTCGTAGCAGGAAAGCAAATCAAATGTTCGGCATCACGAATAGATATTTTCCACAAGTAAGGTCTTAGGTTTATCTTTCCCCAACTCCGTCTTTTTTACCCTTACAGGAAACAGCAAGGAAGATCCAACTGTTAATATTAAACTTGTCATGAGAAGCATGTCTATTTGTTCTTGCCCAAAATGATGATGTATCAGAATCTCTGCTGCCACAGACGCCATGGTTATGTTAGGGAAAAACAACAAAAATGTTTTCAATGGCTCAGTTGTTCCAAAGCAGTATCTAAATAAAAAATAGCGCATCCCTAAAGCCGCACATAAGATGATGCTGATTGGCTGAATCAAAGCGGAAAAATTATCTATAGAAATTCGTGTCCCTAAGCTTAAAAAGAATATAGGGATTAATACTCCTTTAGCAACAGGCTTGAGTTCATCTTCAATTTTCAATCCCTTATGGGTGACTGCGGACATAAACAATCCTAAAAAGAAAGCTGTTTTAGGAGCAGACAATCCTATTCTTTCCCCCACAATGGCGACCACTAAAATAATAAGTAACATCTGATGGATTTTCCATCTCCCTTGCCCGTCCAACAATATACTTAAAGTATGGTGAATGCGCTTTGAAAATAATTTCATTATGATGATAAAAAATAGTATCGCTGCACACTGAGAAATAATTTCAATTCCCCATCCATAACTCAACACAACATCAGTAGAAGCAAAAATAAATAGCGTCATCACCTCCAGCACTATCATAGAAGCTAAAATTTGAGATTTTGCTACTGGATCTAAATCCTCTTCCTGAGTTTTAAGCAATCCATATGCAATGCTTAATGAACACGCATTGATGCCTGTAGCAGCTACCCATCCAAAATTAATATCATAGCCGTATAAAAAAAACATGGTAACTAACAAGGGAATCTGGACACCTAGCCACAATGCGCAGAATTTTAACGGTTTTTGTAGTGAGTTCCAAGAAGGCAAATCTATCTCCAATCCAATCAAAAAAAGCAAAAGCGTAAAACCTATCTTACCTAACTCGTCCAGCATAAATCGCGTATACACAGTAAGAAATCCGGATAAAAGCACTCCCACAACCAAATAAGCACTATATAATAAAGATGGCCTGCGAATATATTTGCATATTCTCGGCAAAGAGATAATTAAAACAATAATAATTGCTATAGTTTCAATTGTTGTCATATTAACCTTTAATTCTATATTATACAATTTTGAAATCGACTTTCATGCCTAGAAGAAATTCTCTCTCAAAACTGGTACGAAGTCAAGTTTTAACACAGTTCTAAAACGCTTTTACCATTTAAAGTCAACCGAGGCCCCTCGATAAATGCATTCGAATTAGTCTCTGTTCTTAATAATCTGCCGATAGGCTGTTTCTTCATCAAACGTATGATTCGGTCGTGAGGTTTATCTGCCTGAAAACATTCTAATGGGTCTTCTCGTGGTAGGAGGAGAACAGCCTCATCTAATAAAGTTTCGCCTATCTCTCTTTCTTGAATGTATAGATGTTTAGGATGAATTGCATCAAAAGAAAATAGCAACCCATCATTAAACACTTTCTGCATCTGATTGTCGCGTATTCTAAGTAATATACAACTTTTATTTTGGAATATAGACTCACATTCATCTGAATACTTTACTTGTTTGTAAATACCAAGGACAATGGGTGCGGTAAAATCCTTCTCCTCAACACGCGAATTTTGCTCGAAAATCTTTAGTGGAATACGCCTGACAAAATCTACCCCTCCCAATGACTTCACTATCCAATCAGGAAAATGCCTTGCCACTTCTTCATCTTGGCGTAACACATAACTACAAACTAGTGATTTGTTATCGATGGATATAAGATGATTTAATGAGCGAAATATCCATCCTATATAGGGCTTACCTTGAGCTTGTCTAAGAGTATGCTCTGTAGGAGTCATCTCCAAACCATAGTTTTCTTTAATATTTTTCCAAACCACATCCTGACTAAATAACTTATTCCAGAGTTTTGAAACTTGCAAACATTTATTCAAGTCATTTATATTCAATTTTCTTACAATAATATCTTGTATATCTTCAGGCAGATTAACTAACAAATAATTATTTGCAATAGGATCCATCTACTAACCTCACAATATAGATCTATTTAACGGGACTATTCACAATCTCTCATAAAACATTTTAAAACCACCACAGAGCACATAGAGAGATTCAATAAAGGGTCATCAGCACACAGCTCGATAGTTGCTTTCAGCGCCCTCTATCGTGAAATAACATGGATCATCGTTTTATATTTCAAACACAGATTCGCAGATTCACTAAGGCTCAGAGGGTTCAGTCAAAACCCGCAGGGTTTTGACTGACAGCGCTAAAATTGTGCGCTTCGCGCGCAATTTTATGTTTTTGCTTCTTGTCAAAGCCTTATATATTCATGCTGATTTCATTCGTTAACTCCGTGCCTCAGCGCCTCCGTGCCCTCTGCGTTTAACTTGAAGCCATATTGTAGAGATCAATCTTTTAGTCTTTTTTTCTTTTTTGTACTCTTTTGAGTGAAGAACCATAACAAAAAGGAGATTAATTAGGCAAGAGGTCTATGTTATGCCTGAAATTCCAGCAGGTTGGATCGGCCGAATTGGCGCGAGCTGATGAACTTCAAGCGTTCAAAATCACGGGCCAGCTCTTTGGACAAGGCTGAATCTTCGATAAAAACCCTCCCGCCAGGTTTCAACACAGAACCCGCATCCAAAAGATGAAGCAGTCTAAGGCTATAAGACATCTTCTTTCCTTGGAAAAATCTCGTGGCATCATAAGGAGGATCGGCATAGATCAGGTCAAAAACACGCCCCTGTTTAATGCACCTCTCCAGAAAATCAAATACATCTCCCTGCCACACCTCTCCCTGCAAACCCACCTGTAAAGCGGAAAGATTCTCTTTGATGCATTGGGCAGCTTCGCGATGGCTATCGACAAATACGGCTTTTGAGGCTCCGCGACTGAGAGCTTCCAAACCCATAGCTCCTGAACCGGCAAACAGATCTAGGATCACGGCTCCCTCGACCTGGTGCTGGATCATGTTAAAAAGGGCCGCGCGAAGCTTCTCCGATGTCGGCCTAGTGGTTAATCCCTTGGGGGCTTTAAGGGTACGGTTTTTATAAGTTCCTGCTACAATGCGCATATATACAACTATTTAAAAGCTAAAGGTATACGGTAGGGAGCCAGCAAGTGCTTGGCCTCATTCAGGTGATGTTGCTGCCCATCAAATAAATAATTATGATAGGCTACATAAGCCTTCTGCAACGCCATTTTTTTGGCCAAGACCTCTGACTCAATTTTTGAGGCTTTGCTAAAGGACACTTCCTGTTTTATATCCAGCAATTTATCATAATATTTTCCCTGGAAGAATATGTGAAAGTCCTTGAGCTGATCGGTGATCCCATAGACTACATAAGGGGTATTTTCATATAAATTAGGCAGATACTGCTTTTCGGGAAAGACGGTAATCTTTTGGTCCTGTCCAGATGACAGCGTGGTGATGGTGATATCTTTACCGATGGGATTTCGGATCGATTTGATCAGATTGAACAACACCCCTTCAATCCCATTGTCAGTAGGTGAAAAATGCAGCGAACCTTTATTAAACACACTTAAAATATCCAGCAAAGCCAAGTTATTTCCCTTGCCTGAAGCTAAGGTATACAGGGAGACTTTTCCGGCATTTTTGTTCGTCCAGCTGCCTATGCAGGTCCTTTGTTTATCCAGGCTTAAGAATGTGTCTCCATCCGACAACAAGATCGCCGTATTCACCTCATTTTCCGCTACGTCGGAAGGCACAATCAGACCAAGGGATGAGTACAGATCGGTATTGGCAAAAAGCCCGCCATAAGGCTGATTGAGGATAAAATCCCTGCCTAAAGATACATTAGCCGTATTCCAATTCAGGTTGTGGGAAGAAAGGCGCGTAATCTTATCATCAAAGACCAAAATGTTGAACGTATCCTCTTTTTGCAGCAAAGCCAAAGCCTTTGCAAGAGACGCCTTAGTGATTTCATAACGGTTATAGCGAATGGAATGAGAACGATCGACTAAAAAAAAGTAATTCTGTTTGATATGTTTAAATTTAACTTGGTCTTTAGGTACCAATTCTAACCTAAATAAATAACCGCCTTCAGCACGCGGGGCATACTCCACATTTAGATTAAAATCATTGCTGCCCGCTATGGAGCCCAAGCTTTTATAGTCAAATCCCCGCATTTCATTCACTGGAGTCAACGGCAAAAGAGCATCCCTGCTGTGAAAATCCAGCGAGGACTTTAAGGCAGAATAATTCCAATTCCCTACAATAGAAGATAAATTAAAACTACCGCCGCTCTTAGTGAGGACGTCAGCCAACTGCTTATTCCATACACCGGAACGGTCCTGCATCGAATTTCCTTTTAAAGAGGTATCTTCATGACCCGCTTTAATGGCATTTAAGGTGTCAACTTCTTCTATCTCTTCCGGAGCTAGATGACCGTAGGCCATTTCGGTAGCCATGATCAGCTCGTCGACCAGGTACTCATCATTCGGAAATAAGATGTCAATTTCTGTAGGGCGACGCAGGAACTTGCTGGACAAAAGCTCTTCTCCAAGCGTCGGTGTAATTGCCTGATACGAGTCCGAAAGAGGATGGGATGACACAAGCTCCTTTTTAGACATTTCCATGGGGTCATCCAAAACATGCATATCTGTAGAGACGCTTTCCACCGGCTGCGAGAATTCCGGAATCTCCTCGAGCACTTCACTGTCTATTTTTTCCGGCTGGCTTTGCAGATAGATCTGATTTAAAACCTCGGCCAGTTGTTTTTGTTTAAGCACATCCTCAGAAGCGCTCACTATCTCGTCTCGAGGCGTGATAGATTGATTTTCTATAAAAGCCCTAACATCCGAATGATGATCTATACGCATCTCTTTCAAAAACAATAGGATGGCCAGATGAAATAAGATCGCCAAACCAAGGGCTGCAAAGAGCGCAGGCAGCTGCCATTGCTTTATCTTGGAATTGTAAAGAAGAGAAGTTACGTGGCTATTGTTCATATGCATTTAAACCATTCATCGCTCATGGAAGCACTATCTGTTTTAAACCGGCTTCTGCTTGCTGCCTGATATAATGATTAGAGTATGAAGTATCTGCAAGCAGCTGCTGATACGACTTTTGGGCGGACTCTAGTTTTTCGGCATAGCCGGCTGTGTTGTTTTTCTTAGCTATTGCCCCTTCCAAATGCTGAATGTGCGCTTCCACCAGATTGAGGTAAGCTTCAACCAGAGCATTTTTATCGGGATGCGCCCTTCTGGCCTCAGCATAATCTTTCGACCAAATATCATCCTTGCCAGTAAAATCATCGCGGATTCTCTTAAATAAAAACAGCTGCTGCTCCTCCTGCTTTTCAAGCGGTTCCAAGGAAGACCTAATGGCAACATAATCAATGCTGGCTTCTAGATGTATAGGTTCCTGCATTAAAATTTTGTGGATTTGCACGTCTTTCAATGTCTTTAATAAGGTCAACATCTCCGGATCATCCGTGTTTTTTTTCTCCGCAGATAGTGAAGCATAAACCAAACGCGCCCAGCGCAATTTTGCGGCATTCGATACATAAGCATCCGCAGTTTTTGATTCAAAAAGCTCACGGTAAGTGTCTTGAGCATCCTTCGTTTCATTCAGGGCCAGGCTGACGTTTGCGTAAGCAAACAAGGTGCGCGCGCGCAGTTTCCACTTTATATCCGTAGGGTCGTTTTGCACTTTAATCAATTGCGTTAACAGAATCCTTTGCTCCTGAAGATGGTTGAGCCAGCCCAGCAAATTACTCAACTTGAAATATTCGGTTTCTAAATACGCGTTATCAGGATCAAATTTTACTATCTCTATTGGCCTTAGGACATTCATATATACAGCTAAGGACTTTTCGGCCGATGTCACTAATTCCGCATCCTTTAAAAATTCGATATCATGGTCGGAAACGCTATCTCTGACTTGATGGTAAAAATAGTTGCCTAGCCACAACTGGTTTTCCATTTTGATGTTAGCCTTAGGGTCTTGCACAGCCTGGTAAAGATGATTAGCGGCTAGATCATAATAATTAGCCTGACTTTCGGGCGACTTGGCCAAGTCAAGATAGGCATTGAATAAATTCATATGTAGACGCGTCTTATCAGCATAATCGGGCTTGATCTGCAATACTGTTTCTGCATGCTTGGCAAATAAGCCTAAGTCATGAGGTCCATCCTGGTAGCACAAGGCCAGCAAAAGATGCGCCTGATAGCGATTTTCGTCTTCCGGGTATTTATCTATGTAGGCTTGCAGCGTTTCTATAGCTTCAGTATAAGACTTCAAATCATATAACACCTTGCCTAACTGCAAGGTATATTTGGCTCTTTGTATATTGGAACCTGCCTCCGTATCCTTTAATACCCTTTGAAGATCGGCAAGCAGGGCATGCCGCCACTGATTTACCTCATCACCGCCTTGCTGTTCGGCCTCTTCCAAAAGCTGCATAGACAGATAGGGCATATACTGTATAGCTGAGGCATATAGCCGGGAATCCGAAGCCTGCTGAATAAGCTCAGCAAAGCTCATACGGCTCTCTAACCACCTGCCCTGGGCAAATAAAACCAAACTTTTTTCATACAGGACATCCCGACACAGCTCTTCTTGAGGGTACTTGGAAAGAATGCGATCAAAGTTCTCCAAAGCCTGTGAATACTTTTGATGATAGACTAATGCCAAGGCCTCATAGTATAAAAGCTTGGCCTCGGCGGGATCTCCGGGAAATTCTGCCTGGAATTTTTCTTTCAAAGCCGACGCCAACGCCAGATCATGCACCTGATAGGCACACGCGGCCATCATAACAAAAATTGACTTTTCGATATTCGGGTCGTTATAAGGCAGCTTGTGCTCAGGTCTTTGCAGCCGTTGAAATTCTTGCAGGGCCGACTCGTACTGGTTCAGATAAAAGTAACTGCGGCCAAGATAAAGCGTCAAGATAGGCTGCTGGCTAGTTTTAAGGACTTTAAAAAAACGGGTGTTTTCATCAATGATTTGCTGATATCTCTGCGTATCATATAAGATGCTCAAACGCGTCAAAGCAGCTTGCGAAGAATAAGCTCCATACACTTCCTGGATTTTCTCCAATTCTTCCAATGCTAATTCTGGGTCATATTGGGCTTGCAGCTGCGCAGCCCTTAAAAGCATATCTTCCTTTTTTTCGGGTGCCTCTTGGGCCAGATCTATGTAATGCTGCACCACCTGCTCTGCATTGCCGTTTAAGAATTCTATTTCCGCTAAGCCTAGCTTAGCATTCATCTTATGTTCTGAGGTTTGCAGCTGTTCGAAATACGCCTTGGCTTTTTCCAGTTGTTCCGCCCTTTGCACAGCGTCTTTGTTTTCTTTGGCCAAGTTCAACAAGGCTTCAGCTTGATAGTAGGATAAGGTGGATTGCTGCTGATCGGTTAAATCCATGCCCTGAGCGTTAATTGTTTCGGGGATCATCTCCGCAATCTCTTGATAACGGCCCAAGTGATAAAAACAATCCAAACAATTGGCAAAGACTTTTTGCCGATAGGCCGGTTTCGACAGAGAATTATACACATTCAAGGCAGATTCATAATGCTTTTCCTGCCAATAAATATCGCCTAGAATAACCCGCAAACTGTCGGTATATTCGCTTTGCGGATAAAGGGTATTAAACTGTTGAATTTGGGACTTGACAATAGAGTTTTCCTTGTCACGCCAGAACTCCAAAATACGCCGGACAAAAAGGGCTTCATCTTGGGAGGCTTTGGCTGCTTCTTGCGCACAACCGGGAATATGGGTGAAAGGAAATTGATTTAAGACAAATAGGGAAGCTAAGATGTAACGAACGTTGTTAAATATTCTCACACCGCATCCCTTATGTATTTTTTAAGCAGGGCTGCAGTATAAATGCAGCCCTGTCTTTGGTTTTAGATTAAAACGCAAATACGGTTTCTAACTCCACCTTCGAGAAATGGTGGGATCCGCCGATAGCAGAACAAATCTGCTGCGACCACTCCACAATCGGATTGATGGTCAGCTCATCGGTAATGGCATATAAGCCCTCGAATCTCCATCCCTTGAAGTTCGTGTTGCCGCGTGCACCTCTAGCAGTAATGCTATCTTTAAGCACGTTGCCACGGCCGATACCGGACATATCTTTGTCAGGCATAGCAAAAGCTTGAACCCACTGGTATTGAATTTCCAAAGACCAATCCCCTTCTTTTTCAACCCTGCCCAAAGCTATACCAGCATACCAGGCTTTATTTTGATGGCGCTTATGGTGCCTTACATCAAAATCGTTCCTGTAGTATCTGTCAACGCCAGCATGGTTGATCAGGAAAGCTCCGAATACCTGCGCTCTTTTGCAGATAATCTCAGGTTTGAAATTATAAGCAAAGGTAAACTGTGAGTTTTCAAACTTAAAGCCGCGAGGATTTCTCGCTTCGCAGCGGTTTCTTCCGTTCTTTTTCCAATCGATAAAGGAATATTTAACATCAAATCCGCTATCCATAATGTTAAGATATCCTGTTTCTACAATCCAAGCAAAATGGTTGACGCGCTCATCCACTAAGAAACCGGCCAACATTACGTAAAGCTCTCCTAAGCCTTCTTGCTTATAATCGTAGCTCAGCAGCAATCCATCAAATCGGCTCAAGAACTGTACGCGTGAATCAAACACGTTGTACAAAGTTCTGCGGCCCAACTCGATATCAAAGCGCGAACAGCCGTTGTCAAATACGTTAAATCCAAAGAAGGCTTTCTTCAAGTTCAGCTTATCTTTATCGCCGCTGCCATGATATCCTTCTGGATCATCAATGCAGGATTTCTCGTTATCATCTACACCCGCGCTGTCATCATATTGAAGATGCGCTACTGCCCAGGTTCTCTCTGTCAAATAGTCGAAATACAAGTTCAGCTCAATATCAAAGTCATTACGGGAAAGAGGAATTCCCTTAGCATCTACAGCATCGCCTCCACGTACAGAGTGGCCTTGCTGTCTTTCGGTCATATATCGCCATTCTGTTCTTACATCACCGCTGATGACCAGTTGGTTTTCACCTTCTTCCTCGATATTTTCAATACGCTTTTCTCTTAAATAGTCTCTGAGGGCAGCAAAATCCCTTTCATTTAATTCTTGATCAAAGGCGCTTTCATCTTGTCCATTATCTTGAGCCATCAAGTTCGATGAGACAAAAGCACACATAGCTGTAATACAAAACAAATACCGCTTTAAATTCATTCTTTTCTCCAAAACATTGTGCTGAGGCAATCGACTACTAATGATAGGTTGTTATCAGCTTTAAAATTTATAAGCCTCCAAGGCAACGCTATTGTGTAGTGAGTCAATATCTACCAAAGGCAAAACACCTCAATTTTTTTAGACTCCTTTATAGATTATCGGGTTGACATATTAGACAAAGCTTTGGCATAGCCTTATCATAATTTATAATGAGAAATATGACTTTTTGCAATCTATTTTTAAATAAAATATATTGCAAATTTTCAAATCTAATCCTGATACGTCTTCCCTGAGAGACCCTAGCTAAACACGGTCTGAAAAAGCTCTCCTTAGCTTTTCCCTACCGGTTGCTTTGCCTCTATAGTTACATTGCATTCAGCGCCGAATATATAACTATTGTAGCCATTCTTTATTTTAAAACGTTTATAAACAAATATGCGTTCTTAAAAATACAGAATTCTGCTTCCGGGTATAGTTTTAAATATTCTGAACGAAAAAGTCAACAACAAAAAAATGTTTGCAAATTAAAGATGGGTAGCTATAATGAATCTATGAATACATACTTTCCCATGTTGACAATATCCAGTATTTCGTCCTGGTGGCCTTAAGGCCAAGCTCTTTTACTTTCATTGCCTCTTTTTCAAACCTTTCTAATCTTAAACTCTATCAATACTGAGGATTATCGCATGTCCCTATCCCATTCTTCCCACCAAGGCAGCCTGGCTGGCGGCATTTTACTCGTCGCCGGCTGCTGCATCGGCGCCGGCATGTTAGGCCTTCCGGTACTTTCTGCTATGGCCGGTTTTCTGCCTTCTTTAGTCATGTTTATCCTAAGCTGGCTGTTCATGATCTCCACCGGATTACTCCTGCTGGAAGTCAACCTGGGATTTAAAGAAGAAGTCAGCATCATTTCCATGGCGGACCGTTCCTTAGGATGGATAGGCAAATGCATCGGCTGGGCAGGCTTCCTCTTCCTCTTCTATGCTTTGATGGTAGCCTACATCTCCGCCACCGGCGAGCTAATCACCTACTTTTTTCAGAGATTTACCGGCTCCACCTTGCCATCATGGATGGGCAGCCTGTTAACGTGCGTGCTCTTTGGTCTGATGGTATACTTGGGAACTAAGGCTGTGGACTGGGTCAACAGGGTCTTTATGCTCGGACTGATTGCCGCCTACTCTCTCTTAATTACTATGGGCAGCTCGCATGTGCATGTCGATCACCTTAAACACCAAGACTGGTCCGCCACATTTATAGTGGTGCCGGCCATGATCATTTCATTCGGCTTCCATAATATGGTTCCTACGCTGTCCAATTATCTAAATAAAGATGTGCGAAAATTACGCCTGACACTGATCATCGGGAGCTTAATCCCCCTGGGGATTTACATCTTATGGCAGGCTTTGATCTTAGGTCTGGTGTCCGTGGAGGGCGAAGGGGGGTTCCGCCAAGCTTTACAGCAAGGCGATATGGCCACCCAAGCCCTCAGAAATGCAATCGGCGCCTCTTGGATAGTGGACGTGGCAGACTTTTTTGCCTTTTTTGCCATCGTCACCTCTTTTTTAGGGGTTGCCTTGAGCTTTGTGGATTTTTTGGCCGATGGCCTGCACATCAAGAAAACGCCTCAAGGCAAACTGCTGCTATGCAGCTTGGTCATCGCCTTGCCCCTGGGATTCGCCCTGATCTACCCCAAACTGTTTCTCACCGCCTTGAGCTATGCCGGCAGCTTCGGTGCTGTCATCTTGTTCGGCATATTACCAGCTGTGATGGTATGGGTTAGCCGCTACCATAAGAAACTATCGGCTCCCTGCATGCTCCCGGGAGGGAAACTCTCCCTAGGGCTGATCATACTAAGTTCGCTAGCCATTATCGGCATGCAAATATACAATGATATTTTTACGAGGATCTAAATATATGGAACAAAAAGAAGTCAAACGCATAGTCTCCGGTGACCGTCCTACCGGCAAATTACATCTCGGCCACTACGTGGGTTCATTGAAAAACCGCGTGGCCCTGCAAGAACAATACGAATGTTATTTCTTCATCGCCGACTTGCACTCGCTCACCACCAAACCATCTAAAGAGGATATCATGCATATCCGCGAAAACACCCGCGAAATGGTGCTGGATTATCTAGCCTGCGGCATCGATCCATCCAAATGCACCCTCTACCTGCAATCCCCCCTGCCTGCTGTCTATGAAATGAACCTGGTGTTTGAAATGTTAATTTCCATGAACCGCCTGACAGGCCTGCCCAGCCTGAAAGAGATGGCCAGGAATGCCCACCTAGACTCCGAAAGCATCCCCTTCGGACTGATCGGCTATCCCGTCCTGCAAACGGCCGATATCCTCCTCCCCCGCGCTCACCTAGTCCCCGTAGGCAAAGACAATGAAGCCCACATCGAACTCGCCCGAGATATCGCCCGCCGTTTCAACCAATCCTACGGCGAAGTCTTCCCCATGCCCGAAGTGCTCCTAAGCGAATGCCCCAACCTCATCGGCACCGACGGCAAAGGCAAAATGAGCAAATCCGCCGGCAATGCGATCTATCTGTCCGATGACGCCAAAACGGTAGAAAAAAAAGTCGCCAGCATGTATACCGATCCTAATAGGATCAGCGCCGACGTACCGGGAACAGTGGAAGGAAATCCCGTCTTCATCTATCATGACATTTTTAATACCAATAAAGCCGAAGTGGAAGAGCTGAAAGCCAGATACCGCCAAGGCAAAGTCGGCGACGTCGAAGTCAAACAAAAGCTAGCTTTAGCCCTCAACACTTTCTTAGAGCCGATGAGAGAAAGGCGCAAACACTTCGCCGAAGACAAAGGGCTGGTGGAACAGATCATCTACGAAGGCACCTTAAAGATGATGGAAGTATCCAACCACACGCTTAAAGAAATGCGCAGCGCCATGGGATTGATCGGCGGCTGGAATAAAATAACTAGAATAGCAAAAGAAAGGTCAGAACGTGTTTAAGCTGAAAACAGACTTTCAGCCCGCCGGCGACCAGCCGAAAGCCATCCAAAAACTAGCGGATGGCATCGCCGCCGGACGAAAAGCACAAGTGCTGCTGGGCATCACGGGGTCAGGTAAAACCTTCACCATGGCCAATGTCATCTCCATCATCCAAAAACCTACCTTGGTGATCGCTCATAACAAAACCTTGGCCGCCCAGCTGTACCAAGAATTCAAAACCTTCTTCCCTGAAAATGCGGTCGAATACTTTGTCTCCTACTACGATTACTATCAGCCCGAAGCCTACATTCCCCGCACCGATACCTATATCGAAAAAGACATGGCCATCAACGACCGCATCGACAAAATGCGCTTGAGCGCCACACGCTCTCTGCTGGAACGGCAGGATGTGATCATCGTCGCCTCCGTATCCTGCATCTACGGCTTGGGTTCTCCGGAATACTATAAAGGCATGAACCTCACCCTCTCCGTCGGTCAAAACCGGAGGCGCGACGACCTCCTGCTTCACCTCGTGGATATGCAGTACAAAAGGAACGATTACGACTTTTCCCGGTCGACATTTCGAGTGCGCGGGGATGTCATAGAGATCTTCCCGGCCTATGAAGAAGACCTGGCCATCCGCGTGGAATACTGGGGAGATGAAATCGAACGCCTCAGCGAAATTGATCCCCTCACGGGAAAAGTCACGCAAAGAATCTCCAGCATAACCATCTATCCCAGCTCTCACCACGTGACCCCGGAAGAAGTGCGCTTGCTGGCCATCGACAGCATCAAGCAAGAACTCAAAGAGCGCATGGAGTATTTTGAAAAAGAAAACCGACTGATAGAGCTGCAGCGTATCCAAGAACGCACCCAATACGATCTCGAAATGATCAAAGAAGTCGGTTTTTGCAAAGGGATCGAAAACTACTCGCGCCATTTCAGCCGCAGGCAACCCGGCGAACCTCCTCCCTGCTTGATCAACTACTTCCCGCAAGATTTTTTGATGATCGTCGACGAATCCCACCAGAGCATTCCTCAGCTGCATGCCATGTGCGCAGGAGACCGCTCCCGCAAAGAAGCTTTGGTGCAGTTTGGATTCCGGCTGCCTTCCGCCTTCGATAACCGCCCCCTGAAATTCGAGGAAACCTACCGTTTGATGCACCAGGTGGTCTACGTCTCCGCGACTCCCGGCGCGTGGGAAATTCAAGAGGCCGGAGGAGAGGTGGTCGAGCAGGTCATCCGCCCCACCGGATTGCTGGACCCTAAAATTGAAATACGCCCAGCCCAAGGCCAGGTCGACGACTGCCTGGCAGAAATCCGTGAACACACCCTGAAAAAAGGCAGGGTTTTGGTCACCACATTGACCAAACGCCTGGCCGAAGACCTCAGCAAGTTTTTAATCGAATTGAACGTCAAAGCCAAATACCTGCATTCCGACATCGACACCATCGAGAGAATGCAAATCATCCGCGATCTGCGTGCCGGCGAATTCGACGTCCTAGTAGGCATCAACCTGCTCAGGGAAGGCTTGGATATTCCCGAAGTGTCCTTGGTAGCCATTCTAGATGCCGACAAAGAGGGCTTCCTGCGCAGTGAAACCTCCCTCGTCCAAACCTGCGGACGGGCAGCACGCAATGCCGAAGGGCGCGTGATCATGTATGCGGATAAAATGACCCAAGCGATCAAAAACACCATCGCCACAACCGAACGCCGCCGCAAGGTGCAGCAAGACTACAACACCCTCCATGGCATCACCCCCCAAACTGTCAAAAGAGAGATTGCCCCTCTAGTTGAAGCAGAACAAGAAAAAGAAACAGAGCCCGCCTACCCCACAGCCAAACCCTCCAAAGAAATGTGGGTGGCTGAAGAACAGCACGAATACCTCACCTCTGAAGAAATCGAGGCCAAAATCAAGAAATACGATGCCGAAATGAAAAAAGCCTCCAGAGAACTGCGCTTTGAAGATGCCGCCCACTACCGAGATCTGATGCGCCGCTATCAACAAATGGAACTCGATTTCAGCTAGCCCCTCTGCCCTTGCCCACGCCCATTCCATGCCCATGCCCGAATTCTATTATATTCCTTATCGCAAAACCCAACCGATAGATAAAAAACCACAGAGGAAGAGAGGGCAGTGAGACAAGTGTGAACGCAGAGGAAAATGGAGAGGTCATATGCATACACCGTAAATGATGAGTGGGTACGTACCCTTGCCATTGCCCTGATGTAATTAGTCAACTATGTGCTTTAGTCATTCTATAAATACTGCCCTCTCATCAGCCCAATGGCCTGGTACGTAACAACCCAGAGTTCGGCATTCATCATCAATGGCACCCTGTAAGGGTGCT
>CAYMKI010000067.1:0-8944 GCA_964390695.1 uncultured bacterium
GGACAGCGGGAGTAGTGTGAAAAGATTTGAACCACAGAGGACAGTGAGGGCAGTGAGACTAGAGTGAGTGCAGAAATAAAAAATATGACCACAGAGATAATTGAGAGTAGTGTGAGGTGTGGGTCTGTAAAATTAACTGTGCAAAATAAAAAGTAAGTCGCTTATTATTAGCTACTTGCTTTTTAGTTTACACAGTTAATTTTACAGACCCGCGAAAAATGGACAATCGAATTGCACGGGTGGAAACAGGCGCTGTCCCAGTTTGCTATCTTGTTTGAAAATAGACTGGAAAAGTAGGGACACGCTTGCAGAGTTTACACATTTGGCTTTAAACTCTCCTCTATTATGCTTGCACTCTAGTCTCACTGCCCTCCTGCCCTCTGTGGTTCAAATCTTTTCACACTACTTTCGCTAATTTCAGTGGTTCAACCCCTTTCACACTACTCTCGTTTCTCTCTGTGGTTCAAACCCTTTCACACTACTTTCGCTAATTTCAGTGGTTCAACCCCTTTCACACTACTCTCGTTTCTCTCTGTGGTTCAAACCCTTTTATTCGGGAATAGGATAAGGAATTTAAAACACTTTGGGCAAGGGCAGGAGTTTAATTATGCAAGAGGCCTGTTGCGGGGAGATGAATAGTTTTGAAGGATGACAGTTTATAAAAATTCTCGGAAAGAGTAAAATAAAAATAAATAAAACATTAAAATCAACAAAGAGTCTGTATATTCATGAAACCAGAGCCAAAAGAAGAGTCCGTCAGCTACCATCGTCCTGAATTTGTGGTCATAGAAGAAGATACCGCATCTGAATCATTTTCAGGATATAAAGAAGAAGAGCAGTATAAAAGCCTTTTTGGAAATCTTAAAAAAGTCGAATCTACCTGGGCCATACGCATCATGGCATTTTTTGCCTGTTTTTTGTTGATCGCCGTAGCGGCTTTTTCTCTGTTCTTCACTACGATCAGCTTTTTATTGGCTGCGTTTACCCTATTTAAGAATAGCCAGGCTAACCAAGCTGCATTGAAATCATGGAAAAATTTTAAGAAGATTTTAGTGTGTGCGTTGGGTTTAGCCATCGGGGTGTTTAGCCCTTCCCTAGGGTTTGGTCTCGTCTTTCTGTATTTTGTGCTGCATGATGAAGTCCTGGATCCCCGATTTGGGCGTTTTATGAAGTTTCACTAAACGACACCCACTCCATTAGTCTCTTTAATTTCGGGGGTGTCGTTAAGGTCGTTCATTCCCGCTTATTTGAACGTCAGTTTATGGTTCTTATAGTCGAGCTTGACCACTTGTCCTGGTAGTATTTTACCTTCTAATATACCCTTTGAAAGCATATTGACAATTTCTTGCTGGATAAGGCGTTTGAGGGGACGCGCGCCGAAGACTGCGTCGTAGCCCTCTTCACTGAGGTAGTCGACGACATGTTTTGTATACTCGAGGCCAATTTCCCTGTCCTTTAAACGATCAGTGATATGGCTGAGTTGGATTTCTACGATCTTGTGCATGTCTTCTTTGCGTAAAGGCAAGAAGGGAAGTATGTCATCCAAGCGGTTGAGGAATTCCGGTCGGAAATGCAATTTTAAAATAGGGTCTAAAACCGCCAAGATGGCTTCCTTGTTCAGGCGTTCTTCCGAGCTTTCGAGCTTGCTTAGAAGCTGTTCTGAACCCAAGTTTGAGGTCATAATGAAAAGAGCATTCTTGCAGTTGACAACTCGGCCTTTGCTGTCAGTCAAACGACCATCATCGAAGATTTGCAGCAGGATATTGAAGACATCGTGATGAGCTTTTTCGATTTCATCAAACAATACCACGGCATAGGGTTTGCGGCGAATGGCTTCGGTCAGCTGTCCGCCTTCTTCATAGCCGATGTAACCCGGGGGCGATCCGATGAGCTTGGAAACGCTGTGTTTTTCCATGTATTCAGACATGTCGAGCCTAATGAGGGCTTCCTCCTGATTAAAAAGCTGCTCGGCAAGGGCTTTGGCAAGCTCGGTTTTGCCCACTCCTGTGGGACCCATAAATAAGAATACTCCCATAGGCCTTCCTGGGTCGCTCAATCCTGAGCGTGAGCGGCGAATGGCATCGCTGACGGCAGTGATGGCCAAGTCTTGGCCTACTACGCGTTTTTCCAGTTCTTTTTCCAGATGGATCAGGCGTTGGGCTTCCCCTTCGAGCATTTTGCTTACAGGTATACCCGTCCATTTGGAGACGATATGGGCGATGAGGCCTTCATCCACCTCTTCTTGCAGCAGCCTATTGGCTTTCTTTTGTAATTTGTCTTCGGCTTCCTGGATTTCATTTTGCAGTTTGGGGATGGCATTATACCTAAGTTCAGCCACTTTATTGTAGTCGGCCTTGCGTTCGAATTCCTCTTCTTGGAAGCGCAGGTGTTCATATTGGTTTTTTTTGTCTTTGAGCGTTTGGATCAGCTGTTTTTCTTGTTCCCAATGTTGGCGCAATTTAGTGAGGTCTTCTTTAATTTGGGCTATGCGTGCTTCGAGTTTATCTATCTCCGCTTTGCTGGCGGGCGTGCCTTCACGTCTCAGAGCTTCCTGCTCAACGATAAGCGAAGCCAGCTCCCTTTCTTTGGTGTCGATGGGCAGGGGGCGGCTGCCTAGCTGCATGCGGATCAGGCTGGCTGCCTCGTCGATCAGGTCGATGGCTTTATCCGGCAGCTGTCGATCCGATATATACCTATGGGAGAGAAAGACAGCGGCATGGATGGCAGATTCTGTAATTCTGACACCATGGAAAATCTCATAGCGCTCTCTTAAGCCTCGCAGTATTGCTAGCGAATCTTCCAGGGAAGGTTCATCGACTGTTACAGGTTGAAAACGGCGTTCCAGGGCGGCGTCTTTTTCTATGTATTTTTGATACTCATTGAGTGTTGTGGCTCCGATGCAGTGGAGGGCTCCTCTAGCTAATGCGGGCTTAAGCAGGTTGGCTGCATCCATAGCCCCTTCTGAGGCACCTGCTCCGATCAGAGTATGGACCTCGTCGATAAAGAGTATCACTTTACCTTCGCTTTTTTCGATATCTTTTAAGATGCCTTTTAGACGTTCTTCAAATTCACCGCGGTATTTTGTGCCGGCGATCAGGCTGCCCATATCCAAGGCCACCAGTTGTTTGTTCTTGAGGGTATCGGGAACGTCGCCTTGGACGATACGCTGAGCCAATCCTTCCGCGATAGCGGTCTTGCCCACTCCGGGTTCTCCTATGAGCATGGGGTTATTTTTAGTGCGACGGCTTAACACTTGCATGGTGCGGCGAATTTCTTCATCTCGTCCGATGACCGGATCGAGTTTTCCTTCAGATGCGAGCTGGGTAAGGTTTTTGGTGAACTTTTCCAGCGTTTGCAAGCTGGCTTCTGCTGTAGGGGAATCCATATGGCGGTCGCCTCTAATTTTTTTGATGTATTCTTCGAGTTGTTTTAAGGTAATGCCTGTTTTTTGCTTCCAGGCTGCCATGGGCTCAGGACTATTTTTCCAGTAGGAAAGTAGAAAGTGATCGCTGCTGGTATAGGAGTCTTTCCATTGTTGGGCCACATTCTGAGCATCGGCGATGCGCGACTGCAGGTTTCTGGCTGTTCCAGGGGATTCCAACGACGTGCCTGTAAATGTAGGCAGGCGACTAAGGGTGCTTTTGATTTCTTCCAATAAGGTGTTGGGATTGCCGTTCAGCTGAGAAAGGACAGATGGGAAATAGCCATCGGGTTGAGCTAAAAATCCATATAGCAAGTGGTTGTCGCTGACTTCTGTGTTTTTGAGCTTTTGAGCTTCATTAAAAGCCGTTTGGATAGCTTCGGTTACGGCTTCGGTAAAGTTTTGTGCCATGGTGACCTCTAGGTTTTTATTCTATACCTAGAGCATAGCAAATCGCAAGGATTGTCGACAAGGCCTCAAATTATGGCCTCACTGAGATTTTGTAGTAAGTTGAGGGTAGCAATCAGGTTCTTAGGGGGTTAAGAAAAAACAGGAGTTCCCGCTAAAAAATACGAGTCCCAGATTGGGGAGAAAGATGGTGATTTTTGGGAAAGACAGCTTCGAAGAGTCTAAGCCCGCTTGGGTAAAACAGGATTTACCTTGAGCTGCTGAAGATACTAAAAAGGGCTTGTTTTAGGGAAGGAAGTCTGCTACACTATTTACAATTACACTTTTTTTTCTATTTAATAGTGATAATAAGCATAAGTCGATTTTTTTTATTTAAATCTTAATTAAGGAGATAGTGATGGAACCACTTATTGGAAACAATGCAGCAATAGGCTACAACCGTAAAGATTTGACCCAAGTATATTTTAATAGCGATGGGAGATTAGGGGTGATCGAATTTAAAACCATTGGCGTGGCATTAGGTGTTTTAGGCCTCCTCTCTTTGGCTTTTTTGCCTTTCCCATTAGGTATAATTGGATCAGCAGCGGGTCTTGCGGCGTTTTATTTCTCCGTTAGGCGTTTGGGAAATCTAAGATCGATTAGGGAGTTCGATAATATCAACCATGCAAAAAACGTAGAAAAGGAAGGGGTATTTCATGGTACCGTAAAAACAGCTTCTCAAGGTATACGTGCTGCGAAGAAAGTGGTTTCTGAGGCTTCCTCTCATGCTTCCAGTGGCATAAACGCTCTGACTAACGTAGAGTGGAAAGTTCTTAGAACATTTTTAAACTCCAATTAACAAGAGATACTCTATGAAATACTGCGAATCTATTTTTAAGACTCAGCGCTTCAAGACCAGGGAAGTCCTTGTGGGCAATGTGGGGGTGGGAGGCGATAACCCCATCCGCATTCAATCTATGACCACATCGAGCACGCGCGATGTCCAGGCTACTATCGATCAAATCATAAAATTATCTGATTACGGTTGTGAAATAGCCAGGGTCACGGTTCAAGGCATAAAAGAAGCTGAAGCTTGTGAACACATTAAAAATGGGTTATTGCAACGCGGTTATACGATCCCAGTTGTGGCTGATATTCATTTCTACCCGCCTGCCGCGATGAAGGTAGTGGATTTTGTGGACAAAGTGCGCATTAATCCGGGCAATTTTGTCGATAAAAGAGCTTCTTTTAAAATCATAGAGTATGATGATGCGGCTTACGCCGAGGAATTGGAGAAGATTGAGGAAAAATTCACTCCTTTGGTGGAGAAATGTAAACGCCTTAAACGGGCGATGCGCATAGGCACGAACCATGGATCTCTGTCCGATCGCATCATGAATCGCTATGGAGATACACCCAAAGGGATGGTGGAATCGGCCATAGAATTTGCACGCGTGTGCATTAAAAATGATTACCATGATTTTATTTTCTCCATGAAAGCCTCCAACCCCCAGGTCATGATTCTCGCCTATCGCTTGTTGGTGGCAGAAATGATCTCTTTGGGTTGGGACTATCCCATTCACCTTGGGGTTACTGAAGCCGGACTAGGCGAAGATGGCCGCATCAAATCAGCTATGGGTATCGGCTCGTTGCTTTTGGATGGTATCGGCGATACGATCCGTGTGTCTTTAACCGAAGATCCTTGGTATGAAATTGAGCCGTGCAAAAAGTTGATACATTTTGCCGAAAGCTACAGGGGACAAGGAATAAATCCGTTTGTCGAGACATATCGACGCTTCGATGACATCCAGAAAAGAGATGTGGTTTTTCCCAAACACCTAGCTCTGCATCGGGACGGTTCAGTTATCGTCAGCGCAAACCATCAGGCGATCAGCCATCCCGAATTTTTTAAGCATGCTGGTTGTGATGTACAGCTAGGACAACCCCGTTTAAAAGTGTCGACCGTAGATGACATTTTTGTCGAGGATGAAATCCACGATCCTCAACTACTGCAGCGTTTGATGACTTTGCAAAAAACCGGGGTTGGAGTCATGTCAGCTTCCTCAAGCTGCTTAAAAGATGTTTGCATCATCCGAAGCTTGAAAGAAGCTCTTTATGATGTGCAGATGAAAGCCAAGGCGCAGCGGTTTAAAGTAGGTCCGGTGAATGATATTGTAACTCCATGTGTGGTGAGAGTCACACAGGAATCTGTTCAAGATTGGGACATGTTATTGGAGATCAAGCCTGACCTGATCATTTTCAGTCCATCTGACAATCGCCTACACCTCACTCGTTATTTTTTTGAATGGCTTCATCAGCATAAACTCAAAATACCCGTGATTTTAAATTTCAAATATGCGGTTTCTAAAGAAGATCTCATCATACACGCTGCTGCGGAGCTAGGTGCTTTGTTGTGCGATCGTCTGGGTGAGGGTGTGTGGATAGAGTCTCCTTACGAGTTAGATTTTCTTCGCAATTTAAGTTTTAATCTTTTACAAGCCGCTAGAATGCGTTCTTCTAAGACAGATTTTATTTCATGCCCGAGCTGCGGACGCACCTTATTTGACTTGCAAGAAGTCACCCAACGCATCAAAGCCAGGACGGCGCATCTGCCCGGGGTCAAAATAGCCATCATGGGTTGTATCGTCAACGGTCCTGGAGAGATGGCGGATGCGGATTTTGGCTATGTGGGATCCAAGCCAGGCATGATCGATTTGTATGTGGGCAAAACTTGCATAGAAAAAGATATAGAATTTTCGCAAGCCGATGATCGTTTGATTGCCTTAATCAAGGATCATGGCCGCTGGAATGATCCAGAATAAATATTTAAGCAAAGAGTTTTATAATGTTGAAGTGTCCTAGTATATTGTGTTGTATTCCAGAAAGATATGTACCTCTCGTTCTGAAAAATAACGATCTTGCAAAGAAAATTAAAAAAATCCAGATTGCGGCTTTGGCAGCCATCGCTTTAAGCATTCCAGTCGCCGCCCTTGTCTTATTTAAGTTCAATGTGACGTTAGTTGCTGCTGCCTTAATTTTTCCTATTCCTCCTGTGGCTATCACATTAGTTGCCTTGGCTGCTTTGGGGATACTTATAGGCACTTACAAGCCTGCGGCTGTAGCTAAACCAAAGGCAACGTCAGTATCGGCGCCTGATAAATATGATTATTTTGTGGCAGAGGCCAAGAGGCTTAACTTCGAAAAGAATGACATCGATAGGCTCACTCGCGGTCTTAGCAACATAAAATATAAGCAGCCTGTTAAAGATATAGTTCAGCATGGTGCAAATGCCGATGAAATCTATGCGCATCAAGAGAATTATTTAGACCAGCTGCATGTGAAATTCCAAGCGGCAGGCGTAGATAAAGATACTGCCAAAAAAGGGGCTTTAAGGATGTTGATTGAGGGGTTTGATGAGTGCTTTCCCCGCCAATCGATTACCTGGAGGTATGTGCTGTTGTCTTTTAACGAGCCAGAGAGTCTGAAAGAAAAACTGAGCTATTTTATCCGCAGATTTAAGGAAGAGGCCATACAAAAGATGGTCGATGATCAGGAGAAAACACATCCTCACAATCCTATGAGCAAGATAAAGAGGCGATGCGATGAGAGCCAAAGCGACTATGACGAGCGTGAAGCCCGCATACCGAAATGCCTAAAGAAGTGGCCCATGCATGATGCTAATAAGATCAGCTTGATCATCAGTCTAATTGCCGAGGATATTGGCATCCCGACAGAATATTCGGATAAGAAGCTATTGCAGAACAGTCCTCTTAAAGGACTTGTCGATGCCCAAGCTAAAGCGCAAATTTTACACAGCTTTAATTCTTATTACGGTGCTCGCGATCAGTTGGTAGGTTATTTAAAATCGATGCTCAACCAACCCGTGCGCGCTCAGCTGCTTCAGGATTATAAATCTGCTATCTTGCAGGCGGTGTATCAGCACCAAGATCAATATGCCGAGCTGTTGCAAGGATTTGTACCCTCAAATGCAGATATGCAAGATATTCAATTTTTTGCTTTTGTTGAAAATAAGATCACACAAAATGACAGTGAGGGCAGGTTTAAATTCACCGATGAAGGGGTTCAGATGTTACTGCGGATTTATAATAGCTAGTGCATGGATAACGTTGACGTAACCTAAACAACACTGTCTATAAATTGTGGTGAAACCTCGAACGTAGTGAGAGGTTTTACCACAACTTTATGAACCATGGCTATTTTTCCATGTGTTTGCCTAGAACGCCCGCCATTTTGAACATATCCAAGGGTTCTTTGGAACCAAAGACCTTGGCTAGTTTGGCGTCGGGATTGATTAAGCGCTTGTTGGCGGTGTCTTGCAAACCATGCGACTTTATATATTCCCAGATCTTCTTTAATACATCAGCCCGGCTCATTTCGGAACTGCCCAACACATCAGCCAATTCAGGCGTCAGCTTTAGGGTGGGCGATGTCCTGGTTTTTTTCACAGTGGACTTTTCAGTTGGCTTTTTGGTAGTTTTGCTTTTTGTGCCTGCTGTTTTTTTAGCCGTAGCTGAGGCTTCGCTTTTTTTAGCGCCTTTTTGTGTACGTGATTTTTTTACGTAAGGTGTACGCACATGTTCACTATACTTGGATGCCAAATCGTCCAGGTTATTGACGATCACGTCGCATTCAGGGAATGTGGAGCAGCTATAGAAAGTTTTTCCAAAGCGCGACTTTCGCGCTACCATATGCCCGGGACAATCTACGGCAGGACATTCGGGCAGGTCTTCTTGGGAAATAAGGGTTTCGCCTTTTTTGGGTATGTTAACAATGCCTTTGCAAGTAGGATAGTTTGTGCAACCTAAAAATGCTCCAAAACGGCCATGTCTGACTTTCATGTCAGCGCTGCATTTCGGGCATTTTTGATCCCAATTAAAATCTGCCGCATAGTCTTCCTTGTTGAAGGAGATTTCTTCTATAGGGGCGGAATAGGTGCACTCAGGATACTTGGAGCAGCCATAGAAGTACTTGGATTTAAACCAGATTTTTTGCAACTTGGATCCGCATTGCGGGCAGTCGATATCGGTTTGTACTCGAGGCACAAAAGCTTCTTTTTCTGCGATCTCCAAGGCGGGAGTGAAATCTTTCCAGAAATCGCGGATGAGAGCTTTCCAG